>NZ_SMKT01000134.1 GCF_004348735.1 Actinomadura sp. KC06
ACCTGCGCGACGGGCTTGCCGGTCTCCTTGACGATCCGCACCGCTCCTTCACGGAACTCCGGATCGAACCGGCGTCTCTTGTCTCCCACGACCCAACCATCTCTCTGGTTCAGGTCTCCACGCTACGAGGGGAAGCGCAGGCGTTGCGGAAAGTAGCGGGCAAGATCCGCTGGCTGTTGCGCGGATGGGTTGGCGTAAGCGCTGTGCGCCGGAGCTGCGTCGATGTGATCTATGGGGACGTGTGGTCGGGGCGTTATGGCGAAGGTTTCGCGGCAGGGGCCGCAGGATTGCGCGGATGGGGGATGAGTGCTGCGTGTTGAGGGGCGTAGGACGCTGGACGCTTGCCAGCTGTTGTGTAGCGCGTTGTGCCAGGGATTGGGCTGGCGGGAGTGCGCGGGGCTTGGCGCCCGTGGGTAGGCGGACGTCGCGTGTGGGCGGCGTAGGGGTTGGGTTGGGCGGTTGGTTGGCGTGTTGTGTCGGGTGGGGCGCGGGAGTGTGGTGTTGGGACGTTGCGCGTGCACGGCTTCGTTGGTTTATGTGGAACGATTCGTCTGGTGGGGATTGGACGTGAGGTCGTCTTCGGTGACGCGCTGCCGGTCGCGGAGCGTTACGCGGCTTTCCTTGAGACGGCCGGGGTCGAGCGCGGGCTCATCGGTCCGCGCGAGGTCGATCGTCTCTGGGAACGCCATCTGATCAACTGCGCGGTGGTGTCGGAGGTGATTCCGGCGGACGCGCAGGTCGTTGACGTCGGGTCCGGGGCGGGCCTGCCGGGTGTCGTGCTTGCGATCGTCCGGCCTGATCTGCGGATCGTCCTGCTGGAACCGCTGCTGCGACGCACCACGTTTCTGGACGAATGCGTCGAGATGCTCGACCTGAGCAACGTCGAGGTGCGGCGCGGACGGGCCGAGGACATGGTCGGCAAGATCGCGGTGGACGTGGCCACGGCACGCGCCGTCGCACCGCTCAAACGCCTTGTGACGTGGGCGCTTCCGCTGCTGCGTCCCGGCGGCGAACTGCTTGCGCTCAAGGGCGAACGGGCCGCGGCCGAGTTGGACGAGGCGGAACCCGTCCTTAAGCGGCTCGGGGCGCGGAGCGCGGAACTGCTTCAGGTCGGGCGCGGTATGGTCGATTCTCCGACAACACTCGTCCGCGTGGTCGCAGGCCGGGACGAGGCCGTCGAGCGACGACAGCGCGCACCCCGGCGTGCTAAAGGGTCGAGGAAGAGGTCTTCATGAGCACGGGACCAGGGCTTGGCAGGCCTGACCGCGCCGACGAATCCCCCGACGAACAGCCGTCCGGCCTGGGCGGACCCGGTGTGGACTCCGCTCTCAGCGCGTCCTCCGCCGGGACGCGGGGGGAGGCGGACCCGGGCACCGCGCCGGGGACCGCGCCCTCCGGACACGCAATGTGGGGTACCACGACGTCCGGAACCGCGGAGAACGTCGGCTATGTACCGACGAACGCCGGCGCGCAGCCGCCGGGTCCGCGCAAGGGACCAACTCAGGGGGAGTCAGAACTCGTGCGCGAGGCGCTCAAGGACGCCAAGGTTTCACATGAAACAACGGCCACCGCGGTCAAGCCGGTGCCGGGCCGCCGGGGCAAGGAGTGGCCGCGTCCCGACAGATGCCGCATCATCACCATCGCCAACCAGAAGGGCGGCGTCGGCAAGACCACCAGTTCGGTGAACCTTGCCGCGTCCCTCGCCATGCACGGCGCCCAGGTCCTCGTGGTCGACCTCGACCCCCAGGGCAACGCCTCCACCGCCCTCGGCGTCGAGCACCACGCGGAGATCCCCTCGATCTACGACGTGCTGATCGAGGACATGGCGCTCGCCGACATCGTCGTCCCGGCCGCCGAGATCCCCAACCTGTACTGCGCGCCCGCGACGCTCAACCTCGCCGGCGCCGAGATCGAGCTCGTCTCCAAGGTGGCGCGCGAATCGCGGCTGCGGCGGGCGCTGGACGCGTACGACACGGACAAGTACGACTACGTTCTGATCGACTGCCCGCCGTCCCTCGGCCTGCTCACCGTGAACGCCCTGGTCGGCGGGGACGAGCTGCTCATTCCCATCCAATGCGAGTACTACGCGCTGGAGGGCCTCGGGCAGCTGATTAGGACCGTCGACCTCGTCAAGGCGCACCTCAACCAGAAACTGAAGGTGTCCACGATCCTGCTCACGATGTACGACGCCCGGACGCGCCTCGCGGCGCAGGTGGCCGAGGACGTCCGCAACCACTTCGGCGACGTCGTCCTCAACACCGTCATCCCCCGCAGCGTCCGAGTCTCCGAAGCCCCGAGCTACGGGCAGTCCGTCATGACCTACGACCCAGGTTCAAGCGGCGCGCTCGCCTACAGCGAAGCCGCGTCCGAAATGGCCCACGGAGGAGCCGTCCAGTGAGCCAGCAGCGACGCGGCCTCGGCAAGGGACTCGGCGCCCTCATCCCCACCGCCCCGCCTCCGCCGACGTCCGCCGAGCCGGGCAGCGCCGGCGAGCCGGGTTTCCCAGGCGGGCCTGCCGCGGCTGTGACGTCCGGTCCTTCTGGGACGACCGGTCCGAACGGCACCGCCTCGCCCGATCCGGGGCTCGAGCCGATCGCGGGCGCGCATTTCGCCGAGCTTCCCGTCCGCTCCATCACCGCCAACCCGCGTCAGCCGCGCGACCACTTCGATGACGAGGCCTTGGAGGAGCTGGCCGAGTCGATCCGCATCGTCGGGCTCCTGCAGCCGATCGTGGTGCGCAAGGCCCCGTCAGGTGAGCACGACTACGAACTGATCATGGGCGAGCGCCGGTTGCGGGCGTCCAAGATGGCCGGGTTGGACGTCATCCCGGCGATCGTCCGCGACACCGGCGACAACGACCTCCTCCGTGACGCCCTCATGGAGAACCTCCACCGCCAGCAGCTCAACCCGCTGGAGGAGGCCGCCGCATACCAGCAGCTGCTGCAGGACTTCGGTGCCACGCACGAGCAACTCGCCGGACGCATCGGACGGTCACGTCCGCACATCACCAACACACTTCGCCTGCTGAACCTGCCGCCGGGCGTCCAACGCCGTGTCGCCGCGGGCGTCCTGTCGGCCGGACACGCGCGTGCCCTCCTGTCGCTCGACAGCATCGAGGCCCAGGAGCACCTGGCGCAGCGGATCGTGCAGGAGGGCCTCTCCGTCCGCGCCCTTGAGGAACTCATCGCGCTCCGCGAGGTCGACGAGCCGAAGGCTCCGCGTCAGGGACGCCGCAATAAGCCCGTCGCCCCTGGACTCAAGGAGCTGGCCGACCGCCTCTCCGACCGCTACGAGACCAAGGTCCGCGTCGACATGGGACGCAACAAGGGCAAGATCGTGGTCGAGTTCGCCACCCTGGAGGACCTGGACCGCATCATCAAATCCATGGCCCCCGACGAGGACAGCGGCTCCAGCGAAGCCTGACGCCCTAGCCTCCTCCTAAGCGCCCCGGCAGCCCAAGACGGCTCCCCCGGGGCGCTTCGCTTTCCCTGAAGGGCGGATGTTTCCCGTGAAACATCGCCCGATTGCCGTTCCCGGCGCGCGCATGTTCTCACGGTGACGGCAAGCTCATGCAGACGGACGAACGCCAGACGGCGGGCCAATGTCGAAGAACCTCGAGGATCGGCCGCCCCGCTTGGCCGCATCGTCATTCGCTTCCGGGAGTCCTGGACCGAAGCTTCTCGCAATGCCAAGGTCAACCGTGGCTACGGCAGACCGCATCTGCGGGGAAAGAGTGTACGCGCCGGCAAGGTGCCGCTCCTCCTCCCAGGTGACTCGCGCTCATATGCGCCGCCGGAGATATCGCTTCACCATCCCGGCACCGGCTGGGTCGGTCACCTTTGCGGCGACGAAGCCGTGACCCGCCCACCCGCTTCGACTCAGACGAACGCCACGCCGCCACGCCGTGGATCGCGGTACCAAACGCCTACCCGTCATCAGATTCTGGCGATCCCGGTTTGACAGGCTCTGCGTCCGCCATCAGACCGCTGTGGAGATCGCCGTCATCAACGAATGGGCTCACCTTCGTCGGACCCGCCCTAGCCGCAAGGCGTCAGGTTGTGTCGGCTTCATCTGAAGGCCGCTCTGGTCTCGACAGTCGCGCAGCGCCTCCCGGCCGCTCGCCCAGCCGCAGCCGGCTCGCCGCGCTCGAGCACCTTCCCTTGGCGCCGTGTGCGGGTCGTCAGTGCGGTGGTGGACGGGGCGCCCTGGGCAGCCGCCACGGTCCTTCGCGGTTGGCCCATGGGTCGTGCGGTGTTCGGGCAACTGCGGGTGGCGCTCCCCTCCGTGTCCGGGCGTCTTGCCTTGGTGCCGTGTGCGGGTCGTCGGTGTGGTGGACAGGGCGCCGTGCGCAGCCGCGACCGCCCCTCGTGGTTGGCCCATTGGTGGTGCGGTGTTCGGGCGTGGAGCGCGGGTGGTATCCCCTCCGCTCGTCTTGAGGTGTTCAACGCGCGGCGGTTGGATGGTTTTGCGGGGCGCGGACGCAGCACTCCACACCCGCCACCATTCCCGACTGGCGGTCTCTGCCAGACCGCTCAGTAGGGATCACCTCCGCCGGCAACGCATCCCGTTCAGGATCCTGGCGAGGGGCCCTTCACGCCTCCGTGGCATCACTCACCGCCGTTATGGACGCCAGCTCCGGTAGTTGCACTGATGCTCGCTTGCGGATTCCGCGGGCGTCCCTGCTGCTTGTGAGTCTTCCTCGGTCGTTCTGCCAGAGACGGCGACGGCTGTAGCGCTGTCGACGAACTGACTGGGGCCGTCCCGTGGTGTCGGCCGCGAGTTCGTGTTGGTGCGGGCCGTGGAGTCACCGACCTGCGCGGCAGCCGCGATAGCGCCTTTGCTGGGGCCATTTGCTGACGACTTGGGAGCCCGTCCATGGGGAGATCAACCCGGCACGGTAAGTCTCGCTGCGGTAGTCCTCTCCTTGCACGCGAGGCTGGGCGGACTGCGGTGATGTTTCACGTGAAACTGTCTCGCCAGTCGACACCTGTGCGTCGGAACTAGGGCCTCCGCGGCAGGGATGCGAGGCGCTTCCGTGGGAGTCCGAGACCGCGACATCGATCGCCAGTCCTTCCCTCCCCAGTGCAGAGGGGAATGGTGAGCGGCCGCCTTGGAAGACCAGAGGCGTGCGCAGGCCAGCTCGCCTTCTTTCCGGTGGCAGGGCCTCCCGTGGCAACGCGCGTCGTTGCCGGACGAAGCTGACTGAGCTTCGCCCTCCCCTGCCGTGATCGTCAGCGTGACTGCAAGCGCCGGCCCTCGGTTCCGACCGGGCCGCAGACCTAAGGTTGCGGCTCGAACTCTCCTGCTCCGTCCGACCTAGGCGGCGGAGGAACCGGGTCGCCTGACCTTGCTCGTCCCTTCCCTGCGTTTTGCGCTGTGGGGTGGCGCAGCGGCCGGGAAGTCCGTGGGCGCGGCGAGCGTCCGTCCCAGAGTGGTCTTCCGAAGGCGGTCGGCGTGCGGCTGCCGTGCGGACGCCTCGCGACACAAAGCGACCGTGATGGAGGACGGGGCGAACGTCTGCGTTGTCGCGCCGGGGACCCTGAGGCGTGGGAGCGGCGCCTGGGAGCGGTGGTGCTCGCGGCATCCCGGTCTGTGACGTGCTGCTGGATGTCGCGCTCGGATTCGCCGCCCGGTGGGGAGGTGCCCGGTGTCTGGTGTCGTCTGGCTTTTGGAGCCGCCCGACGCCGGGGACGCACCGGCGACTCCGGACGCTCGCGCCGTCCGCGCCTGGCGACCACGACACGCAAGGGTGCGACGTCCGGACATCCGTCCTCGCGGCGGGGTTGCTTAGGTGTCCGGTGTCGCTCGGACTTCGGGGCGCCGGGAGGCTACGGCGGGCCAGGGTGGCGGGCTGTCCAGAGCGTCCGGAGGTGGTTGGAGGCTGGCGGCGGAGTTGCTGTATGTCCAGAGTTGGCGCCGGTACTTGGTGGATTGGGGGTGTTGGGGTGGCGTGGAGTTGGTGGGGTGTTGGGGGGTGTGTGGTGCGGTGAGCCCAGGTTGGGTGTGTGTGGTGTCTGGAAAGGGGCTAAGGGAAGCGGGAGAGGATCAGGTCTCGGCAGACTTCGCCTAGGTCCAGGCCGGCGACGCTGATGGCGCGGGGGAAGAGGCTCGTCTCCGTCATGCCGGGGGCGACATTGACTTCGAGGAAATGGACCTCGCCGTCGGGGGAGACGATGAGGTCGGTGCGGGAGAGGTCGCGGAGCCCGAGGGCGCGGTGGGCGGTGACGGCGGCGGCGGTGGCGCGGGCGGTGGCGTCCGCGTCCAGGCGGGCCGGGGTGACGAACTCGGTGTCGCCGGCGTCGTAGCGCGCGGTGTAGTCGTAGATGCCGCCGGGGGCGACGATCTCGACCGCGGGCAGGGCGGTCGGGGTGCCGTCGCGCTCGACGACGCTGACGGAGATTTCAGTACCGGCGACGTAGCGCTCGACGAGGGCGGCGTCGCCGTAGGCGAAGCAGCCGACCATGGCGGCGGAGAGATCCGCGGCTTCGTGGACGACGGATGCGCCGAGCGCCGAGCCGCCTCGCGTGGGCTTGACGAACAGCGGGAGGCCCAGGCTGCGGATGATGTGGTCGAGGACGGACGAGGCCCCGAGGTCGTGGAAGACCTCCTTGGGGAGGGCGACGGAGTCCGGTGTGCGGAGGCCCGCGCGACGGACGACGGACTTGGCGGTCGGCTTGTCCCACGCAACTCGGCAGGCATCTGGGCGGGCGCCGACGTAACGGACGTCCAGGAGTTCGAGGACGTCGCGGATCGAGCCGTCCTCGCCGGCCGCGCCATGCAGGACGGGGAACACGGCGTCCGGGGGATCGTCGGAAAGGGAGTCCAGGAGCGTCGCGTCCGCGTCGCGGAGTTCGACGGGGATGTCGAGGGCGCGTAGCGCCTCCGTGACGCGCCGGCCGGAGCGAAGCGAGACTTCCCGCTCGTAGGAGAGCCCGCCCGCCAGGACGACGACATGCCCGAGTTCCACTGGTGTGCCCCTCTAGATGGTGCCGTGACGACGGAACGCACCGGCTCCCCCGTTGGCTGGGCGCCGAGTCGTGCCGTCCGACACGATCATGCCTTCAGCCTCGCGCCGAAGGCCCGGCGACCCCGTCCGAGAGGCCGGTGCGTTTCACGTGAAACATTCAGACGACGTCCGGCCCCGGTGCCTGGACGCCGGTGGATCCGCCCGCGACCGCACTGCCGAAAGTGTCCCGGAGACGGATCTCCTGTTCCACCACCGCGGCGAGGCGCCGGACGCCTTCCCGGATCCGGTGCGGCTCGGGGAAGCAGTAGGACAGGCGCATGTGCCGGTGGCCGGTTCCATCGGCGTAGAAGCCGGTGCCCGGGACGTAGGCGACCCGTTCGGCGATCGCGCGGGGCGCCATGGCCTTGGCGTCGAGGCCCTCGGGGAGAGTGAGCCACACGAAGAATCCGCCCGCGGGGCGCGTCCAGGTGCAGCCGTCCGGCATGAGCTGTTCGAGGGATTCGAGCATCGCGTCGCGGCGTGCGCGGTAGAGCTCGCGGAAGTCCTTGATCTGCTCCTGCCACGGCTGGGTGGCGAGGTACTCGCGCACGGCGAGCTGAGAGAAGTTCGACGGGCAGAGGATCGCGGACTCGGCGGCCAGGACGAGCTTGGCCCGCACCGCATGCGGCGCGAGCACCCAGCCGACACGGAGGCCGGAGGCGATCGTCTTGGAGAACGAGCCGAGGTAGATGACCCGCTGGGCGTCGTCCGCCCGAAGGGCCCGCATGGGCTCGCCCTCGAAGCCGAGGAGCCCGTACGGGTTGTCCTCGACGACCAGAACGTCGTACTCGGCGCAGATTTCGAGGATCTCGGCGCGGCGGGCGGTGGTGAGGGTGACTCCCGCGGGGTTCTGGAATGTCGGGACGGTGTAGAGGAACTTGACCCGGCGACCCTGCGTCCGGAGGTCCGCGAGGGTCTCGCGGAGCGCGGCGGGGATGAGGCCCGCCTCGTCGAGCGGGACGTGGACGACATCGGCCTGGTAGGCGGCGAACGTGCCGAGCGCGCCGACGTAGGACGGGGCCTCGGCGAGGACGACGTCGCCCGGGTCCACGAAGATCTTGGTGATGAGATCGAGCGCCTGCTGGGCGCCGACCGTGACGACGACGTCGTCCGCGGACGCCTGGACGCCCTCTAGCGCCATCACCTCGCAGATGTGCTCACGGAGGTGTTCGTCGCCCTGCGCGGAGCCGTACTGGAGCACCTCGGCGCCCTTGCCCGCGACGAGGTCGCCGATCATCCGGCCCACGGCGTCGAGGGGAAGCGCCGAGACGTACGGCGCGCCGCCCGCGAGCGAGACCACCTCGGGACGGGCGACCATCGCGAACAGAGCCCGGATCTCCGAGGGCACCATGCCGGCGGCACGGGCGGCGTAGCGGTCGGTGTAGGCATCCGTACGCGAGTGCTGTTCCACGAGGCACCTCCGAGGTGGACTGGCTAGCCTGCAAAATACGGCATCGGACGAGGACACTCCCGGTGAACCCCTGGCGAGGCGTCCAGGCCGGTCGTTTCAGCTTCATCCGCGAGGACGTCGCGTCCGGCAAAGCCGTTGTGCCGGATCGCCGGAGCGTGCGCGTGCGACAAGCTGCTTCGGCGGGGAGTGTGGGGCGGCCGGTCGGCTGGGCGGTCGGCTCGCTCGGGTGGGCGTGCCGTTGGGGCGTGGGCTGTCGGCGGTGTGGGGCGTGCGGTCTTGCTCGGGGGGACGGGTGGCAAGCCGCTCGGACGCTCCGAAGCTGCGCCGCCCATGTGGGTGTGCCGCCTCGGTGCTTCGTCCGAGTGAATGGCCATTGGAGCTACCCCGATCGGTATCCTGCTGCGCCGCCTGTAGACGCATGATGTCCGGACGGCCGCGTGCTATCCGGGTGATCTCGCTTGTGTTGTGTGTCGTCCGACCTTGTGGGTCGGTTGGACGGCGAGTGTTGCGAAGGTGTGCCGAGCCGGGTGGTGGTCCCCCTGTCCGATACGATGCCCGAGGGTCCCGGAATGTTGCCGGGAACTTCAGCGGAGCGGCGTTCCGTCCCGAGAAGCCGACGGCCCGGCCAGAGGTTTCAGGCTGGCGGGCGAGGATCGCAACAGGGGGTGCCGACCCAGTGTCGCGTCGTCTCGTCAACATCACGCTGGACAATCTGAACGATCTGCCGCACCGCTGCCGCGGGTGCGTGTTCTGGGAGCTGGACCCGGTGAGCCGGGACCGGGCGCTGGAGAGCGGCGACTCGGGCCTGGAGAAGGAGGCGTGGATCTCCTCGACGCTGCTGGAGTGGGGCAGCTGCGGCAAGATCGTGTACGTCGACAACGTCCCCGCGGGCTTCGTGATGTACGCGCCGCCGCTCTACGTGCCGCGCTCGGTGGCGTTCCCGACGAGCCCGGTCAGCGCGGACGCGGTGCTGCTGATGACCGCGCACATCCTGCCGGAGTTCGCGGGCGGCGGGCTCGGCCGGATGCTCGTCCAGGGCGTCGCGAAGGACCTCACCCGCCGCACGGTGAAGGCGATCGAGGCATTCGGCGACCTGAAGGGCGAGGAGGGCGGGTGCATGGTGCCCGCCGACTATCTGCTGTCGGTCGGGTTCAAGACCGTCCGCCCGCATCACCGGTATCCGCGGCTCCGCCTGGAGTTGAAGTCGGCCCTGTCGTGGCGTGAGGACGTCGAGGTGGCGCTGGAACGACTGCTGGGCTCCATGACCCCGGAGGGGGCGCTACGACCCGTCTGAGGCGTTCTGAGCCGATTCATGCGTATGGCCCGCCCTCCTGACGGAGTGCGGGCCATACGCATTCGCGCTCGCCGCGGGAGACGACGAGGTTCGAAAACACCGCTTCGCGCGATCGATCGGCTGCGGGACGGCGTCCCATCGGCGCCGACGGGTCCTTCCACGACTCGGCCGGGTCGGCGGCGACGCGGTTGACCTGGCCGATGGGCATCGCCCCGGCGGTGTGGCGGGCGGTGATCTCCGCGTCGGCCGCGACGGGCCGGGCTGGGACTCAGCGATGTGGACGGACGAGGGTGCCGTCAGATGAACTCGGCGAGATCGCGCAGCAGGGCGGCCTTCGGCTTCGCGCCCATGATCTGCTTGACGACCTCACCGCCCTTGTAGACGTTCATCGTCGGAATCTGCATGACGCCGTACGTCTGCGGCACCTTCGGGTTCTCGTCGATGTTGAGCTTGACGATCTCGATCTTGTCGCCGTGCTCCTTGGAGATCTCTTCGAGGATCGGCCCCACCATCCGGCACGGGCCGCACCATTCCGCCCAGAAATCGACGAGGACGGGCTTGTCGTTCTCCAGAACCTCGGATGCGAAGTCGGCGTCGGTCACGGCTTTCATGGTTCCCCTTCTCTCATCATGCGGATGGTGGACGACCCCCCGCCCGATGTTGCCGGACGAGCGGGCCCGTCCAGCGAATTCATCGGCCGCCCGGCCTGTCGAGCCGCCGTCCAGCGTCCGGACCCTTCATTTGCGTTCCAAATCGATCGTTCCGTCCCGGTCCACGCCGCGGGCCTCCGATCCGCCTGCCTGCCAGCCTGCCGGTTGGCGCGACCGCCCGGCCCGGTCCGCTGACCGTCGTCCATCCGCTGGCGGCGGCCAGCGCGCCGACCCGGCTCCCGGCCGAGCGAACGCAGCCGTTTCCGGGCGCGTGCTGCTTGTGGTGCCTGCGGGTGGGTAGCCGTTGGTCTCCGGGCCGTGGTCTCTGTGAGCTGTGCTGCCAGCCCGGGTGGGGACGGCTTCGAGTGCGTGGGTTCAGGCTTGCGGGACGGTTTCCGCGGCGTCCCGGTCCTGTAGCCAGTGCTCGGCGTCGATGGCGGCCGAGCAGCCGGTGCCGGCGGCGGTGACGGCCTGGCGGTAGATGTGGTCGACCACGTCACCGCAGGCGAACACGCCGGGGACCTTCGTCCTCGTGGTCGGCGCGTCGACGAGCAGGTAGCCGTCGGTGTCGGTCTCCAACTGTCCGGCGAACAGTTCGCTGCGCGGGTCGTGCCCGATGGCGATGAACAGCCCGGTGATCTCCAGCGAGGACTGCTCGCCGCTCTTCGTGTTGCGGACGGTGACGCCCGTGACCCGGTCGTCGCCGTGGATCGCGGTGACCTCGCTGTCCCACAGGAACTTGATCTTCTCGTTGGCGAACGCCCGATCCTGCATGATCTTGGACGCGCGCAGCTGGTCACGGCGGTGGATCACGGTGACGGAGCGGGCGAACTTGGTCAGGAAGATCGCCTCCTCCATGGCGGTGTCGCCGCCACCGACGACCGCGATGTCCTGCTCGCGGAAGAAGAAGCCGTCGCAGGTCGCGCACCAGGAGACGCCGCGTCCGGAGAGGCGCTTCTCGTCCGGCAGGCCCAGCTCGCGGTAGCCGGACCCGGTCGCCACGATCACGGTCTTGGCGAGGTACGTCTCATCGCCGACCTTGACGATCTTCGGGTCGGCGGTGAGGTCGACCTCGGTGACGTCGTCGGTGATCAGCTCGGCGCCGAAGCGTTCGGCCTGCTTGCGCAGGTTGTCCATCAGGTCGGGGCCCATGATGCCGTCCGGGAACCCGGGGAAGTTCTCCACGTCGGTGGTGTTCATCAGCGCACCGCCGGCCGTCACCGAACCCTCGAACACCAGCGGTTTGAGGTCGCCTCGGGCGGCGTAGATGGCGGCCGTATAGCCCGCGGGGCCCGAGCCGATGATGATGACGTTACGGACGTCGCTCACTGTTATGCCTCTCCTCATTGGCCGTCCTGCCGCGCGACCTGGCCTGCCAAACGCGTCAACCGATCCTAGGCCCCGGGGATTCCCGGCACGCGGCGGCCGACCCTCCCGCCCGCCGATCGTCCGGCAGCCGTCACCCATTCCGTAGGTCGCACCGGCTGTGAGACACCCAGGGGCCGGGCTTGTGCGGCGCGCTCCGCAGCGGCTGGACGGCTCGTCCACTGGACGGTTCTCGGTGGTCATAGGGTGAGGTGCATGGCGCGCGTTCTGCTTCTTCACTCGATGTACGGCCTGCGGCCTGCGGTTCGGCAGGCGGCGGACAGGCTTCGTTCGGCCGGGCACGAGGTCCACGTCCCGGACCTGTACGACGGACGGGTCGTCGACGACCCCGAGGCCGGCATCGAGATCAAGGAGGAGATCGGGCGGGACGAGCTGCTGCGGCGCTCGGTAGCGGCGGCCGCTCCGCTCATGGGCGACGGTGGGCTCGTCTACGCGGGGTTCTCGCTCGGCGGGTCCCTCGCCCAGAACCTTGCGCTCGCCGACGCCAAGGCAGGCGGGCTGCTGCTGATGCACGGGACGTCTGACATGGCGGACGACGCGTCCACCGAGATCCCGGTGCAGCTCCACGTCGCCGACCCGGACACCTGGGAGCCGTCCGACTGGCTGAACGCCTGGTATCTGCGGATGCAGAAGGCGGGCGCGGACGTCGAGGTCTTCCGGTACCGAGGCGCCGGGCACCTGTTCACCGACCCAGACCTGCCCGACTACGACGCCGAGGCCGCCGAACGGGCCTGGACGATCGCCCTGGAGTTCCTCGCAACCCTCTGACCGATCGGCCCCTGACAGTCGGCCCTAGGGTGGACGCGGGCAGGGTGAACGCGCAAGGGGTGGAGGGGAAAGGCCATGGACGGTGGTTGAGCCGCCTGTGTCCATGGCCTTTGGGTTTGTGGTCAGGTGTCCTTTAGCTTTTTCAGGACGTTCTGGTTCTGGGCCGAGCAATCAGGGCCGACGACCCACACGTTCAGCTTCCCAGGCGTGTCGCCGGCGACCGCGATGACCGTCGCCGGGTTCCCTTCGTACTCCGCCTGGTCGACCAGAACGGGCTTCCGCTCGCCGACGAGGCCGAGGACGCATCCGCGGAGCCGCGTGTCCGGTGCGTCGGCGGCGCTCAGTTTGTGGTTGCCTGCCACGACCTGGCCGACCTGCGCGGCGAGCGTCCCGGAACGGTAGTCGGTGCCGCTGCGCGCGACCGCGAACGCGGGCGCGGGAGCCGCGTTCGGCGCCAGGGCCTGGCTCTCCTTCTGGCTCCCGGTGGCGCCGGAGCGCGCGTTGTCCTGCGGTGGGGCCGATGCCTGGCCGTGGTCGCCGTTCGTGTTGTCCAGGGCGACCGTTCCGATCGCCGCTCCGCCGCCGAGCACGACCACGGCCGCGGCGGCGGCCGACAGGATCCGCCAATGCCGCCGTCCGCGCCGCTCCTCCAGGCTCACCACGGCCGCGGTGTTCAGCGACTCCGCGGCGATGGCGGTGTCGATGCGTTCGGCCAGTTCGGCGGGCATGGACGGCGCGGGTGCCTCCGCCAGGATCCGGGACACGTCCGCAAGGTCGGCGGACAGGTCGCGGCAGTCGGCGCAGGTGTCGAGGTGCGCGCTGACGGAGGCGGCTTCGTCGTCTTCGAGCAGTCCTTCGGCCAGGTCGGCCAGGACGTCGTAGTCAAGGTGTGCGGGGTTCACTTGGGCATGCCACCTCCTTCCACACCTCCGACGTTTTTGCGTTCCCGTCGGTTCCGGTGATGACCGAGAAGGGGGGCGAGCCTGGCGCGTCCCCGCGCGCAGCGGCTCTTGATCGTGCCGGGCGGGACCTCCATGACCTGCGCGGCGTCGTCGACGGAGTAGCCCATCATGTCGACCAGGACGAGGGCGGCGCGCTGCTCGAACGGCAGCTGCCCGAGCGCGGTGCGGACGTCGAGGGACACGCCGTGCGCGTCCGTCGGGTCGGGCATCTTCGGCGCGACGGCGTCGAACGTGGCGTCATCGCCCATCGGCGTCGCCGGGCGGACGGACTTGCGCCTGACACGGTCCAGGCAGGCGTTCACGACGATCCGGTGCAGCCAGGTGGTGACGGCGGCGTCCCCGCGGAACCGTCCGGCGGCACGGAAGGCGGAAAGGCAGGCGTCCTGCAGAGCGTCGGCGGCCTCCTCGGGGTCGCCGAGCGTCCGCAGCGCGACGGCCCACATGCGGTCCCGGTGGCGGTGGACGAGTTCGGCGAAGGCGTGCGGGTCCCCCTGGGCATGGCGGGCGAGGAGCTCCTTGTCGGGCACCTCGTCGACGCGACGCATGCTCACCGACGTCATGAGCGACCGCTTTCTCGTTCGGGACGCCCGGGACGTGCCGGGTTTCCGCGACCGGCTGCTGGGGTTGGCACCACAGGTTCCAGGGGGCGAAGGGACATCTGCTTACAGGCACGATACAGACATGCGCCGGTCCACGTCACAGCCCTTGCCGTCGCGCGGAACGGGCTCAGCCGGCGGCCCCGTAGACGGTGATCTCGCCCAGCTTGCCCTTGTACGACGAGGGCAGCCTGGTGAACCAGACGAGCACGTACTGGCCGGTGGCCTGCGGGTTCGCGACGACGGTCAGCTCGCCGCCGTTGGCGGGCTGCTGGCCGATCTCCGTCAGGGCGGACGGGGTCTGCGAGTTCCCGACCTTGACCTGCAGCATCCCGCCCGTCTCCGGCGAGTGGACCTTCACGTTGGCGATCTTGACCGGGCGGCCCATGTCGAGAAGGACGCCGAGGCCCTTGGAGTAGTTGCCGAAATGGGCGTCGCGGTAGCTCTGCGTCTCCCACTTGCCGCCGGGGCTGCCGTCGATGACGGACTGGAGGTTCTTGCCGATCGCGGTGTCGGGGTGGTCGGGGCGCGACTGCTGCGCCTCGGCGATGTTCGCCACGTCCAGCTTCACCGTCTGCGGCTTGGGCGGCGTGCTCGTCTGGCCCTTGTCGGTGACGCCGTTGCCCTTGGGGTCGTCCCCGCCGCCGCCGGACAGCGCCCAGGCGCCGAGGCCGACGATGACGGTGAGCGCGGCCGCGGCGACGCCGAGGAGCGCGCGGTTGCCGCCCGGACGGCGGGGGGCGCCGTGCGCGCCGTGTCCGCCGTGGCCGTGCGCGGGCGCCGTGCGGGTGGACGTGGAAGACGGCGGGGGCGGGGCGTCGTGCCGGTTGCGCACCCGGGGCGGCGGGACGTGCGACGCCGCCGCAGGCTGCTCGCTCGCGGGCGCGTGATGCGGCTGCGTGGACCCCGGCGTCGATGCCCTGGAACGGCGGCGGGGCGTCCCGTGCGGCGCGGGCCGCCCTGAGGGCCGCTGGGCAGGGCCAGGCCGGGACGGCGGCGACGCGGGCGGCGGCGGCGAAGCGGGCGATGGCGGCTGGGTGTGGCCGAGGCCGGCGAACAGCGGCAGCGGTGTGCGGGGAACGCCGCGCAGCGCCTTGGCCAGGTCGGCCGGGGACGCGAGCGGCTCGGCCCGCCCGATGCCGAGGCAGCGGCACACGATCGCGTCGATCGCGTGCGAGATCCCGGCCTGGACCTGGCGCGGCGCGTACAGGACGCCTTCGCCCTCGCCGTCGGCGAGGGGCGCGGCGGGGAGGTCGGATCCGCCGTCGTCGCCCGGCCAGTGCGCGGTGAGCGCCGCGTACAGCATCCGGCCGAGGCCGCGGACGTCCTCGCCCGCGGGGTCGTCGGCGTACTTGTCGCCGAGGACGGCGTCGGTCGCGATGCCGAGGATCTTGACGGTGCCGCCGGTCGTCCAGACGAGGTCGCGGGGCGCGAGGCAGAGGTGCGCGAGGCCGGCGGCGTGCGCGGCGGCGATCGCCTCGGACGCCTCGTACAGCAGCGTCGCGGCGCGTCCGGGTTCGAGCGGCGCCTTGGCGAGCATGCCCTCCAGGGTCTCGCCGACGACCCATTCGCTGACGACGTAGGCGCTCTCGCCGCTGTCGTCGGCGTCGAACACCTGGGTGAGCCGGGGGTCGGTCAGCCGGCTGGCGGCGCGGGCGGACGTGACGACCTCGGTGATCCGGGGGAACTCGGGGTCGAAGGTGCGGACGGCGACGGCGCGCGCGAGGATCTCGTCGATGGCCTTCCAGAGCGACGATCCGCCCGAGTCGCTGATGCGCTTTTCGAGCCGGTAGCGACCGGCGAGACGTGTGCCGGGCTCGATGACTGAGGTGCTCACGGCAACGTCCTGGACAGGTGGTCAGATCCCATGTTCGTGGCGTGGCAGCTTACGCCTCCGACCCTCCTCTTTGCGTTCCCCAGGGTGTCGCCCCGCAAGCCGTGGTCCCCCACATGGTAGTGGCTACTCGTACGAGTGGCCGCCTTATCGCCGCGCGTCCTTTTTACTTTGCCTCTTTACTTTGCCGCGGGCGGGGGTCAGCGGCCGGGGAGTTTGCGGGCGAAGGTGGCGATCACCGCCTGGACCTCGTCCACCCGCATCAGCTTGGCGAAGACGAGGTACAGCAGGCCGCCGCCGGCGGAGCCGACCATAAGGGTGACCAGCGCGGGGATGAGCGTGCCGGTGTCGCCGACCGCGTCCGCGACGGTGTGCGTGGCGTAGGCGAACCCGACCAGCGGCCAGATCGCGACGAGCAGCTTCAGGTGCCCGCCGACGATGCGGCGGCCGTCGATGCCGCCGAGCTTGCGGCGCAGCACCAGCCAGCAGGTGAGCGCGCCGACCGTGTTGGTGACCGCGAAGCCGCCCGCGATGCCGACCACGATCCACTTGACGCCGAGGACGTTGAAGGCGGTGAACGCCATGATGATGTTGGACGTGACGGACACGACGCCGATCAGCGCGGGCGTCCGGGTGTCGCCGTGGGCGTAGAAGACCCGCAGCATCAGCTGGTAGGTGGAGAACGGCACGAGCGCGATCGCGAACATCTGCATGACGCGCGCGATGACCAGGGCGTCCTCGGACGAGGTGTTCCCGTGCGCGAACAGCACCGTGGTGATCTCCGGGCCGAGCACCAGCATCAGCGCCGCCGCCGGCATGATGATCACCGAGGAGAGCCGGAGGCCGCTGGAGAACGCGGCGCGCACGTCGGCGGTCTTGCCTTCGGCCGCGAACCGGCTCATCCGCGGCAGCAGCGCGGTGATCACCGAGACGCCGACGATGGCGTAGGGCAGCTGGAAGAGCTGGTAGGCGTTGAAGTACGGGGTGTAGCCGTAGCCCTCGCCGAGCCCTTCATCGACGGCGAGGTTCCCGGCCCGGTTCGCCAGCGCGGTCACGACGGCGAACCCGGCCTGGGTCGCGATGACGTAGACGAGCGTCCAGCCGGCCATCCGCGCGACCTCGCCGAGCTCGCCGCGCTGGAAGTCGAGGCGGGGCCGCCACCGGAACCCGACCCGGCGCAGCGACGGCCACAGCGCCACCGTCTGCAGGACGATCCCGCCCGTGGTGCCGATCGACAGCAGCATCATCTGGCCGTCGGTGATGTTGGACGGGTCGACCCGTCCCGTCGTGACCGCCAGGAACGCGCCGCCGACCGCGATCACGACGAGGTTGTTCAGCACCGGCGCCCACATCGGCGCGCCGAAGCTGCCGCGCGTGTTGAGGATCGCCCCGGCGAACGCGCCGACGCCGTAGAAGAAGATCTGCGGCAGGAAGAACTGCGCGAACAGGATGGCGACCTTGCGCTGGTCGCCCGTGTAACTGCCCGCGAGGACGTCGATGAACAACGGCGCGCACAGGACGGACACGACGGTGAGCACGCCGAGGCCGATCACCGCGAGGGTGAACACGCGCTGCTCGTACCGTTCGCCGTAGGCGCGGTCGCGTTCCTTGGCGCGCACCAGCAGCGGGACGACGACACTGGTCAGGATGCCGCCGAGCAGCAGGTCGTAGATCTGGTTGGGGATCGTGTTGGCGGTGTTGTAGGCGTTGGCGAGCAGCCCGGTGCCGAGCGCGGCGACGATGACCGCGGTGCGCAGGAAGCCGGTGACGCGGGACGCGAGCGTCCCCACCGCCATGATCGCGCCGGAGCGCAGGATGCCGCCTGAGCCGCCTTTCCCGCCTCCCTCTGGGGGGCCGGCGGACGGGGCGGCGTCCACTACCGTTTCGGCGCCGCCTGGGCGCGGGCCTCCGCCGCCGGGGACGGGGAGGTCAATCGCCGTCTCGGCTGCGAGGTTCCCAGCGCCCGGCGGCATGTTTCCCGCCGCCGGCCCTGCCATCCCCGCCGGGGGGCGTCCCGTCGGTGGCCTGTTCGGATGTCCCGCCGGGTTCCGATGGGGCTGAGGACTCTGCGGCCCCCGTCCCGGATAGCCCTGGGGCGGCGGGCCCTGTGGCGGTGGGTTCTGCGGGGGCGGGGCCTGCCCCTGGGGATATCCCCTGCCCTGGGGATATCCCTGTGACGGGTAGTGGCCCGGTGCCTGCTGCTGAGGAGTGCCAGGGGTCGGATAGCCCTGCCCCTGGGGGTAGCCCGGTGTCTGCTGCTGAGGAGTGCCCTGGCCCTGTGGGTGGTTCTGCGCCGGGTAGCCCGCGCTCTGCGAACCCTGGGAACTCGGAGGCGGGACCTGTGGGTTCGGGCCCGGGCGCGGCGAATCCGGACGCGGGCCCTGAGAATCCGGAGCCGGGCCCTGGGAAGCCGGGGCCGGCGTACCCGTTCCCTTGTTCCGCCGTCCCCGCCGATCCCGTCTCGGTCGACCCGTCACCGCCTGCCTCCGCTTTCCGCCGGCGCCTTGCTCTGATGGCCCGCACTCCGACGCCCACGAAGAGTACGGCAAGTCCGCCGCCGGTGATGAGCAGGGCGAGACGCCCATACCCGGTGGTTCGGACGGTGATGGTCTCGCCGTCCCCGAACGTCCGGCCGCCCGAGTCCGGGATCATCAGCTCCAGGCGCACATGGAAGTTGCCGTTCCCGGCCGCCTTCGCCGGGATCCACCGCTGGGCCCGTTCCCCGGGCCGGAGGTTGATCAACGCCTCGTCGGGGTCGAGCGCCCCGAGCCGTAGCTTCGCGCGGCTCTCCGACGTCGGGACCGCGACGAGGCGGACCCGGACGGCCTGGTTCTTCAGCGTGTTCTCGATGAGCACCGGCAGCTTGCCCGAGCTGCCCCCCATCAGCACCCGTTTGTTCTTGGTGGTGACGATTCGGACGCTGTCCATGTCGTCGTCGAGCTCTCTCGCCAGCTCCCTGCGCGCCGCCTTGGCGCGGCCGGGCATCGTCCGCCACGCGACCGACTGCAGGCGCAGGAGGGCGCGCTCGTAGGAGATCTTGATGTCCCCCGTCATGATCGCTCGGAACTGCGCCGCCTCCTGAGCGATCTCGCGCGTCTGCGTGAGGTGCGCGTCGCTGAGCTCGAACGCCTCGTAGTCGTCGTTGTAGCCGTTGAAGACCCTGCCCTGCGGCTCCGCGGACTCGATCTTGCTCAGCGGCATCTCCCGCAGCCAGGGCGCGTCCTTGGTGTAGGTCAGCAGCTTCTCGGCGAAGCCCGGCGCCGGGTTCCAGTGCCGGTCGGGCGCGACCACGACACTGCGCTGAAGGTTCGGCGTCTCCGCCGCGATCATCGCGGTCTCGGCGAGGAAGCGCTGCTCGGCCAGGGCGGCGCCGGACGCGGTCGCCGTCCCCTTGCTGACGATCTGGTTGAGCTTGTCGTCGTAGAGGACGGCCGTCCGCTTGCCCTCGTTCGTCTGGAGTGTCGTGGTGGCGTTCGGCGGCGTCCCCGGCAGCGGGTTCTGGAACTGCGAGCTGCTCATCAGGAACGTCCCGCCGTCCTTCAGGGCGTGCTGGGCGAGCTGCCCGAGGGTGCCGGGTCCCGCGACGCCGTACGGCGGCCAGGCGACCTGCGCGTCCGCCGGACGTCCGAGGACCTTCGGCACGACGCCGGTGTTCCGCTCGTCGAGCGCGACGCCGATGTCGCGCGTCGTCTTGTGCCGGACGAGCGCGACGACGTCCGGGTCGCCGTACGGGACGGTGAAGTAGGGGTCGCCCTTCGCGGCGTTCTTCAGCGCCGCCGTCCAGGACGCCGCGACCGTGCTCTTCTCCTTCTCGACCGCCTTCCCGCCGAAGGACCGCACGGTGTACTCGCCGGACGCCATCTGCTGGACGTCGTCCAGCAGCGCCGGATCGATCGCCCAGGTGATCGGCGTGGTGCCGGCGGCGGCCGCGTTGACGAGCTTGCCGAGCCGTCCGTCGCGCGACATCTCCTTGGTGAGCTGGTCGTCGAAGAACGTCCGGTCGTTGGTGCGGTGCATCCGGTCGATCAGCGGCCAGACCCAGCTGATCGCCACCGGCTGGAACTGCCGATCCTTCGGCATGAACGTCAGGAACGTCGTCAGCCCGCCGACGACCTGCTGTGCCGGGTTCAGCACCTCGACGCCCACCGGGTAGACGCCGGGCGTGGCTCCTGGAGCGCGCAGCTGCAACGCCTTCGTGGTGGTCTTGAACGTCCAGGTCTGCGTCGCGCCGGGCTGGACCACGCCCGTGAGCGGCAGCTGCTGCGGGGCGACGTTGGGCAGCAGGCTCGGCTGGCCGGACGAGAACTGGTCGAGCTGGCTGCGGCTGGTGACGGGCTGCGCGCTGTACCGCAGCCGCATGGTGAGCCCGGTGAGCTGGTCGTCCGTGCGGTTCTTGGCGAGCCCGGAGATCTCGATCTTCGAGTTCTCCCGGACGGGCTTCGGGTCGATCTTGGTGAGCGCGAGCCCCACCGGGGCCTTCTGCTGCGCCAGCGCCGCGGTGTCAGGGGCCCGCTGCGCCTGCGCCGAGGCCGGAAACGCCAGGGCGGCGGGCGCCGCCATCGCGATGCAGGGCAGCAGGGCGGCCAGCGCGACCGCGCGCTTGACCGTTCTCACGCCGGGTCCGACCCGGAGCCGCCCGGAACCGCGCCGTCGTCCACGGATCCGGCCGCCTGGGGACGGCGGGCGTCGTTTTCCCGCACCACGGCCCCGATGGTAGTCCGCGGCGCGGGGCCATCAGACCGTCCCGTCCACCTGTGGCGTGTATTCGGCCACATGCCCGCGATCGCCATGCCACCAGAGCCCCCAAAACCCCCACACGCCGCAAATACCCCACCCAGTGCCGTCTTGCGGGGTGGTCAGGCGACGGGATGGCGGGGGTCTCGTGCGGCGCGGGCCGGGGACGGGAAGAGGTCGGCCGGTTTCGCCTGGCAGAGGGCGTACAGGGTGCGTCCCCGGATGCCGAGCGCCGTGGACGCCTCGCCGGTCGCCGTGTAGACGACGTCGTCGGCGGGGAGGCCGTGCACGACGCGCCGGTCGATGAGGAGCGGCATGTCGTCCGGTAGGAGGAGCGGGCAGACGAGGCCCGCCGCGTATTCGGTGACGGCGTTGACGACGTCCGCGCGGGCCGGACGGACGGTCTCCGCGCCGACCGTGCGCCGGACGGCGTCCAGAGGCGGCCGCTCGCCCGCCGGGACGATCGCCCCGGCCAGGAACGGGCGCCTCGGATGGCCGCTCGGATGGCCGCTGGGATGGCCGGTCGGATGAGCGCTCGGATGGCCGCCGTCGCAGGAGTAGACGCGCGTCACCAGGCAGCGGTCCGCGGGCAGCCCGAGCGCCTTGGGGAGCTCGTCGGCGTGGGCCAGCGCGAGGGGCAGCCGCACGATCTCGTGCGCGGCCTCCCATCCGAGCAGCGCGCGGTGGATGGTGAGAGCGTCCTTCATGATCGGCTCCATCCCGCGGGGTTCTCGCCCCGCTCACCCCCGGAACTGGTTTCCCTGCCTCCCCGTGCTGTGCACGCTGCGGGAGTATCCCCACATACCCGAGACGTCTGGATTAACCCTGCGCGCGCATCGCGCAAACCCTCCCGATGCGCCGCTGCCGCACCTGCGGCGGACCGGGGCCCTCGGGGATCCCGCTACCGTTGTCGTG
Organism: Actinomadura sp. KC06; assembly: GCF_004348735.1. Lineage (GTDB taxonomy): Bacteria > Actinomycetota > Actinomycetes > Streptosporangiales > Streptosporangiaceae > Spirillospora. Next base: position 21,557 of record NZ_SMKT01000134.1, read on the forward strand.
CGGGAGGCTCACCGGCGGTCGCGCTGGCGTCATCGGGGTGCCCAGAACGTAACCCGGGGATCGCCGCATGTGAAGGGTCTCGTCCTGCTCCGGCCCCGCAAGGACTCCGTGCCGGCCCCCGTTGATCGCCAGAAAGTCCTTTGTCAGCCCGTCTATCAAGGAAATACGCTCGATGGTCGTGCCCAACCAGAACGTGACCTCCGAGGCCTCGCGGCGCACCGCGATCGCCGAGCTGCTGCGCCGGATCGCGCCCGCCGCCGACGACCTCGGCGCCCTGTTCGCGGCGGCCGGTCACGAGCTGGCGCTGGTCGGCGGGCCCGTCCGGGACGCGCTGCTGCGCCGTCCGACCAAGGACCTCGACCTCACCACCGACGCGCCGCCCGAGCGCACCCTGGAGATCATCCGCGGCTGGGCGGACGCGCACTGGACGATCGGCATCGAGTTCGGCACGGTCGGGCTCCGCAAGGACGGCGTCGAGCTGGAGATCACGACGTACCGCAGCGAGTCCTACGACCCGAAATCGCGCAAGCCCGACGTCTCGTACGGGACGTCCCTCGTCGAGGACCTGCGCCGCCGCGACTTCGCCGTCAACGCGATGGCGGCGCGGCTGCCCGGGCACGAGTTCGTCGACCCGTTCGGCGGCCTCGTCGACCTCCAGCGCAAGGTCCTCCGGACCCCCGGCCGCCCCGAGGACTCCTTCAGCGACGACCCGCTCCGCATGATGCGCGCCGCGCGGTTCGCCTCGCAGCTCGGCTTCACCGTCGCGCCGGACGTCGTCACGGCGATGAACGACATGGCGGGCCGCATCGAGATCGTCTCCGCCGAGCGCGTCCGGGACGAGCTGTCCAAGCTGATCTGCGGCCGGTACCCGCGCCAGGGCCTCGCGCTGCTGGTCGACACGGGCCTCGCCGCCCACGTGCTGCCCGAGCTGCCCAAACTGCGGCTTGAGATCGACGAGCACCACCGGCACAAGGACGTCTACGAGCACTCGCTGATCGTCCTGGAGCAGGCCATCGCCCAAGAGAAGGAAGGGCCCGACCTCGTCCTGCGCCTCGCCGCCCTCCTGCACGACATCGGCAAGCCCCGCACCCGCCGGTTCGAGCAGGGCGGACGGGTGTCGTTCCACCACCACGAGGTCGTCGGCGCGAAGATGACCCGCAAGCGGCTGACCGCGCTGCGGTACTCGAAGGACGTCATCGCGGACGTGTCCCGGCTGGTCGAGCTGCACCTGCGGTTCCACGGCTACGGCACCGGCGAGTGGACCGACTCGGCCGTCCGCCGCTACGTCCGCGACGCCGGGCCGCTGCTCAGCCGCCTGCACAAGCTGACCCGCGCCGACTGCACGACCCGCAACAAGCGCAAGGCCGACCGGCTCCGCCGCACCTACGACGACCTCGAACTGCGGATCGAGCGCCTGGCGGAAGAGGAAGAGCTGGCCGCGATCCGCCCCGAGCTGGACGGAAACGAGATCCAGGACATCCTCGGCATCACCCCGGGCCCGCTCGTCGGCAAGGCCTACCGCTTCCTCCTCGACGTGCGCCTCGACCGCGGCATGATCGGCAAGGACGCCGCCGCCGCCGAACTCCGCCACTGGGCCACCACCGAAGGCATCCTCCCCGCCCCCGAACCGTCGGCGGGCGAGCACTCCGCGGCCGACGCGTCCCAAGGCCGAGCGTCCGAGGACGCCTCCCCTGAAGGAAAAGCAGCCGAGTCCGGGGCGGCTGGCGCCGGGGTGTCCGGTGGCGGGGCGCCGGGAGAGGGAGAGCCCAAGCAGCCCAAGAACGACACATCCCAGGCCGGCCCCCCCGAGGCCACACCCCCAAAGCCCAAACCGTCCAGGAAACCGACGACCGATGCCGCGCCTCCCGGCGACGGGACCTCAGCGCACGGCCAGCCTGAGAATGACGCGTCCCAGGGCGGCGCGTCCCAGGGCGGCGCGTCCCAGGGCGGCGCGTCCCAGGGCGGCGCGTCCCAGGGCGGCGCGTCCCAGGGCGGCGCGTCCCAGGGCGGCGCGTCCCAGGGCGGCGCGTCGGTGGGCGGGTCGTCTGGAGGGTCGGCGGCTGAGGTTGGGCGGTCCGGCGGCGGGGCCCCTGCCGGCGGGCAGTCTGAGAGCAGCCAGTCCGAGAAAGACGCGTCCCGGGGCGGGACCTCCGAGGGTGCGTCCTCGGTGGGTGAGTTGGCTGAGGG
>NZ_SMKT01000135.1 GCF_004348735.1 Actinomadura sp. KC06
GCGGTGAGCAGCGCAACACTCTCCTCGGCCCGGCCGAGGTTCCGGAGGGTGCTGGCGAACTGGATCGTCGCCTGACGCTGTCGCGACCCGGCGAACAGGCCCTGAATCCGAATGACCCGGTCGACGGCGGTCTTGGGATGCTCGCGGTGACCACAGGGCGTTCGCTCGGACGCCAGCAGTCCCTGCTGCTCGTTGTGCCGGGGCGCAACTGGCAGCGCGGCGGTAGGGGAGTCCAGTCTCAGCTCGGCCATTTCGCCACTTATTTGATCGACGTGGCGTGAGCGCAGGCTTAAAGTGGGCGAACGTTCAGAGCGTTGCCCGCTTATCTCGGCGTGAGGAAATTGATGTCTTTCGTGATCGAGCCGATTGATCCTGCGGACCTGCCTGAGTCGTCGCCGGCTTATACCCATGGAACGTTGGTGCGCGGGGCGCAGCGGACCCTGTACATCAGCGGCCAGCCACCATGGACCACCAAGGGCGACGTACCGGCGGACTTCGCCGCGCAATGCCGCCTTGCCTGGAACAACGTCAAGACGGTGCTCTCTGCTGCCGAGATGACCGTTGAGAACCTCGCGAAGGTCACCATTTACCTGTCCGACCGGCGATACCGCGAACTCAACTCCCGGATCCGGCATGAGGTGCTCGGCGACCATCGCCCTGCGATCACCATCATCATCACCGGCATCTACGACGACGTCTGGCTCCTGGAGATCGAGGCCATCGCTGTGGCGCCCGACTCGTCCGCAGCGGCCGACACTGAGAACGGCACGAGCCAACCACTGTGAGGTTGGGTGCCGACGACAGCGGTCCGCTGCTGCCGCGCTCCGGTATGCCAGGCAGGACCGACGCGCCATCGTCGGTCGGGAAGGCACACCGATGCTCACCGTAGTTCCTGACTCGTCCGGCCGCGGCCACGGCGGCGGCGCTGGCGGATCTTGGTCGCTGGTCGATGAGATCGTGCGGGAGGGTGCCCGCCGGATGCTCGCCCAAGCCCTGCAGGCCGAGGTCGGCGCCTACATCGCCCGGTTCGCCGAGAAGCGGGACGAGCGGGGCCGCCGCCTGGTTGTCCGGTACGGCTCGCACCAGCCGCGTGAGGTGCTGACCTCGGCGGGTGCGATCGAGGTTCGGGCGCCGCAGGTCAACGACAAGCGCACCGACCCGCCAGCGGGAGAGGCAGCGGTTCTCCTCGGCGATCCTGCCGCCGTGGTGCCGCAAGACCCCGAAGGTCAGCGAGGTGCTGCCGCTGCTCTACCTGCCTGGCCTGTCGACCGGCGACTTCGTGCCCGCGCTCGGCCAGTTCCTGGAACGCCGAGGACAAGACCCACGCCCTGCGCGCGGTGACGGAGTTCGAGGCTGCCTACGGCGTCAAGCACCCCCAGGCCGTCGCGAAGCTCCGCGATGACCGCGATGACTTCGACGAACTGCTCGCGTTCTGTCGGCAGCTCGGCCGGATTGTCGGTGCCGGTCATCACCAAGCCCACCGAGCAGTGGAAGGCCAAACAGCGGTCCTTCGCAGCCCGCGACCTGGCCGGGGTCGACGACGTCTACTGTGGGCCGACGGTATCCACGTCAACATCCGGCTCCACGTCAACGTCCGGCTGGAGGAGCGCAGGCTCTGCCTGCTCGTCATGCTCGGGGACCGTGCCGACGGGCGCCAGGAACTCATCGCCCTGGCCGACGGCTACCGCGAGTCGACCGAGTCGTGGGCCGACCTGCTCCGCGACTGCAAGCGGCGCGGGATGCGCGCCCCCGGTGCTCGCGGTCGGGGATGGCGCGCTCGGCTTGCAGAGCGCGCTCGCGGAGGTGTTTCCGCAGGCCAAAGCCCAACGATGCTGGTTAACAAGATCGCGAACGTGCTCGGCGCGTCGCCGAGGTCGGCGCACCCAGGCGCGAAGAAGCAACTGGCGGAGATCTGGAACGCCGCCCCTTCCTCATCCGCCGCCTGCACGAGTGGACCCTGCTCAAATCGATCGCGCTGGACGAACCATGGACCGCCGAACAGCTCACCACCGCTTCCGACTGGCTCCAGCGCACAGCCGCGTCATCACAGATCATCACCTCACGCCGCGCCCTCAGCCTGCTCGCTGAGCAGGGACGAACCGCCGCGTTCGCAACACAGCAGACCGCCGACTGCGTCAGCCACAGCAGCCACAGCAGCCACGTTGACTTGATCCACAGGTCCTTGACGATTCCTCCGGGATCGCGCGGACGTGGCGGTCGTCGGATATGCCCTGCTGAACGCAACTTCGGCGGCGGCCCCAAGTGTCGTCCTGCTCAACGATCGCGTGTAGGGGCGAGTGGGCCGTCGCGGTCGGGGTCGTCGGTCACGTATGAGGCTGGGTTCTCGTTGTGGCGATCGAGCTTTCCGGCGCGTGCCGTCCTCGCGAGTGGGTGCCGCGCGGGAGCAGATCGCGGAGGTGGCGTTGGCTGATCCGGAGTGTGAGGCTGCTTCGATCCGTTGATCGAGGGGCTTGATCGTGCGGCGGGTTCCCGTACGCGTTTGCGTGCCTGATGGCGATCGGCTGAGTCTAGGAGCCTGGCACCCACGCGGGCCTAGCTCAGGAATCGCTTTGTGTGCGGGTGTTGCGGTGGCTACTTGGGCTTGGGTGGTGGGGGTGGGGTGGTTTCTAGGGTTTGGAGTAGGGCGTGCAGTGCGTCGAGGTCGGTATCGCTGAAGACTTGGATGCCCTCGCGTTCTAGGAGGGCGGTTGTGACGCCGTCCCCGGGGAGGCGATTGCCGGTGAAGGTGCCGTCGTAGATTTGGTGGCTGCCGCAGGACGGGCTGCCCTCTTTGAGGAGGGCGATGCGGGCGCCGGAGCGGCGGGCGGTGTCGAGGGCCTGGCGGGCGCCGTGGAGGAATTCGGCGGTGACGTCCTCGCCTGTGTCCGTGCGGACTTGGGCGGTGCCGTCGAGGACAGCGTGGCCGTCGCCGCCGACGATCTCGGCCGGTGGGCGGGGGACGGCCAGGCCGCCTGACACCTCGGGGCAGAACGGGACGAGGCGGCCCTCAGCGCGCCACCGCTCAAAGAGGTCGTCGCCCACCGGTTTGGCGGCGCCGTCGTAGCGGACGGGCCGTCCCATCAGGCAGGAGCTGACCAGGATGCGTTCCACGTCGTCCAGCCTATGCGTGTCACGGGCACGTCTTGCGTCGGCCAGGGGTGCGGCGAATAGTGGTGGGATCCGCCGTCCACAGGGAGCCCGGCATGGTCCTTCTCAGCCGTCCACTCCGGGAGGCGGGCCGTTCGCCGCGTCCCCGGGGCTCGGTGCTCGTGTCCTGGCTGACCACCACCGACCACAAGGTGATCGGGTATCTGTACCTGATCACGTCGTTCACGTTCTTCCTGCTGGCCGGGCTGATGGCCATGGTGATCCGCGGCGAGCTGGCGGACCCGGGCCTGCAGGTGGTCAGCAACGAGCAGTACAACCAGATGTTCACGATGCACGGCACGATCATGCTGCTGCTGTTCGCGACGCCGCTGTTCGTCGGGTTCGCGAACGTGATCATGCCGCTGCAGATCGGGTCGCCGGACGTGGCGTTCCCGCGGATGAACATGATGAGCTACTGGCTGTTCCTGTTCGGCGGCCTGATGCTGTTCGCGTCGTTCATCTCCCCGGGCGGGGCCGCGAGCTTCGGCTGGACGGGATACACGCCGCTGAGCAGCGAGCTGCGGTCGCCGGGCATCGGCGCCGACATGTGGATCATGGGGCTGGCGCTGTCGGGGTTCGGGACGATTCTCGGCGGCGTCAACTTCGTCACGACGATCGTGGGAATGCGGGCCCCGGGAATGACGATGTTCCGGATGCCGATCTTCACGTGGAACGTCTTCCTGACGAGTGTTCTCGTGCTGATGGCGTTTCCCGTCCTCGCCGCGGCGCTGCTGGCATTGGAGGCGGACCGGCGGCTCGGTGCGCACATCTTCGACGCCTCACATGGCGGCGCGTTGATGTGGCAGCATCTGTTCTGGTTCTTCGGGCATCCCGAGGTCTACATCATCGCGCTGCCGTTCTTCGGCATCGTCACCGAGATCATTCCCGTCTTCAGCCGCAAACCGCTGTTCGGCTACCTCAGTATGGTCGGCGCGACGATCACGATCACGGGCCTGTCGATGTCGGTGTGGGCGCACCACATGTTCACGACCGGGCAGGTTCTGCTGCCGTTCTTCTCGTTCATGTCGTTCCTCATCGCGGTGCCGACCGGGGTGAAGTTCTTCAACTGGGTCGGGACGATGTGGCGGGGGCACCTGACGTTCGAGACGCCGATGCTGTTCTCCGTCGGGTTCCTGGTGACGTTCCTGTTCGGCGGGCTGACCGGCGTCATCCTGGCCTCGCCGCCGCTGGACTTCCACGTCCAGGACTCCTATTTCGTCGTCGCGCACTTCCACTACGTCGTCTTCGGGACGGTCGTGTTCGCGATGTTCGCCGGCTTCTACTTCTGGTGGCCGAAGATGACGGGGAAGATGCTGCATGAAGGGTGGGGGAAGGTCCATTTCTGGACGCTGTTCATCGGCTTCCACACGACGTTCCTCGTCCAGCATTGGCTTGGTGCCGAGGGGATGCCGCGGCGGTACGCCGACTATCCCGAGGAGTTCGCGGGGCTGAACCGGGTCTCCAGCGCCGGGGCGTTCCTGCTGGGCATATCCACGCTGTTCTTCCTCTACAACGTGTACCGGACGTCGCGGCGCACCGCCCCGGTGGACGCCGACGACCCGTGGGGCTACGGGAATTCGCTGGAATGGGTGACGTCCTGCCCGCCGCCGAGGCACAACTTCACGTCGATCCCGCAGATCCGTTCCGAGCGTCCCGCGTTCGACCTGCACTATCCCAAGGTGGACGGGTAGCCGGTCATTTGCGGATGCGGCTCACGGCCACCTGCGCCACGCGGACGGCGGCGCCGGGGTTGAGGCGGACGCCGCGCCATGCGAGGCGGCCGTGCGCGGGCGCGACGATGAGGGCCTGGTTCTTGGCGATGCCGCGCATGATGTCGCGGGCCAGTTTCTCGGCCGTGTAGAGGCGCGGGGACGCCTTGGCGATGTCGCCGGTGGCGTCGCCGCTCATCGGCGTCTCGGGCAGGTCCGGGTTGACGTTGTGGAGCAGCGGCGTGTCGACGAAGCTCGGGCAGACGACGCTGACCTTGACGCCGCGTCCGGCGGCCTCCGCGCGCAGGCCGAGGGACAGGCCGACGACCGCGTGCTTGGTCGCCGTGTAGGGGATGCCGATCGGCATCGGGACGAGCCCGGCGAGCGAGGCGGTGTTGACGATGTGGCCGCGGCCCTGCTCCAGCATGATCGGGTAGGCGGCGTGGACGCCGTGGACGACGCCCTTGAGGTTGATGTCGATCGCGCGGTTCCAGTGGTCGAGCGTCAGCTCCTCGGCGAGGCCGCCGATGGCGATGCCCGCGTTGTTGAACACCAGGTCGAGGCGTCCGTGGTCGGCGCGGACGCCCTTGTAGAGGTCGGCGACGGCGGCTGCGTCGGTGACGTCGAGCGGCGCGGACGTCGCCTTGCCCTTGCCGAGGGTGTTCAGCTTGTCGGCGACGTGCGCCGCGCCTTCGGCGTTGATGTCGGTCACCACGACGGTGTCGCCGCGCGTCACCAGGGACGTGGCGATCGCACGGCCGATGCCGGACGCGCCTCCGGTCACGATCGCGATGCTCATGGGGGGCTCCGCTCGATGTTGGACGCCGCGAACCGCCGGGGGGCGCAGCTAATTGGATGTCGTGTTCAATTACGGCGATTCTAGGGGCCGGGCCCGGCTCGTCACGAAGTCGGGGTCGCCATCTCTAGCTGGGAGCCGTCTAGCTGGAAGCCGTTTCTATCTGGAAGTCGCGCGGGTCGAGCCTGCGCGTCCGCAGCCAGAAGCTGACCGTGGACGCGGGCCACGCCGCGCGGTTGACGCCGTTCCGGTCCAGGTACCAGCTGTCGCAGCCCCCGGCCACCCACACGGCGCCCTCCGACTTGCGCTGCACCCAGGTGTTGAACTTGTCCTGGACGGACGGCCGGACGGAGATCCGCGAGCCGCCCGCCCCGTCAAGCATGGCCAGGCACTGCAGGACGTACCGCACCTGCGCCTCGATGATGAAGATCATCGAGTTGTGGCCGAGGCCGGAGTTCGGGCCGAGCAGCAGGAACAGGTTCGGGAAGCCGGCGACCGTGACGCCGAGATGCGCCTGGATGCCGTCCTTCCACGCATCCTGGATCTTCAGGCCGTGCCGGCCCACGATGCGGGCGTCCTCGAAGGCGTCCGTGACGTGGAAGCCGGTGCCGAAGATGATCGCGTCGACCTCGTGCTCGCGTCCGTCCCGCGTGACGATCGAGCGCGCCCGGACCTCGGCGATGCCCTCGGTGGTCAGCTCCACGTCCGGCCGCATCAGCGCCGGGTAGTAGTCGCTGGACACGAGCGTCCGCTTGCAGCCCATCGTGTAGTCGGGCGTGAGCTTGCGGCGGAGGTCGCGGTCGGGGACCTGGCGCGCCAGGTGCAGGCGCGCGAGCGAGCTCGCCGCCTTCAGCAGCCTCGGGTTCTTGAAGCCGAGGACGAAGCTCTCCTGCATCAGGTAGACGCCGTTGCGGTACCCGCGCTGGACGATCGGGACGCGCCGGAACAGCGTCCGCTCCAGCCCGGTGACCGGGCGGTCGGGCTTGGGGATGATCCACGGCGGGGTCCGCTGGAACACCGTCAGGTGCCCGGTCCGCTTCGCGATCTGCGGGACGAACTGGATCGCGGACGCGCCCGTTCCGATCACCGCGACGCGTCTGCCCGTCAGGTCGTAGGAGTGGTCCCATTCGGCGGAGTGGAACGTCGTCCCTTCGAACGAGGCCAGGCCGGGCAGGTCGGGGATGCTCGGCCGGTGCAGCGGGCCCATGCCCGAGACCAGCGCGCGTCCCCGGACGACCTCGCCGCCCGCCGTGAACACCTGCCAGGTGTCGGTGGCGTCGTCGTACTCCGACCCGGTCACTTCCGTGTTGAACCGGATGTGCTGCGCCAGGTCGTACTTGTCGACGATGTCCTTGATGTACTGCAGCAGCTCCCGCTGCTTCGGGAACATCCGCGACCAGCCGGTGTTCGGCTCGAAGGAGTAGGAGTACAGCAGCGACATGATGTCGCACGCGCAGCCGGGATAGGTGTTCTCCCGCCACGTCCCGCCGACCTCGTCCGCCTTCTCCAGGATGACGAAGTCGTGGACGCCGGACCTCTTCAGCCCGATCGCCATGCCGAGGCCGGAGAAGCCCGTCCCGATGACGACGACCTTGTACGGGCCGCCCGGCCCGGCCGCGGGCGTCACCACGGCGGGCCTCTCCGCGCGCCCCGCGGGGGCCGCCGGGCCGGTCATGCTCACGCGGCCTTGCCGGACTCGACGGCGCGGCGCTGCTTCGGCTCGTCCCAGATGCCGAACGCCTTCCACACCTGCTTGCCGACCGGGCTGATCACGCCGAGCTCGGCCATCAGGTCGCGGATCTTGCCGACCGAGTTGGAGATCTCCGCCATCGACGCCTCGCTCTTGTACGCCTGGCGGACGACGTCCTTCGGGATGCCGAAGTGCCGCACCATCGGCCCGGGCGGGGACAGCATGATCCGCGCCATCACGCCGAGGACGATCGGCGTCGCGACGCCGAGGATCCGGCGGCGCAGCGGGTTCATGTTCGGCACCCGGTGCTTGAGGTAGTGCCGGGCGAACGAGATGTGCCGGGCCTCCTCCGCGATGTGGATCTTCATGATGGTCTCTTCGAGCGGGTGCTTGATGTGCCCGCCCTTGAGCGACTTGCGCTGGACGTAGTCGATCGGGTCCTCGCCGCCGAGCACGAAGATGAAGAACATCTCAGTGCTGACCAGCGGGATCCACGGCGCGGCCTGCGCGATGAGGCTGAGCGAGCGCGGCATGCCGCGGATCGGCAGCTTCGTCCGGTTCACGAACTCCTGGAACATCATCCCGTGGTGACATTCCTCGGTCGTCTCGTGGTAGACGTACCGGAACTCGGGGCGCCCGTTCGGCAGCCGGTAGGCGTAGTTCAGCAGCCCGCGCTTCAGCAGGTTCTCGAACTGCAGGCCGATCTTCATGGCGGTCGCGACGCGCCAGAGCCCGATCTGCGCCTGGATCTCCGGCGGCTGCGACCGGTACCAGGCCGTCTCGCCGAGCCGGTCGAACGGCGGCAGCACCCATCGCGGGTCGTTCTTGTCGACGGTGAAGTCGGGGTCGTCCCACGGGATGTCGGCGTACGCCTCCCAGTGCTTGTCGACGGACGCCTTGTTCAGGCGGTCGATGACGCCGAGATAGGACTTCTTGTCCTTGACCTGCTCGCGGACCTCTTCGGCGAGTTCGGTGGGGGCTTTCGGCATGTCGGGCGCTCCCTCGGGGTGGTGCGGTCGGCCGCGGGCCGACGGGGCGTTCAGGAGGTTGGGTCGGGGCGTGCGGTCGGCGCGGACACGGGCGTTCCGGGGCCCGGGACGATCAGCCGCGCGACGTCCTTGACCTGGCGCAGCACGGCGGCCTGGTGGCCGTCGGCGTCGTCGTCCAGCGCGTTCTGGATGGACAGCCCGACGAACATCGCGAAGACGCCGCGCAGCATCGTCGGGACGAAGTCGGCGGGCAGCGTGTTCTCCGGGAACAGCCGCTCGAAGACCTCCAGGATGACCTGGAGGATCCGCTCGTTCAGGTCGCGGCACAGCGGGCGCAGCTCGTCGTCGGTGCGGGCCGCGACGGCCAGCTCCGTGAGGGCCTTGGCCGGACGGCCGCGGAACACCTCCCACAGCAGGTCGAGCGCGCCGGAGACGTCGCGCCGCTCGGGCGGCAGCGCCGCGAACGCGGTCTCGTACGCCAGCCGCTGCGCCTCGAGCAGATGCTCCAGCGCCGCCGCGACCAGCACCATCTTGGTCGGATAGTGGTGCTGCTGCGCCCCGCGCGACACTCCGGCGCGGCGGGCGACCTCCGTGGTGGACGTCCCGGACCAGCCGAGGTCCACCAGGCACTCCATGGTGGCCTCCAGGAGGCTGGCCTGCGTGCGCGACCTGCGCTCCTCCTGCGTCCTGCGCCGGGACGGGACGTGCCGGTGGCGTCGGCGGCTGCTCACTGTCACGCCTCCGACGGTACGAGCCGACATACAAGCAAGCAAGCCTGCATGTATGTTGCCCGCATCACAATTGGACATCGAGTCTTATTGATCTTTCCGAGTGATGTACTGCGGGGGACGTAGGCGGGGGCGCCCGGGTGCTTCGCTGGGAGCAGTCGCGGTGCATCTCCTCACCCGACGACGGGCGGCGGACCACGACGCCACGATCCCGGCATGGAAAACGCAGCAGAGGCAAGGCGATCGATCAACGACGACACGGGCGCCGCGGCGGCCGGGCAGGGCGGCGCCCGCACGGTTCATCTCACCAAGGTGTACGGGACCGGCGACATGGCGGTGCGCGCGCTCGACGACGTCAGCATGACGCTCCCGGAACGGCGGTTCACCGCGATCATGGGGCCGTCCGGCGCCGGGAAGTCCACGCTGATGCACTGCGTGGCGGGGCTGGAGGACGCGACGTCCGGCAAGGTCTACGTCGGCGATCAGGAGCTCGGCGCGCTGTCCGACCGGCGGTTGACCAGGCTCCGGCGCGAGCGCATCGGGTTCGTGTTCCAGGCGTTCAACCTGCTCCCGACGCTTACCGCCCGCGACAACATCCTCCTCCCGATGACCCTCGCCGGGACGCGTCCGGACCAGGAATGGCTGGACACGGTCGTGCGCGTCCTGAAGCTGGGGGACCGGCTCTCGCACCGTCCGTCCGAGATGTCGGGCGGGCAGCAGCAGCGGGTGGCGCTGGCGCGCGCGCTGGTCACCCGCCCGCAGATCGTGTTCGCGGACGAGCCGACCGGCAACCTCGACTCCCGCACCGGCGCCGAGGTGCTGACGCTCCTCCGCAACGCCGTGGACGACCTTGGCCAGACCGTCGCGATGGTCACCCACGACCCGGTCGCCGCGGGGCACGCCGACTCGGTGGTGTTCCTCGCCGACGGCCGCGTCGTCGACGTCATGGACGCGCCCACACCCGACCGGGTGCTGGACCGGATGCGCGGGCTGGGGGACCACCGATGATCACGCTCGTGTTCAAGGAACTGTGGGGACGCAAGCGCCGGATGGCCGGCTCCCTGGTGGCGGTCTTCCTGGGCGTGTCGTTCCTGACGGGCACGCTCGTGCTCGGCGACACCCTCGCCGGAAGCATCGACGGGTACTACTCGCAGTCGTTCGGCAAGACGGACGTCAGCGTCCGCAACTCGACCAGCGTCAGCGACGAGCCGTGGGGGTCCCGCGGCCAGATCGACGCGTCCGCCCTGGACAAGGTCCGCCAGGTGGACGGCGTCGCCAACGCCGAACCGGTCATCCAAGGCTCGGGGCAGTTGCTGGCCAAGGACGGAGCGATCGTCGAGTCGCGCGGCCCGCGCACCGCCGGCAACTGGCTGACCGATCCGAAGCTCAACCCGTACCGGCTGGCCCAGGGCAGGGCGCCGCGCGCGCCGGACGAGGTCGTCATCAACAAGATGTTCGCCGACGAGGGCAAGCTGAAGGTCGGCGACCGGACGGCGGTGCTCACGCCGGAGAAGGTCCCGGTGACCGTCGTCGGGATCAGCATGTTCGGCGACGAGGAGGCGTTCGGCGAGACGTCCTTCACGGCGTTCAGCCTGGACGGCGCCCGCCGGCACGTCGCGAAGTCGCCCGACCGGATCAGCGGCGTCTACGTCCGCGCCGACGACGGCGTCGGCCAGAACGAGCTGGCGTCCCGGATCAAGCCCGTCCTGCCCGCCGGGACGGAGGCCATCACGAACAAGGCGCAGGTCGAGGAGGGCATGTCGCAGGTCGAGTCCGGATTCCTGCAGATCTTCCGGACCGTCCTCGCCGCGTTCGGCGGGGTGGCGCTGCTCGTCGCCGCGTTCAGCATCCACAACACGTTCGCGATCACGATGGCGCAGCGGACCCGCGAGTCGGCGCTGCTGCGCGCCCTCGGCGCCGGTCGCCGCCAGGTCATGACGATCGTCGGGTTCGAGGCGCTGGTCATCGGCGCCGCCGCGACCGCCGCCGGGCTCGCCGGCGGAATGGGGTTCGCGGCGCTGCTGCGGTGGCTGTTCACGCAGTTCCGCATCGGGATCGCGATGGAGGGGCTCACCGTCTCGGCCACCTCGCTCCTGATCGCGGTCCCGGTCGGGCTGCTGGTGACGCTGGTCGCCGCGCTCGGGCCCGCGGTCAAGGCGTCCCGGGTGGCGCCGCTGGCCGCGCTGCGCGAGGTCGCCGCCGAGTCCGCCCGCCCGACCGACACCCGCGTCATCGTCGGCGGCGTGCTCGCGGCCGTCGCCGCCGGGACCGTCGTTTTCGGCGCGCTCACCGGGCAGATGGCGATGGCGGGCGCGGGCGCGATCCTGTGCGTCGTGGCTATGGTCGCGCTCGGCCCGGTCGCGGCGCGTCCCGTCGCCGCCCTGATCGGCGGGCCCGCGGCGCGGACGCGCGGCGTGTCCGGGACGCTGGCCCGCGACAACGCCGCCCGCAGCCCGAAGCGCACCGCGGGCGCCGCGACCGCGCTGATGATCGGCGTCGGCGTCGTCACGCTGATGACGGTGTTCATCGGGTCGCTCGGCAAGTCGCTGGAGAACAACGTCGCCGGGTCGTTCAAGGGGCCGCTGGTCGTCAACTCCGGCGGCAACGAGACCGGCGGGTTCGGGACGGGCCTCGTCCAGGACGCGGCGAAGCTGCCGCAGGTCGAACGGGTCGCGGGCGCCGGAACCGGCAGCATGCGCGTGGACGGCGACGCGTCCACCGTGAGCGTCGCCGACCCGGCCGCCCTGGGCCGCGTCCTCGACCTGGACGTCACAAAGGGCGCCATGTCGGACGCGGGCGCGCTCGCCGTGTCGAAGAGCGTCGCCGACGACAAGGGCTGGAAGCCCGGCACGCAGGTCCCGGTCACGTTCGCGGACGGCGCGTCGCAGCGGCTCACCGTCGGTGCGGTCTACGAGAACACCGACATGACCGGAGACTACGTCGTGCCTCGGACGGTCTGGAACGCGCACACCCGGCAGCCGCTCGACACGCGGGCGTTCGTCGTCCTCAAGCCGGGCGCGTCCGTCGCCGAGGCGCAGCGCGCGCTCACCGCGCTCGCCAAGCCGTACGGCGCGCCGGAGGTCCAGACGCGGGACGACTTCGTCGCGGCGCAGACGGAGGAGCAGCAGGGTTTCATCACGGTCGTCTACGGGATGCTGATCCTCGCCATCGTGATCGCGCTGCTCGGCATCGCCAACACGCTGTCGCTGGCCGTCCACGAGCGGACCCGGGAACTCGGGCTGCTGCGCGCGGTCGGCGCGTCCCGCCCGCAGATCAGGTCGATGGTCCGCTGGGAGTCGGTGATCGTCGCGCTGTTCGGCACCGGCGGCGGGATCGGGCTCGGCGCGTTCCTCGGCTGGGGGCTCGGCAGCGCGCTCGGCAACCCGTTCGCGCCGCCCGTCCTCACCCTGGTGATCGTCGCGCTGGTCGGCGCGGTCGCGGGAGCGCTCGCCGCGATCCGGCCGGCACGGCGCGCGGCGCGGCTGGCGATCCTGTCCGCGATCTCCGCCCCGTGACCGCCGCCCCCGTCCCCCTGGCCTACACCGGCAGGGGGACGGGACGTCGGCGGGGAGACGGGACGCCGCGGACCGCCCGTGGCTATGGTGAGTCCATGCAGGTCAACCAGTCGGGCAAGCTGACCAACGTCTGTTACGACATCCGCGGCCCCGTGCTCAAGCGCGCCAAGCAGCTGGAGGCCGAGGGCAACAACATCCTCAAGCTGCACATCGGGAACCCGGCCCCGTTCGGGTTCGAGGCGCCGCCGGAGCTCCTCCAGGACATGGTCCGCAACCTTCCCGACGCGCACGGCTACAGCGACTCCAAGGGCATCCTGCCCGCCCGCCGCGCCATCGTGCAGCGCCTGGAGGACGACGGCGTCACCGGCGTGGACGTCGAGGACGTCTACCTCGGCAACGGCGTCTCCGAGCTGATCGTGATGACCCTGCAGGCGCTGCTCAACGACGGCGACGAGGTCCTCATCCCGGCGCCCGACTACCCGCTGTGGACGGCCGCGGTGTCGCTGTGCGGCGGGACGCCCGTCCACTACCTGTGCGACGAGTCCGCCGACTGGGCGCCCGGCCTGGACGACATCGAGGCCAGGATCGGCGACCGGACCCGGGCGCTCGTGCTGATCAACCCGAACAATCCGACCGGCGCCGTCTACCCGCGCGAGGTCCTCACCGGCATCGTCGAACTCGCCCGCCGGCACAATCTGATCATCTTCGCGGACGAGATCTACGACCGGATCCTGTACGACGACGCCGAGCACGTCCCGATCGCGTCCCTGGCCCCCGACCTGCTGTGCCTGACCTTCGGCGGCCTCTCGAAGAACTACCGCGTCGCCGGGTTCCGCGCCGGCTGGGTCGTGCTGACCGGACCCAAGGAGCACGCCGACTCCTACATCGAGGGCCTGGACATCCTCGCCAACATGCGGCTCTGCCCCAACGTCCCCGGCCAGCACGCCATCCAGGCCGCGCTCGGCGGCTACCAGAGCATCGACGACCTCGTCCTGCCGACGGGACGGCTCGGCGAGCAGCGGGACCGCGCCTGGAAGCTGCTGAACGACCTGCCGGGGGTGAGCTGCGTCCGTCCCATGGGCGCGCTGTACGTCTTCCCGCGCCTGGACCCCGAGATGTACCCGATCGAGGACGACATGCGCTTCGCGCTCGACCTGCTCGAACAGCAGAAGCTCCTCGTCGTCCAGGGGACCGGGTTCAACTGGCCGTCCACCGATCACTTCCGCGTCGTCACCCTCCAATACGCCGACGACCTCGAAGAAGCCATAGGCCGCATAGGCGATTTCCTCACCACCTACCGCCGCTGACCCACGCTCAGCGTTTTGCGGCGGCGGCGGCGTTTCAGGCGCTGTCGGCTGCGGCGTCTAGGCGGCGGAGGGCCCCGCGGACGATGTCCGGGTCGGTCGTGGCCCAGAACGGCGGCAGCGTGCTCTTCAGGAAGCCGCCGTAGCGGGCCGTGGCGAGTCGCGGGTCGAGGACGGCCACGACGCCCCGGTCGTCCATCGAGCGCAGCAGCCGCCCCGCCCCCTGCGCGAGCAGCAGCGCGGCGTGCGTCGCGGCGACCGCCATGAAGCCGTTGCCGCCGCGCGCCGCGACCGCCCGCGACCGCGCCGACGACACCGGGTCGTCCGGGCGCGGGAACGGGATGCGGTCCATGATCACGAGTTGCAGGGACGGGCCGGGCACGTCCACGCCCTGCCAGAGCGACAGAGTGCCGAACAGGCAGGTCCGCTCGTCCTCGGCGAACTGCTTGACCAGCAGGGACGTGGAGTCGTCGCCCTGGCACAGCAGCGGATGGGACAGGTGGTCCTTCAGCTCGTCGGCGGCCTGCCGGGCCGCCCGCATCGACGAGAACAGCCCGAGGGTGCGGCCGCCCGCCGACTCGATCAGCTCGGTGATCTCCGTCAGGTAGGCGTCGGCGAGACCGTCCCGTCCGGGTTGCGGCAGATGCCGCGCGACGTACAGGATGCCCGCCTTCGGATGGTCGAACGGCGACCCCACATCGAGGCCCGACCACACGACCTCCGTCTCTTCGCGCTTCTCCGTGGCGGTCTGGGCGAGGCCCTCGGCCGCCGTCTTCGCGTCCCTTGAGGCGTTTTCGTTCAGCGGCGGCAGGCCCCACTGCCGGGCCAGCGGTTCGAACGATCCGCCCAGCGTGAGCGTCGCCGACGTGAGGATCGCGGTGCGCCGCTCGAACAGCGTCGTCCGCAGCAGGCCGCCGACCCCGATCGGCGCGACGTGCAGCGCCGGCGGACGCCTGGGCCGCCCGTCCTGGACGAACGGCTTCTCCAGCCACACCACGTCGAACCGCTCGGCCATCTCCGGCTGGAACGCCTCCAGCACCCGCACGGCCGTGTCATGGAGTTCGTCCAGCGACGACCGTGCCGCCTTGCGCGCCGCCATGTCGCCAGGCTCGGCATCCTTCTTCTCCGGCCCGAGCGCGCTGATGCAGGCGTGCGCGGCGTCCCTGACGACCGCGAGGGTGTTCCCCAAGGCCGGGGACAGGACGTCCATGCGTCCGGCCTGCAGATCCTCCAGCAGCAGCCCGAGCCCCTCCGCGGCCTCCTTCAACCGGTCGGCCGTGGCCTCCTCGATGAGCCGCCCGCACCGGCGCGCCGCCGTCTCCACCGCCGCCGCGCTGAGATCGCCGGTCGCGACGGACGTGACCCGGTCGACCAGCTCGTGCGCCTCGTCCACGATCACCACGTCGTGCTCGGGCAGGACCTGGAACTCCTCCAGCGCGTCGATCGCCAGCAGCGCGTGGTTGGTCACCACGATGTGCGCCTCACCGGCCTCCGCCCTGGCCAGCTCGGAGAAGCACACGGTGCCGTGCGGGCACCGCTGCGCGCCCAGGCACTCCCTGGCAGTGACCGCGACCTGCCGCCACGCCTGCTCGCTCACCCCCGGCACCAGCTCGTCCCGGTCGCCGGTCTCGGTCTCCTCGGCCCACTCGTTCAGCCGCTTCACCTGCCGCCCGAGCGCGGACATCTGCTGCGGGTCGAACAGGCTCGGCCCCTCGTCCTCCTCCGGGACGCCCGTCTGCACCCGGTGCAGGCACAGGTAATTGCGGCGTCCCTTGAGGATCGCGAACTTCAGCTCCGTCCCGAGCAGCGGCCCCAGCGCCTCCGCCAGCCGGGGCAGATCCCGATCGACGAGCTGGCGCTGCAGCGCGATCGTGGCCGTGGACACGACCACCGTCGTCTGCTTCTCCACCGCGTGCCGGATCGCCGGGACCAGGTAGGCCAGCGACTTGCCGGTGCCGGTACCGGCCTGCGCGGCGACATGCTCGCCGGACTCGATCGCCTTCTCGACCGCGTGCGCCATCGTCACCTGGCCTGGGCGCTCGGCGCCTCCGATGGAGGACACGGCCGCGGCGAGCAGCGTCGCCATGTCGGGAATGCGGGTATCGCTGCCGTTCAGCAGATCAGGGGCGGGCACGCCGCCCAACGCTACCGCCCGCCGCGGACACTCGCGTCCCGGGACGAGTTATCCACATTTTCAGCGGCGGTGTCGCACGGCGGTCGCCGGCTGCGAAGGTCGGGGGCATGACAGCCCTGGTGATCCGCTCCGCACAAGACGCCATCGCAGCCGTCCCTTACCTGCTGGGGTTCCACCCGTCCCGGAGCCTCGTCGTGATCGGCTTCGAGAGCGGCGGCAACGGCACATGCGCGATCCGGCTGGACTTACCGTCATCGGACGCCGCCGAACGGGTCGCCGCGCTCCTCGCCGGCAACGGCTTCCGCCGCTCCCTCCTCCTCGGCTACGGCCCGGACGACGAGGTCCGCGAATCCGCCGCCACCGTGCGCGCGGCCCTTGACTCCGCGGGCGTTCCGGTTGCCGAGGCCGTCCGCGTCGCCGACGGGCGCTGGTGGTCGCTCACCTGCGACGACGACTGCTGCCCGCCCGAGGGCGTCCCCTACGACATCTCCGCCAGCGTCGTCGCCGCCGAAGCGACCTTCGCCGGGCAGGTCGTCCTGGCCGACCGCTCCGAACTCGTCCGCTCCGTCCAGCCGCTGGACGGGCCCGTCCGCGCCGCCATGCGCGAGGCCACCGAACGCGCCGAGATACGCCTGCTCTCGCGCCCCGGCACCTCCGACGAGAGCCTCGACTTCGTCCACGCCCTCCTCGCCCGCGCCGACGCCCCGCCGACCGACGACGAGGTCGCCTGGCTCGGCGTCCTCCTCACCGACCTGCGCTTCCGCGACGAGGCCTGGATCCGCATCGACGAGGACGCCCCAACCGCCGACATCGCCTTCTGGCGAGACGTCGTGCGCCGCGTAGAGGAGGCCTACGTCCCCGGCCCGGCGTCCCTCCTGGCCTTCGCCGCCTACTCCGCAGGCGACGGCGGCCTGGCCAACGTCGCCATCGAACGGGCCCTGGACGCCGACCCCGCCTACTCCATGGCCGTGATCCTCCGGGAGGTGATCAACGCCGGCATCCCACCTTCGAAGCTCCGCCTCCGCATGACCCCGGACCAACTGGCCACCGCCTACTACAACCAACAACGAAAGGCCTGCTAAACCGCCCTCGCCCACCCGTATGTCCCCAACGCGTGAACCGTCAGTACGCGAATCACCGGCACGTGCGTCCAGCGAGGCCACGCCTCTGGATGGCGGCACATCGCCGCCGCGTTTGTGTCGCCAACACCTGTGTTACCGGCGCTTAGGGCACCGCACGCGTGCCGGCAGCGCGGGTGCCGCTGGTGTGCTTGAGCCCGGCGTGCGCGGCCCCAACTCGCGTAGCGCTGGGGTGCGGCGATGTTCATGCTGTCAGGCTGCGTGTCATCCGTGCCTGGCGCTTGCGGGTTATGGGGCTACGGCTTGGCCGGGGGTGCCGGGGTCTATGCGGCGGTCGGGGTTGCGCTCGTTCCAGGCCCGCATGCGAGGCGGGTAGCCGACGATCTGGACGTCGTAGACCGGCAGGCCGAGGTCGCGGGCGACCTTGCCGATGACCTTGGGGGAGCCGACGCGGCGGCGCGTCCACTCACCGTCGTGGGCGACGGCGACGGCGGTGGTGTCGGTGGCGAAGGTCTCCGGCTCGACGAAGAACTCGACGCCGCGGCGGGAGCGGGCGAAGGCGATCAGCGCCTCGATGTCGGCGTCGGTCGCCTCGCGGTCGAGCCTCGTCACCGTTGATCCGCGGTTCCTGCGGTTCTTGCGGATCCCGAATCGGTCCCGGAACCTCATCGCCTGCCCCGTCGTCTGGTGGGCGGCCCCGGAACTGTTCCGCGGCCGGTTGTGGTGTACGACGATAACGATGGTCCGGCCTCCGCGGGTTCCCGACACAGCGGCGGGTTTCCGACACAGCGGCGGCGTCCCCGGCGGGCGGGGGAGCGAGCCCTAGACTGGCGGCTCAGGGGGCATCGGCAGCGGGGGTGTTGATGGACGGGCCGAACCTGGTCCGGCGAGGGGCGGCCGCCGTGCTCGCGGCCGCGATCTGCGGGGGGCTCAGCACGCTGGCGCCGTCCGCCGGGCGGGTCGAGTTCGCCGCGGCGCAGCGGAACGGCCCTTCGCCGCCCGAGGCGCCCGAACCCGCGCCGGAGCCGCCGACCCCCGACTGCACGCGCGCGAAATGCGTGGCGCTGACGTTCGACGACGGGCCGGCGGCGAGCACCGGAGAGCTGCTGGACATCCTCGCCGCCCGGCGGGTGAAGGCGACGTTCTTCCTGATCGGGAAGAACGTGGCCGAGTACCCGGATCTCGTCCGGCGCGAGCATGCGGCCGGGCACGAGATCGCCGACCACAGCTATTCGCACGCCAACCTCGGAAGGGCGTCCAAGAAGAAGATCGTCTCGGAGCTGACCAGGACGCAGGACGAGATCCGGCGGGCGTCCGGGGTCACGCCGACGATGCTGCGCCCGCCGTACGGGTCGACGTCCAAGCGGCTGGCCGAGATCACGCGGGAGATGGGCATGGCGCAGGTGCTGTGGACCGTCGACCCGCAGGACTGGGACAGCCGCGACACCGAGGACGTGGAGCGCCGGGTGCTGGCGGCGGCGAAGCCCGGCTACATCGTGCTGATGCACGACATCCACCGGACGACCGTGAAGGCCGTCCCGAAGATCATCGACCGGCTGGCGGCCGAGGGGTACGTGTTCGTGACGGTGTCGGAGCTGTTCGGCGGGCGCCTCACGCCTGGGAAGGAGTACGTCCAGCTGAATTCAGGGGAGCCTCAGGGTCTTCCCTGATATCCCGGCGCGGCGGCGCCGCCGACCATGAAAGGTATGGACACTAGCTACGCGGTGGGGGATCTGAGGGTCTCGGACGCCGAACGGGAACCGGTCATCGAGCGCCTTCAGGACGCGTACGCCGACGGCCGGCTCGACCACGACGAGTTCGACATGCGCATGCACCTGGCGATGACGGCCAAGACCCGGAACGACCTGGGCGCGGTGACCCGCGACCTGGTTCCCGTGCCCAAGCAGGCAGCCGTTCTGCCGGGGCACGCCGAGGCGCCCACGGGGGAGGACCGCATGCTCGCCGCGGCGGCGCACGCCATCGCGGTCCCGACGCTCTTCGTCGGGCCGCTGGTGCTGATGCTGGTGAGCGGCAAGCGGTCCGAGTACGTCCGGCGGCAGTCGGCGGAGGCGGTGAACTTCCACCTGACGCTGCTGCTGTTCACGACCGCGACGCTCGGCGTCGGCGGGGTGGTCTACGCGGTGGCCTGGATCCTGTCGGCCATCGCGGCGATCTACGCCCTCGCCGGCCGCACGTTCCGCTACCCGTGGATCCTCCGCCTCGTGAAGTAGCCACTACCCGCCAGGTCGCGGGCTCGTGAAGTAGCCGCCACCCGCCAGGTCGCGGGCGGGCTTGGTGTTCATGGTTTGTCGGTGCGGGGCTTCGGGGAAAGGTTGACGTGGCCGCACTGTTGCGGTTCTGTCGCCTCCGGGAGATGAAACGACATCGATGTATGCGCCTGTGGCTTTATTCCCCTTCCTTCCTGTGACTCCCCTAACGTCCGAGTCGAGTGGACCGTCCATGGGATGATCGATTAACTGTGTCCGGGAGGGACAGATGACGGAGCTTGCGATCAAGGGTGGCCACGAGCGGGCGGTGGAGGCGCTCAGGAGGTCCTACGAGGCGATCCCGGCCGGCACGCCGGTGCGGCTGGCGAAGCGGACCTCCAACCTGTTCCGCTGGCGCGACCCCTCGGAGGCGCCCGGCCTGGACGTGTCCGGGTTCGACAAGGTGCTGAGCGTCGACCCGGACGAGCGGACCGCCCAGGTCCAGGGCATGACCACGTACGAGGACCTCGTCGACGCCACGCTCCCGTACGGGCTGATGCCCACGGTCGTCCCGCAGCTGAAGACCATCACGCTCGGCGGCGCGGTGACCGGGCTCGGCATCGAGTCGACGTCGTTCCGCGACGGGCTCCCCCATGAGGCCGTCCTGGAGATGGAGGTCCTCACCGGCGACGGGCAGATCGTCACCGCGACGAAGGACAACGAGCACGCCGACCTGTTCTACGGCTTCCCCAACTCCTACGGGACGCTCGGCTACTCGCTGCGGCTGAAGATCGAGCTCAGGCCCGTCAGCCCGTACGTCCGGCTGCGGCACCTGCGGTTCGGCGACGCCGCCGAGCTGTCCCGCGTGATGGGCGATATCACCGAGTCGGGGACGTTCGAGGGCGAGTCCGTCGACTTCCTGGACGGGACGGTCTTCGGCCCCGGCGAGCAGTACATAACACTCGGGTTCTTCGCAGACTCGGCACCGTACACATCCGACTACACAGGCCAGAAGATCTACTACAAGTCGATCCGGGAACGGTCGGTCGACTTCCTGACGATCCGCGACTACCTGTGGCGCTGGGACACCGACTGGTTCTGGTGCTCGGGCGCGTTCGGCGTCCAGAACCCGGCCGTCCGGCGGCTGTGGCCCGACAAGTACAAGCGCTCCGACGTGTACCGCAAGCTCGTCGCGTACGACCGGCGGTACCACTTCGTCGCGCGGGTGGAGCGGTGGCGCGGGCTGCGGCCGCGTGAGGACGTCATCCAGGACATCGAGGTTCCGGTCGAGCGCCTGCCGGAGTTCCTGGAGTTCTTCCACGACAAGGTCGGCATGAGCCCGATCTGGTTGTGTCCGCTGCGCGCGAAGGAGCGGTGGCCGCTGTACCCGCTGGACGAGGGACGGCCGTACGTGAACGTCGGCTTCTGGGGGACGGTGCGGCTCCCCCCAGGACAGATCCCCGAGTACCACAATCGGCTCATCGAGCGCAGGGTCGCGGCCCTTGACGGGCACAAGTCCCTCTACTCGACTGCTTTTTACAGCAGGGACGAGTTCTGGCGGTACTACGACGGGGAGACCTACCGGCGGCTCAAGGGGACGTACGACCCCGGCGAGCGGCTGCTGGACCTCTACGACAAGTGCGTACGCGGGCGCTGACCAGGCGTCCGCATCGGGGGAGTGCCCCGGCGGGGACGGCGGCGTTCGCCGCCCTGGCCGGGGCGAAGAGACAGGAGGGATCACAATGACGCTGGCCAGGGTCTTCGAGCAACTCGCCGGGGCTGAGGCGCCAGTGGAGTTCACGGCGTACGACGGTTCGCGGGCGGGGGTGCCCGGCGCGGACATCCGGGTCGACGTCCGCTCGCCGTTCGCGGTGTCGTACCTGCTGCACTCGCCGGGGGCGCTGGGACTGGCCCGCGCCTACGTCACCGGGATGCTCGACATCAGCGGCAACATGATCGCGGCGCTGACGACCATGCAGCAGGTGCTCGGCGAGGTGACGGCGCGCGACAAGGCGCGGATCTTCGGCGCGGTCCTGGGCGACCCGCTGCTGCGCGGCGCGATCACGCGCCGGCTGGACCCGCCGCCGCAGGAGGCGCCGTTCAGCCGCATCCCGTCGTGGCTGCGGCACTCCAAGAGGCGTGACGCCAAGGCCATCTCGCACCACTACGACGTGTCCAACACGTTCTACGAATGGGTGCTCGGCCCGTCCATGGCCTACACGTGCGCGTGCTTCCCCCGAGAGGACGCGACGCTGGAAGAGGCGCAGTTCAACAAGCACGACCTGGTGGCCAAGAAGCTCGCGCTGAAGCCGGGGATGCGGTTGCTGGACGTGGGCTGCGGCTGGGGCGGCATGGTGATGCACGCCGCGAAGGAGTACGGCGTCAAGGCGCTCGGCGTCACGCTGTCGAAGCAGCAGGCCGAGTGGGCGCAGAAGGCCATCGCCGACCGCGGGCTGTCCGACCTTGCCGAGGTCCGCCATCTGGACTACCGGGACGTGACCGAGACCGGTTTCGACGCGATCAGCTCCATCGGGCTCACCGAGCACATCGGGAAGAAGAACCTGCCGTCCTATTTCTCGTTCCTGTACGGGAAGCTGCGGAAGGGCGGGCGGATGCTGAACCACACCATCACCCGTCCCGACAACCTCGCGCCGCCGCGCAAGGAGAACGGGTTCATCAACCGGTACGTGTTCCCGGACGGTGAACTCGAAGGCCCCGGCTACATCCAGATGCAGATGAACGACGCCGGGTTCGAGATCCGCCACCAGGAGAACCTGCGCGAGCACTACGCCCGCACGCTGACCGGCTGGTGCGAGAACCTCGACGACCACTGGGACGAGGCCGTCGCCGAGGTCGGCGAGGGCACCGCCCGCGTGTGGCGTGTGTACATGGCGGGCTGCGTGCTCGGGTTCAACCAGAACTGGATCCAGCTCCACCAGACGCTAGGCGTGAAGCTGGGGGACAACGGCGTCAGCCACATGCCGCTGCGCCCTGACTGGGGTTCGTGACCTCGCACCCCGAACCGGGGCCCGCCCGTCCGCCCACGCAACGGACGGGACGGCCCTCCCGGCGCCCGGCCGCTGGATGATCTCCGGGCGCCCGCGTCGCGATGACCTCCGGGCGTCCAACCCCGGGATGACCTCCGGGCGTCCAACCTCGGGTCAACATTCGTCCTGCCCGGATATCGACGCAGGTGGACGGGGGTACGGAGGCTACGCGGCGATCGGGACGGTCGAGTTCGGGGGGACGCGTGGCCATGCACATCCGGTCCCCGGTGAGGCCGATGCTGGCCGCGGCCGTCGACCACATCCCGCTACCGCAGTCGTGCCCGGGCGGCTGCCGGTACGAGCCGAAGTTCGACGGGTTCCGGGCGATCGCGATGGTGGGCGAGGACGGCGCCGTCCGCCTGTCGTCCCGCCGCCGGACCCGCCTGGACGACGCGTTCCCCGAGATCGTGGCGGCCGTCCGCGAGCGCCTGGCGCCGGGCACGGTCGTCGACGGCGAGATCGTCCGCTGGGGGACGGGCGGGCGCCTCGACTTCGGCGCGCTGCAGCGCCGCCACGTCGCCGGACGCCGCCGCGCCGAACTCGCGCGGACGGAACCCTGCCACTACGTCGTATTCGACGTCCTCGAATCGGACGGCGAGGACCTGCGGCCCCGCCCGCTGCGCGACCGCCGCGCCGTCCTCGAGACCCTCCTCGGCGACGCCGACGCGGCGTCCGCGCGGGTGGTCGCCGTGCCGCAGACGTCCGACGCGGAGGAGGCGCGCGTGTGGTTCGACGCCCTCGCCGCGCAGGGCGTCGAGGGCCTCGTCGTCAAGGACGCCGACGGCCCCTACCTGGAAGGACGCCGCCGCTGGCGCAAGGTGAAGCGGCGCGTCACCACGGAGGCGATCGTGGGCGGCGTGACCGGCACCCGGCAGGCGCCCGAGTCGCTGATCCTCGGCCGCCACGACAACGACGGCCGTCTCCGCGTCGTCGCGCGGACGACACCGCTGCCACCCGAGGCCCGCGCGTCGCTAGGCGACGTCCTCCGGCACGCCGGCCCTGACCACCCTTGGCCCGCGGAACTGCCCGCCGGGTTCGCGGGCGGCCCGTACGGGACGCATCCGCCGATCCGCTACGTCCGAACAGAACCGGAGACGGTCGTGGAGATCAGCGCGGACACCGCCGTCGAGCAGGGCCGCTGGCGGCACCCGGTCAGATTCGTCCGCCTCCGCCCGGACCTCGACAAGACCCAGGTCCCACCCTTCGCCACCTGAACCCCACCCTCCGCGCCTCCACTAACC
>NZ_SMKT01000136.1 GCF_004348735.1 Actinomadura sp. KC06
CCGGCAAGGCTCAGCCGTTCCCCGACTCTCCGCACTTCGACGTGATGATCGTCGAACTGCCGCTGCACGGTGCCCTGCCGTAGATGCACCTCCCCAGAGTTCCCCAAGCCTTACCGGCGATGCACATGGAGTGCACCTGACGCCGGGAAGAGTGGAGATCGCTTGGGGAACTCCGGAGAAGTGTTCCGCGAGGTCGGGCCGATACTCGGAGGTCATCGCCCAGGTGGCGAAAGCCCCCCGGGCACAACCGCCTGTATTCTCGGGAGGCGGCGGGCATGGTGTGGTGCTCGGCGATGTGTGCGGTCACCTGACGGTATTGGCGTCCGATCCGGTCGGCCGCGTGCCGGAGCGCCGCCGCGAGCGCGCCCTGGGGCTCCGGAACGGGCACGCGGTCGTCCGCAACGCCGCCCGTGGCGTCAGCGTCTTCCAGGCCGGGCGGGGCCAGCAGGTTCTGCACGGCGGTCAGGTCGCGCAGCAAGATCCCAACGCCGTAGGAATGCTCCTCAGTGTCGCCGCGTCCTAGGAGCCCCGCAACGCGCCGACCGTCCATGGCCGGAGGCAGGATCCAGGCACGCGGCCGTCGTGAACCCAGCCTGGCCGGGCACGAGTTCGAGCCGCTTTCGCACGCGGACGCATCCACCGCCGTCTGGTGCCTCAACCGGCCCGACCACTCACGTGACCGGCCAGGCTGGCCGGGGACGAGTGAAGCCTGACCAAGTGCCCGGCCGAACCGAGTTGCGAGCAACGGAACCCAGGCGAGGATCCTGGGTTCTTCTCGAAGATGCAGCGAAGCCAGAGCTCAACGTCGCAAGCGCGTCAACAGCCATCGCCAGAAACGCTGCGGCCTTCCACGGGTCGCCTCACTCAAAGCCGGAGAACGTTCATCGTCCATCCTGACCTGTCCGCGTTTCAGGGCTCCGACGTAGCGGGCCTTGAGCTCAGGGTCATCACAAAGGCGGCCGAGCATAGCCGACGCCGCAGCGGCGATGGATAGCGCATGGCTCCTTACGTCAACCAGCGCATAAACAAGCGCATCGCCATCGACGGTCCCTGATTTCTCCGCCATCACCGCGGAATCGGATAGAAGACGCCGCATGTGCAAGAACAACTCTTCAGATGGATGAGCGAAAGGCAGAAACGACTCCAGCGCACCTGCTATTGCCTCTTCGGACGTGCGGAGAGCCTGGATCAGCTCGACAGGGACAATCTCCAGCGACGGCATGACTCTCACCGACCTTTCCTGAATCGGATACCAATCCACGCTACCGGGTTGTGGACTTCGTGAATGAGGACAACTTGCACGGATGAGTCACGCCCAACTGCCGGCGCACTGACAAGAAACTCCCCCACCCGGCGCTTCGGCAACGGGGCAGCACACCGCGGCTTCCGGAACGGGAGAACAGCGGATGGAATGGTCGATAACGCGGTCCTGGAACCAGGCGTCGCCTCAGTCCCGCCCAACGAAGGTTCGACGGCACGTACGGGGCAGCAACTGGCCTCGGAATCGCCCGGCCACGTCGGTCGGCAGACCCGAGCGGGATGCGCAGGCAGGTATGGCTGCGAGCGCTCGGGATCGGCGACACGGCCATCGCGCCGCCACAGCCTTACCTCGACGCTCAGAAGGGGGCGTCCACTCGTGGGACAAGGGGCGACGCCGGCCACGGTCTCAGTCATTCGACGTGGCCCCGGCCCCTCCTCTTCGACGTCGCCATCGCGACGAGCAGTACCCCGCTGGCGGCTCCCAGCTGGCGCGTTGCGTGCGCCGGGCCGGAGCGTGCGCACTCGCGCGGGTCGTCGATCGCTTCTGTGGCGGCGAGCGCGGCCCGGTGGCGGCGGCGAGGACGCCGTAGGCGTCGCGCGCGTGTTTGAGCCGCAGCGCCGATCTGCAGTTGCCCGTGCCGAGACCGGTACTGGCGTGGGCGGGCCAGAACCCGACCGCGCTCTCGAGGGCGAACGTGCCGGTCGCGGCGAGGCCAACGGGGCCTGCGGTGATCCCCTCTGGCATCATCCGGCTGAATCGGCCGCGTCGTACGCCCCTGGATGGATGGGCCCAGATCAGAC
This sequence comes from Actinomadura sp. KC06, assembly GCF_004348735.1. GTDB lineage: Bacteria > Actinomycetota > Actinomycetes > Streptosporangiales > Streptosporangiaceae > Spirillospora. Next base: position 2,062 of record NZ_SMKT01000136.1, read on the forward strand.
GACTCGGGTGGGCGTCGGTGCGACGTGCCGGTACAAGCACCAGATAGACCCTGGCGTCGTACCGATTCCGACGATGCGCAGGTTGAGCATAGTGAGTGGGACGATGACCGCCGCCGGATACCGTCCCAGATCGCACCGCGTCGCGTGCTGGTGGTTCCAAGTCCGACTTCCCTGGTCGTCCCTTCTCCTGTGCCCAGCAAACGGCTCACAGGGCTTACGCCGAGCCCGGTTGCTCGTGCCAGACCATCCGCTCCTCGGCCTCACTACGCCAAGCTTGCTCACAAAGTTCGGTGGTGGAAGGGGGATGGGTCCTCATCCACCGGTCATGGCGTCCCCGCCCGCCTTCTCGTGGCACTGCGCCGAGTCCGTGCGGACCTTGTTCAGTTGCTCTCTGCTCATGCCCTGGGCGTCTTTCGGCGCGAAGTTGAACCCTGGGTCGGACGCTTCAGGCATGTTGTAGCCGAGTTCGCGCATGCACGCCACGAACTTGGTGGCCATCTTCACCTGTGCGGGGGTCAGTGGATCGCCCTGGATGCTGCCACCACCGTCGGGGTGCGTCGAGACGGTGACGCCCTCGGGGAGGTCGGCACCGTTCACCTCGTCCGAGCCCCCTCCGCAGGCGCTCAGGCTCAGCGTCAGGGCGACGGCAGGAATGATCAGAAGTCTCTTCATGTTTGATCTCTCTGCGGGTTGATTGGACACCGTATCGGCGAATGCCGGTGCAACTTCTGCGGGCAACGCCCATCACGATCGAAGATGCGCCGATACCGGCGATAAGCGCGTCAATCACTCTGTGTGGTGCGGCGCGACTGTTCAACGCAAAGCTGTCCTACTGATCGATCCTCCTCCAGCCGAGGCGAGTTCGGCGCATTGCCAGCAAAGTTATCGGACGCATTGTCACCGACCGTGTCACGTGACCCAACATCGGTCCTTTTCGCCGACGGCTGAGCGTTCACCCAGCCACACCACTGGCCTTATATGCCCTGGTCATGCACGCGATTCGCGACCTCCGAAGATGGCGCACTGAGCGCCGGGCGAACTGTTCCCGAAAGATTCCACCGCCCGCACCTGGCCCGCCATCGCCGCACGCCCCACCGGAATCTAGCCAAGTCGTACTATTGGCCCATGCCAGAAAACAATTCTCCCCGTAGGGCATATCCCCCGGACGGGAGGGGCAACCGCCTCAAGGCCCCGGTCGGCACCCGCCAAGGCGGTCCTGGCAGGGGCGGGAGTCGTTAGGGCGTCCGCGAGGACGCCAGCCAGTAATGGCGCAAGGCCACCAACCACCCCGGCAGATTTCTCCGTCTCAGAGCAGTCCTTCCAGCCCGAACGTCGGGCCTCCGCGGCGGCTCAAGAAGCCGCGCAAGTTCATGCGGCTGCGGGTTCTCGGCGTCATCATTGCTGTCGGCGCCTCCGCCGCAGCGATGATGGTCGCCCTTGCCCGCGACGATGGCGTCACCGGGCCTCATCGGATTGCGGGCGGGTACCCGGCCCCGCCCGCCGACGGCTCGCCACGGTGGGAGGTGCCGGCCCATCGCTGGGTGGGGCTTGAGGAGGCGTGGGAGGCACCGCAGGTGGATGACGTCCCGCACGCCTACGGCCTGGCCAGCGATGAGCAGCGGGTGTTCGCGCTGCACCTCAACATCGACGATCCCGGGGGGCCGACGCGCAGGTCAGGGCGGAGCTGACCGCCTACGACGGGGCGATAGGGAAACGGCTCTGGCGCAAAATGGTGCCATGGCGCAAGGAGGCCTCCCCGCTCGCAGGAGACGCGGTCGTCGTCGTGCCGAGCGGCCCCGAGGAACGGTCTGGACACGTCGTGCCCGATCCGGCCGAGTACACCGCCTACGATGCGCGGACCGGTGCCGAGCGGTGGCGGGTCAGGCTAGGCAGCCGGGTCAATTTCCCGCCCGTCTCCGGCCGGGCGGGCAACCCGCCCGGCACCTTCTTCAAGGGCACCTTCTACTACGGGGACGGCGCGAAAGTGGTCGGTGTGGATCCGGCGACCGGCCGCATCCGCCATCAGACCGTTGGTGAGGGCGTTGACGCGGGCGAGGGCGCGGTCGAAGTCACGGGCGCGGTCTTTCGCGCGGTCGCGGTCGAGGGTGCGGGCGGGTGACGGCGGGCCCGCCTTTGCCGTTTGTTCTCCTCGCGGGGCGGCAGGGCTGGCGGGGTTGTTCGGAGCTTTGGCGGGTGGTGGAGGGGCTGGCGTTGTGTCGGCGCTGATGCAGCGGCGGATCGAAGGACTGAAGGGCCACGCTTGGCTGTTCGGTGAGGCGGGGCTCAGGTCTTAGGTGAGGGCGGTGAGGGGTACTTCGAGGCGGCGGTCGTGTTTGTCGTGGAGCCAGCGGTCGATGTCCAGGAGCCACAGGCGTGTGATTTCTGCGATGTAGAAGCGGCGGGGACCGTCGCCGTGGAACTCCTGCACGGGCAGAATCCAGGCGCGGCGGTCGGCCTCGTCGGGGAAGTTGAGCCGGTAGTACCGGTCGTGGATGTCCTCGACTTGGTTGGAGGGGACGGCGTGTGCTCGTCCCTCGAACTGCAGGCCGTCGAGGCCGAATCCGGGTAGGCCTGTGAGATAGATCGAGCCGGAGACGGCAGGCTCGGTCTCGATGTTGCGCGAGTGTTGAGAGTCGCGCATGGAGTACCACACCAGCCGCAATGGATCGCGTAGGGGGACGAAGTTTACGGTGGAGGCCCACGGGGCCGTGCCGTCGGTGGTGGCCAGGGTGGTGAAGCGGCCCTGGTCGAGGAGTCGGCGGATGCGGTCGGGGACGGACGATTCGTCTTCGGGCGGGGTGCCGGGGCGCTGGAATCCCAGAGGCACGGGTGCGTCGTTGAGCAGGGCGGAGTCCAGTATTTCCCACCAGTACTCCTGCTCGACCCGCCGCCTTTCCCATTCGGGGTCTCGGCTCCGCTGGGCGACTTGGCGGCGGTAGCGTCCCCAGGCTGCCTCGTCGGCGAAGGTGACGGTGTGTTCGAGGGTGTGGACGTGGTCCCCGATTGTCCGGACGCGCCATTCGGTCGCCAGGACGCTGTCGAGGGCGTCGTAGAACCAGCGTTCGCGTTCCTGGGTCCAGGCCCAGAAAGCGGGCAAGTCCCGTTGGGCGGCGGGCGACAGTTTGAAACGGTAGAACAGGTGCAGCATGGAGGCGCTTCCTCCTTCGGGGGCTCAGCTTTCGGTGTCCTGGGAGACCCAGTCGGACCAGGCCGGGCCGTAGGCGTGTGGTCGCCCGGGCGCGATCGCACGCCATGCGCGGACCGCTTGGGCGTTGTGCTCGGCGGCCTGGTCGTCGGAGCACACCGTGCCGTTGACCGGGAGGATCACCGCGGCCTGGGGGACAAGCTCCGCGCCGCGCCGGATCTTGCTCGGCCACGCCGAGATACCGAGGTGGTAGTGGCGGTATCCGGCCTTGGCGGCGTGCTGCAGGGGCGTCTGGTAGAGCGCGACGAAGTACTCTCCCGCTGGCTGGTGGCGGGCGTAGTCGAAGCCGAAGTAGCGGGCATGCAGGCGGTCGCCGCACCCGTAGAGAATCGCGATCGCCACGGGGCTGTCGTCGCGCGTCACCACGCTGGCGTAGGCGTCGTCCAGGACGCCGACGGCGCGCTGGGCGGCGATCGACCGTCGCATCCAGGACTCGTCCGGCGTGCCTCCATACCGGGCCCGGTTCTGGGTGATCAGCCGGACGGCGGTGTCCTGCAGGTCGGGTGTGAACGGCCTCCATGCGGTCTGAGCGCCGGACCGGCTCAAGTCCCGGAGTTCGCGGCGGCGGCGATGGCGGTCGCGGCGCCCCAGCTTCGCCAGGTACGCCTCCAGTCCGCCCTGCGGGATGGGCAGCAAGGTGTCGGCGCTGTGCAGAAGGGCTCGTGCACGTGGATGCGCGGCGGCGAGGAGAAGCGCGTAGCGGGACGGCAAATAGGGCATTACCACCCCGTCCAGTCCGCGGCTGCGCGCCAGCGCCAGAGTGCGATCGAGGAGCGGGCCGAGAATGGGGCGCGTGCCGGGAGCAGGCCCGACCAGGGCGTTCTGGGTGCCTCGTCGTGGTCCGAGCCACAGCCATCCCTCAGCGGGGATGTGGAGGCCGGGAAGCATCCGCGTCAGATCGAACAGGTCCGACGGGTCAGTTTCTCCCGGCCAGGTGGGCACGCCCCCTAGCAGCCGCCCGGCGTGGTCCTCGGCGAGGACCACCGGGTCGTTGCCAAAGCTGTGGCGAAGCCCGTCGAGCCAACCGTGGGTGGTGTAGAAGGCGTCGGGACCGACCAGGGCGTTCCATTCCCTACGGGATACCGCACCGATGTGCGGCACTACGCGCGTGGTCACCTGCGAGGCGACGACCTGGTGGAAGCCGCCGGCGACGGGACGCGCGCGCGTCCACACCGATCGTGTTCGATACATAGAGATCATTTCTTTCGGCATGTGATGAGCGAAGCGTGCGGACAACACAGATAGGGCGCCCAGAACTCGCGGCCGTGCTCCTGGACGCCCTGCGGCGCGACCTGGAAATCGAGCCAGGTGACATCGGTGAAGCTGGCCTCGGCGAGCGCGCGTTCCAGCGTGGTTCGCGACCAGTGACGCGCCGTGATCTTCTCGTGGTAGGGACCGAAGGCCAGCTCGAGTGTGACGCGGGAGGCGTCCGCCCGCGGTTCGGCGTCCCAGAGCCGGAACCCATAGCGGGCGTAGTAGTCGCGGCGGCCGTCATAGTCGGGATTGACCGGCAGCGTGACGAACAGCCCGCCGGGACGCAGCACCCGCCCGGCCGCCGCGCATACGTTCACCAGTGACCGGTAGTCCTCGGCGTAGGGGAGCACGTAGACGCCCAAGGCCAGGTCGTAGCAGTCTGTGGCCGGGTCGGGCGGCTCGGTGCTGTACTCGATGCCCAGCGGTTCACCTCGCTCGATGAGGCGAGCGCGGGCGACCATTCCCTCAGACACGTCGTAGCCGGTGACACGCGCGGCGCCACGCCGTCTCACCTCACGGGTGTAGACGCCCGTACCGCACCCGACGTCCAGGACGGCCCGGTCCCCAAAAGACCCCAGGGCCGAAAGCACGCTGTGCTTTTCCAGGTGCCTGCGCCACGGAAGCCGGAACATGTCCTCATACATCCGCGCGAGCGTGTCGAATTGATCATGCATCGCCGTCATCTCACATCTCGGAGTGCGCTCTCCTAGGTGCACGTTCCCTGAAGTTTGGTGACCATGCCAGCAATTCCATAATCTTTTCTTCCAGCGTCTGATCGGACGACCATCATCCACTGAGCAGGCGTTTTACACGGCCTGCCGGGTGTCGGTGATCGCAATGCGTGACGTTGCCGGACAACGTCTGTCGAGCTCGATGGTGCGAGCACGTCCGGCTAGGACCGGAACCGTGGCGGCGCGATCACGAACACCCTGCGGGCGGCGCGATAGAAGTGGCCTGAGCCATATTCAGAGTTGGTTGGCGGCCAGTCCAAATTCCCCCTGAATGTCAAAGCAGCACGGCCTAGACGATATTTTTGGCCGGGCGGCGGATGACGTGATGATCCGGCGGTTTTGTGTTCCAAATAATGACTCGATGGCGGAAGCGCGAACTGGACGCCCTCGCCGCCGTCCATCAGGACGCGTCGGGCGACGGGCCCGTCGACGAGCTGGCGGCCGCCGCCGCGGCGGTCGTGCGGACGCGGCCGCCGTACCTGCCCGCCCGCGCCGCGGCCGTGCTGGACCGGCTGGCCACCGCGCTGCCCGAGGACGACCGCCTGGTGGTGGAGGGGCTGCGGGCGCTGGCGGCCGCGGGCGAGCCGCTGCCGGTGCGGATGGCCGAGCCGGACCCGGAGATTGCCCAGGCGCGGATGCGCGCTGAGGACAAGGGCGTCGGCGACCTGTGGCGGCGGTGGGCGTCGGTGGAGTCCGCCGTCGACGGCTACCTGCTGCGCGAGAGCCAGTACGGGCCCAACCGCTCCGGGTACAGTGCGGCCGACCGCGGGCCTCGGGTGCCGGTGCCGGTACGCGCGGCCGATGGCACCGTGACAGTGGTGGCGCTGCCCGAGTGGGCGTGGCTGCACGAGGGCGAGTGGATCTGGGCTCACACCGGCTGGCCGGTGGAGGCCCCCGGCCAGATCGTGGACCCACCGCAGGAGTTCTCCCCGGCGCCGGGGCTGCGCTGGCAGGTCGCAGTCTGGCTCGACATCTCGCGGGGGAAGGTGCTCGGCGAGGACTACGCCGGCAGCACGTCGAACTGGCAGACCGTGGGCTGGTGCGCGAGCCGGGACGACGCCCGCCAGATCGCCCGCGCGTACGCCGCGCACCGCAGTGACCATGCCCGCGTCGACGTGATCGAGCACGGCACCGACAACGGCGTCGTCTCCCGCACCATCGACACCTTCCAGCAGGCGCCGGGTATCAGGGGCGGGACGCCCTGGTCTGGACCGACTGGCAGACGGCGGTGATCGCCCGCAACCTCGGCATCGGGGCCGGTGGCCCGTATGAGTGGGCCGAGGACTGGGGACCGCGCCACCAGGACCGGGACCTGCACGACTGGACCCAGGAGGGCCGCGAGCTGCGTCAGCGCTTCCCCGAGACCACCTTCGCCGAACGCACCAGGCGTCATCGACGCCGCGCGCCGCGCCCGTGAGGACGCCCTCGTCGACGCACTCGCCGAGCGGGGCGGCCTTACCCGGGAGCAGGCCGTCGCCCGTCTCGCTCGGGGCGGGGAGAAGTACCGCGAGTTCCTCGACATCGGGCAGGCCGTCATCGCTCGCGCCCTGCACACCGCCCGCCGTGCCCTTCCCGAGGGCCCCGAGCGCACCGCGATCCGTCACGCCCTGGACGACCTCACCGCCCGGCACCTGCCGCCCGCCGACGCCGAGCGCATCGCAGGCGTCCAGCTCGACAGCGAGATCGAGGCGGAACGCAGTCCCGAGTCGACCGCCTGGTGCCGCCGGGCCGTCGCCGAGTACATCGCCCCCGCCCCCGATCCGGTCGCGGCCGACGTCGACGGGTTCCGCCCTCAAGACACCTGACCTGTGAATCGTCGCGTACCTGGGCAGACGCTGGGCAAACGCCCGGGGCTGGGCTTAGGACTGGCAGCAGCGCCTCGCCTGGTGCGCCGTCCCCGTCCCCGCCGTCAGCGCCACCGTGTACACCGTCTGGATCCGCCGGTCGCGCTCGACCAGCGGTGCGACGTCGCCGCCAGTCCAGCTGGGGAACTAGTCTCCGGCCGACGAGCCCCTCGAAGCGTTGATGAACAGATGGGCTGCCAGACTCACCACCGCGATCATCACGCCGAAGGTCGTGATGATCGCGCTGGTGATGACGACGATCATGACGGCCGCGGGCGCCCCGCACAGGTAGCTGATCGTCGCCACCGTAAGCCCGGCGAGCACGGACACGGCCGAGGCGATCACCGTAGACGCGACGAAGAACACGATCTTTATTGCGACGTACCTGGTAACCACATTTCCCCTTGGCTGTGTGAAGGACCCCTTCATTTAGATCAACTGGAACAGCCCATGAGAATCAGCGGTCAAACCAGCGCGAGTTCTCCAAGTTTTCCTCGTACACCCAAAGGGGCGGGCATGAAAAGGGGCCTCCGGAGGAGCTGAGCTCCTCCGGAGGCCCTCGCAAGGCGCCCGATTTAGTGTCGCTCAACGTGCGTGGCGGCTCCCAGTCACCACGCTTCCATCAGCAGCACTAAGGCGGGGGCATCCTTGCACCTCTGCTAGACCAAGAGGATCTCGCCCCCGGTCAGCAAGAACCAGCAGAGCAACGCCATGGCCGTGGCCATGTGCAATCGCCTCCGAGAGGCCAAAGCGAGCGCATATGATTGCATCAACATCCACCCCCTTCCCTTTTTGCCTTTCCTTTCCCCTTGCCATGTTCCTTTTCCCGCTTTCTCTGTATCTCTTTGCGGGAATGACGACCTGGATTGGGCGTGAGTTCATCTGCTAGCGGCAGAGCTGGGCACCTCTAAGGCCGTTAGCCACCGAAGGAATCATCTGTGATCTGGACCTTCCGGGTTGATCGCACGGAGGCCCCCGGCCGGGGCCGGCCGCTGGATGCGGCCGGCCCCGGTGGCGTCTCCGTCGGACATATCGCCGTCGTCTGCGGAAAGTTCCAGGGCCGCGAGGGTCCTGGCGATGAATCCCGCCTCGTCCAGCGACTTGATCTCCTCCGCGAAGGAATCGGCGTCCTCACGAAGACGCTTTTCGACGTCCAAAAGTCAGCCCTCCCCTTCCTCTAGGAGCTTCTTCAGCGAACCCAGGGCGCGCTGGTGCAGTCGATATGCCTGATCCTTGGAGATGCCGAGCTGGACGCCGGCCTCCTTCGTGGTCAGTCGGCCGTACCACTTGAGGAAAATGATCGACCCTTCGTCCTCAGGCAGTTCCGTGATCGCCGCCCGTACCTGGAGTTGCGAATCCAGCTGCGCCGGTTCGTTGTATTCAGTGAGCTGCACTTCCCCGTGCCCCGTCCGCGCCAGCCGGGCCTTCAGCCGGTCGCGGTAGCAGTTCACGACGATCGTGTGGACGTATGCGGGCGACGTCAGGACCAGCTTGCGGATCCGCACTTCATCCCATGACCGGAAGATCCTCATCGCCGCGTCCTGCGCGACGTCTTCCGCCAACGTCTGGTTTCTGTTCGTGCAGCGATAAGCGGCCTTCAGCAGATGGCCGCCGTTTTCCTTGAACCAGGGGGTGAACTCCTGGCTCTCCTCGGGGTCCTGGTCCCGGTTCATCTACCGGGCCCCGAGTGCTCGGGCTGCCGCGCTGGCAGCGTGGTGGTGGACTCGCTTGACGGGACCGGGTATCCCAGTCCCAGAAGCCAGTCCCTGGTCATTCGCGTTCGCCTCGACGCTGCACGCAGCGAAGAGCAGCCCAGTACGAACGCCGCGCCATCGATGCGCAATCATCGGGTGGCGCTCTCCTTCCACTCGGTGTCGACCCATGGCCCAATCCAGCAGGGGCCAACCCGCAGGTAGACCCCTGGTCACCCACAACAACGACGGTTTGGGCAGCTTTCGCGCGCCCGGTCCCCAGATTTCTTCGCCCACGCGGGATTTCGTCGCGTCCGGCCGCGCCCCGGAAGGGGACAGACCTGCCGCGCACCCGGCGCGCACCGGAGTCCGGGGGATTTCGCGCGTGCCTGGGCAGACGCTGGGCGAACGCCGGAACTGGGCTCATCGTCCGGGGATGGGCGGACAGATCGACCCGGTCGGCGGCGAGGTCGCGGCGGTGGAGCTCGCCGCGCGGATCGCCCAGGCCCTGCGCGCCACCGGCCAGTACCAGGCCCGCTACACCACCCAGGACGAACGCGCGGTGCTGCAGCGCGCCGGTCGGATCGCCCGCGCCACCGTCAAGCCGCGGCGCATCACCGTCCGCTCCGGCGATGGCCTTTCGTCGCGGCGTGGACCGACACCACGCCGCTGCGCGCGTTCTCTGCCGGGCGGCGGATCTTCACTATGCTCGCCGCCAGCTCAGGAGATCCCGCCCGCTAGAACGTGACTTGGCCGGGCGTCCACAACCGCCGCAGGCGGTACGTATTGTCCCCATGACCAGGTTCTCGCGCGAAACCCCGAAGGGGCACCTTGCCACTGCGTCCAAGCCCTGCGGCAGCGCCGAATCCAAGGCAGTCGCACGCAGATTGCACAACTACAAGGAGCCTTGATCGGCGGTCCGCGAGGAGCGTCCGGTGATGGCACCGTGATGGCACAAACGGCACCTTCCTGCACCCAAGAAGACCCCACCAGCCCACACGAAGGAGCACTGCGCAGCCACGCTGACCTCGCCAAACCCATCACGGCCAACCTGGGCCACACCGTGGAGATCACTCTGCTAATGCGGTTCGGGTGGACGTCCCTCGGGGATGTGGGTCCCGGACCTGTAGTCACGACCGAGTCGACCGTTATCCCCAGGTCCGAGCAACCACGGCGACGATCACCTCGTCGGAGTCGGCCAACACCCACCGGCTACCTGCCCACCCCGGGACAACATCGGTGCCGCGAAGACCGGCAAGACCGAAGGTTCGGAGTATTGGTCGTCGGCCAGAATCAACGGTGGCCCTGACTGACCGGAGTCAGCGTTAGTAATCGAGAAGCGGCAGGGCACCTAGTGTGCGGCCTCAAACTGTTCGACCACGTTGGCGGGGATGCGCCCGCGGTCGTTGACCTTGATACCGGACTGCCTCGCCCATTCTCGGATCTCTGCGGACCGTTCCCGGTTGCCGGCATCCATCTCATGCCGCCGCTCGCACCGCCCGATCCGGCCACGTTGGACGACCTCACCGGTGCCGAGCGGGCGGCGCTCGCGACACTGCGGGAGGCGGACGAATGGGGCTCCGGATACTCGGCGCAGCAGTCGACCCGGTCGCAGACGGTCGGCTACGGGCTGGTCGACTCGCCGGCCGCCCTCTGCGCCTGGATCGTCGAGAAGTTCTGGTCGTGGACCGACTCCGGTGGCGACCTGCATCGGGTTATTACCTGGGATGAGCTGCTCGACAACCTGATGCTCTACTGGCTGCCCGGCACCGGTGCCTCATCCGCCCGGCTGTACTGGGAAAGCCTCCGGCAGGTCAACGAATGGATCTCCGGGCCGGCCGGCGCGCCGGTGACCGTACCCACCGGCTGTTCGGTCTTCCCCAAGGAGCTGCAGCGCCCGTCTCGGCGGTGGGCGGAGCGCCGGTTCCCGAACATCCGGTACTGGAACGAGCCCGGCAAGGGCGGCCACTTCGCGGCGTTCGAGCAGCCGGCGTTGTTCGTCGACGAGGTCCGGTCATTCTTCCGGCTGGTCCGCTGATGGTCACCCGTACTCGGTAAGCGGCTGGCTAAAGATCAACAAGTGCCCATCGGGTGTCCGTACGTTGAAGTCGCGCATCCCGTAGGGCCGGTCAGCCAGTGGCTCGACGATGTCGGCGCCGCGGGCGCGCAGCTCGTCGTGGCAGGAATCGACGTCGTCGACGACAACCGTCACCCTGGCCGGGCCGACGCTGCTTTCGGCGTACAGGTGGAACTCGGCGGTGTCGCGGATCACGGCCGCGTAGCTAGGTGGGGTCTCCCAGGTGAATATGGTGTCGAATCCGAGCACGTCCGTGAAGTACGACCGCGCTGCCTGCACATCTCGGCACGGCAGCACGGGAACCGCCACCCGCATGACCATTCCGTCACCTTACCTGACTTTGGCTCAAGATCGCTGATCTTGGGTAGGGTGCTGTGCTGGCTGTTGAGCTGCGGTTTCGTCGTGTGAACGGCGAAAATCTGCGCACTAAGCGGCCGGTTCTAGGCTGTCTCTCGTGGCGTATGTGCGCACGGTGAAGACGGCGTCGGGGGCCAGGGCGGTGCAGATCGTGCACTCCTCGCGTCGCGGGTCGCGGGACATCGAGCACATCGGCTCGGCGCATGACGATGCGGCGTTGGAGGCGCTCAAGGCGGTGGCGAGGCAGCGTCTGGCTGTGGGGCAGCCCGAGCTCGACTTTGGCCCGGACTTCGCGGCGTTGCAGGCCGGCAGTGGTGCTGGTGGTGGGCCGCTTGCGATCACGTCGTCGCGGATGGGGTACCTGTGGGACGCGCTCGGCCACGCCTACCAGCTGTTGGGGTTCGAGGAGGCCGCTGGGGGTGACGAGGTGTTCCGATTACTGGTGCTGGCACGGATCGTCGAGCCGACCAGCAAGCTGGACAGTCTGCGGGTGGTCGAGGAGGCAGGTTTCGACCCGCCAGCGTACGCGACCCTCAAGCGGCGTCTGCCCGCGTTCGCGAAAGAGTCCTGGCGGCAGAAGTTGGCCGCGGCGTGCGCCCGCACCGCTGATCTGGGGCCGGCGTCACTGGTTCTCTACGATGTGTCCACCTTGTACTTCGAGACCGATGCCGGGGACGGGTTCCGTGAGCCCGGGTTCTCCAAAGAACGCCGCCTGGAGCCGCAGATCACGATCGGGCTGCTCACCGACGCAAGCGGGTTTCCGTTGATGGTTAACGCGTTCGAGGGCAACCGGGGCGAGACCACTACGATGCTGCCGACCATCCGTGCGTTCATGGATGCCCACCAGCTGGCTGATGTCACGGTCGTGGCCGACGCTGGCATGATCTCTGCGGCCAACCAGCAGGCCATCGAGGCCGCGGGGTTGTCGTTCATCCTCGGCGCGCGGATACCCGACGTGCCGTACGTGGTCCAGGCGTGGCGCCACGAGCACCCGGATGAGCAGATCCCCGACGGGCACATCTTCACCCAGCCCTGGCCTGCCGGCCCCAAGGACCAGCGCCGCGACCAGATCATCTACTACCAGTACCGGGCGGACCGGGCTCGGCGCACCCTGCACGGCATCGACGAACAGGTCGCCAAGGCCGAGCAGACCGTCGCCGGCAAGACCGCGGTCAAACGCAACCGGTTCATCCAGCTCACCGGCGCCACCAAGAGTGTCAACCGGACCCTGGAAGCCAAGGCACGCGCCCTTGCCGGCCTCAAAGGCTACGTCACCAACCTCCCGGACGTCACCGCCGAGTTCGTGATCGACGCCTACCACCGACTGTTCCACATCGAGAAGTCGTTCCGAACGTCTAAACACGACCTACGTGCGCGGCCGATCTACCACCACAAGCGCGAGTCGATCGACGCGCACCTGGCGGTCGTGTTCGCCGCCCTGGCCGTCAGCAGGTGGATCGAGCAGACCACCGGCTGGTCGATCAAGAAGTTCGTGCGCACCACCCGCCGCTACCGCACCATCAACATCCAGGCCGGCGAGCACACCCTCACCGCCGTCGACCCGCTACCCGACGACCTCCGCGATGCCCTCACCCGCATCCACGACCGCGGTGCGCACTAATTTGAGCCAAGTCAGGGCCTGGGCATCCAGGTCGGCCACGGTGCGGTGGAGCTGCTGATGCGCCGCGCCGGTTTGAAGGGTCTGCCCGGGGTGCGGCGGCCGCGGCTCAAGCACCAGACGCCGACCGCCGCCGATCTGGTCGACCGTGACTTTCACCGCAGCGCCCCCAACCAGCTGTGGGTCACCGACATCACCGAACATCCCACCCGCGAGGGCAAGGTCTACTGCTGCGTGGTGCTGGACGTCTACGCCCGCCGCGTGGTCGGCTGGTCCATCGACTCCACCCAAACCGCCGCGCTGGTCACCAACGCGCTGGGCATGGCGATCCAGAACCGGCAACCACCACCCGGCACCCTGATCCACTCCGATCACGGGGTGCAGTACACCTCGTGGGTGTTCACCGAACGCGCCAAGGGCTCTGGCCTGGTCGCCTCGATGGGCTCAATCGGTGACTGCTACGACAATGCGGTGATCGAGTCGTTCTGGGGCCGCATGCAGACCGAACTGCTCAACCGGCGGCGCTGGCGCACCCGCATCGAACTGGCCAACGCGATCTTCGAATACCTAGAGATCTTCCACAACCGCCGGCGCCGCCACAGCGCTCTGGGAATGCTCACCCCGATCGAGTACGAGAGGATCTACCCCACCCGAGAATCAGCGTGAGATTCCGGTATCCCGACACCACGAAACTCGGGGACATCATTCGGTCAACTCCCGCACGAACACACCGATGTGCGCCCGACTCGCCGCGACGGGGTCGACGCCCTCCCGCTCGCACACCTCCAGGTACTCGGCCAGTCCGCGTGCGTAGGCGTCGATCGTCCGCGGTGCCCTCCCCAGGTCTGTCCAGATCTGCAGCCACTCGGCCGCCCGTGCGTGCCGGCCCAGTACCGGCCACTTCTCCTCCAGCACCACCGTGCCGCTCAAGCCATCTCCCCAGTTCCGTGGTCATGACCGAGGAGAAATGATCACCTCCACGGCCAGATTCCACGTAACTACTAAGATGATCAAGCGTCAGATGTTCGGCCGAGCCAACTTCGACCTCCCCCGCAAACGCATCCTTCACCCCTCCTGACCACACACCGTGAAGCTCCACAAACCTTGATCCAGAACCCATCTACGAACGTCATAGCCAATCGTGGGCGCGTCGCTGGGATTGGCTTGGAGGCCGCCGTCGACAGCTCATTCGCGCAGGACGTCGCGCAGGACGTCGCGCAGGACGTCGCGCAGGGCGATCAGGAACCGGTCGTCGGTGTCTTCGAGCAGGTAGTGACCGGCATCCGGGTAGACGTGGGTGCGGGCGGCGGGGAAGCGGCGTTGCCATTCACGTAGGAACGCCCGGTCGAAGACCGGGTCCCGCAGGCCCCATCCGATCAAGATCGGCAGGCGCACGAACCGCGCTAGGGCCTCGCCCGTGGCGTGCAGAACCGGCCAGGCCGGCCGGGCCGCAGCGGGATGTCCTGCACGAAGCGTTGGATCGCACGGCAGTGCTCGGGCCGGTCGTGGGGGCCAGGAAGGACGTGCGCACCCCACGCGGCAGCGGCGACCGTACGCCCACCGGCGGGAAGGTCGCCAGCCGCGCGAAGGCGTTGTGCCGCAAGAACAGCCGCTCCCCCAGCCGGTCTCGCGCAGCACCCAGAATGGCAGCCGCAGGACGGGCCGGACCTGCTGGCCGTACGGGTTGGGGCAGGCGGCGGTGTTGCACACGACCAGGCGGGCGGCGCGTTCGGGGTGCCTGGCGGCCCAGGCCATGGCGATCGGGCCGCCCCAGTCGTGCACCGTCCACAGCGAGGGCAGGGACGCCTGGTGAATGCAGACCACGGCAAAGTCGTCCCAGGTCAGTGTCCGTGTTCAGCCAGGATCTTGACGAACCCGTCCGGGTCGATGGCTCGGCAGTCCCTCGGTCAGCCCACCGCGTCGACGGCGAAGTTGCCGAATGTGGCACGCGTCTCCGCCCACCATGTACGCCTAGGGTCAAACCATAGAAGCGACATTCTTAATGCGCCTGGCTGTTCCCAGCGAGTTCTGCCAGGCGTGCGAGAGTCCACCTGCTGTCGATGTCGGTTTCGACCGACGTTGAAGGCCACTGTTCCTGGATGTACATGCCCAGCTCGACGATGGCCACGGAGTCGAGTTCGAGGTCACTGAGCGTCGTGTCTGGGCTGATGCGGTCGGCGGCGACGTCGAACCGGTCGGTGAGGACGCTGACGATCGTCTGGTAGGGAGTGGTCATCCCGTGCTCTCTTTTGTGTCGGGACGGTGTTCGGGCGGCCGATCTACCGTGCGCACGGCGGGCCAGGTGAGAGTGACTGCGCCCCAGGTCAGTCCGCCTCCGAAGGCGGTGAGCACCGTCCGGGCGCCCCGGCGCGGAGGCTGATGGCGGACGGCGTGTGCCATCGCCAGCGGGATGGAGGCGGCGGCGGTGTTTCCCACGTCGCGGATGTTGCCGTAGCGGGCTGTCTCGGGAATGCCGAGTCGGCTCGCGACGGCGGTCAGGATGCGCTGGTTGGCCTGGTGGCCGATGAAGACCTCCACGCTGTCCGCGGGCCATCGGCGGCTTTCGAGGACGGCGCGTGATGCCTCGGTCATGCGGGCCACCGCGTTCTGGAAGACGGGCTTGCCCTGCATTTGGAAGAAGCGCTCCTCGCGGGGGCGGATCGTATCGCCGTGCGGTAGCCGTGCCCCGCCGGCAGTCACTTTGATCAGGTCGCTTCGTGCGCCGTCGCTCGCCAGCACGGCGGCCCCGATGGCTCCGGGTTCGTCTGCGTTTCCTGGGCGCAGCAGGACTGCGCCGGCGCCGTCGCCGAAGATGGCGGCCGTGTCCCTGTCGCGAGGGTCAATGATGCGCGAGTAGGTCTCAGCACCGATCACCAGGATGCGGCTGTACCGTCCTGCCTGTACCAGGGCGTCTGCCGCCACCAAGGCATAAAGGAAGCCTGTGCAGACTGCCGCCATGTCGAAGGCCGGGCAGTGATTCAGGCCGAGACGGTGTGCGACGTCCGGTGCCGTGGCCGGCAGCGGCCGGTCCGGGGTGCTGGTGGCCACCAGCACCAGGTCCGCATCCGGGGAGTCGGCCGATTCGAGTGCTGATCGTCCGGCGGCGGTCGCCAGGTCGCCGGTGCTCACCGCCTCCTCGGCCCATCGACGCTCAGAGATGCCGGTCCGTCTCGTTATCCATTCGTCCGTGGTGTCCAATCCCGCGGCGGTTAGGTCCTCGTTCGTCACGACGCGCGTTGGGAGGCTGCTTCCCAGGCCGCAGATGACCGACGCATCACCTTCCCGCCGTGTCACCTTTCCTCACCCTTCGTGCTGTGCGCCCGCTCCTGCCGTTGGGGTGCGGGTCCGATTCTCACGGCGGAGGCGCCGGTCCACGTCAGCAATGTGGTGCCCCAGGTGACTCCGGCGCCGAACGCGACGGCCAGCACCCGGCCGCCGGCCCGAAGCCGCCCTTGTGCCGCTGCTGTTGCCAGCGCGTATGGCAGGGCCGCGGCACCGATGTTGCCGACCTCTTCGCCCGCGACCACGAGCCGGTCCTCCGGAACACCGAGCTTCGCGCCAAGGGCGCGAAGCAGCACCGGGTTGGGTTGATGGCTGACGATGGCGTCGATGTCCGACAGGGTCAGATGGTTACGGTGCAGGCACTCCTCCACAGCCCGGGGGAAGATGTCGATAATGAAGTCACGTACCGCCCGGCCGTCCATGTAGACGGTGTGGCGCTTGTCCTGAACGGTCTCCTGGGTCGCCGGCATGCGGCTGCCTCCGGCCGGGATCAGCACCTCGTGTGCATGCCGCCCGTCCGAGCCGGTGTAGAAGTCAAGGAATCCGCCCTCGGGGACCGGGCCGAGGATCGCAGCAGCGGCCCCGTCGCCGAACAGGACCGTCGTGGCCCGGTCGGCGGGGTTCAAGAACTTCGAGAAGACGTCGACCCCTACCACTGCGGCGTACCGGGCGTGGCGCTCGCATCGCATCCAGTGGTGTGCCACCCGGGCAGCGAACAGCCACCCCGAGCAGGCCGCCGACACGTCGAACGCCACCGCCTCATGCGCTTTGACCATGGCCTGGACCCGGCAGGCCGTCGCGACGGCCAATTCATCAGGGGTGGAGGTTCCCAGGATGAGGAGTCCTATTTGCTCGATGTCGATGCCGGAGGCGGCTACCGCTGCCCTGACCGCTGTGGCGGCCATGTCGGATGTGGCTTCGTCCGCGGCGGCGGTATGGCGGGCGCGAATGCCGGTCTGGACGGCGATCCAGTCGCCTGTGCCACCAGTCGTCGTCGCGATCTCCTCGTTCAGACGGCGGCGGCGCGGCAGGTAACTGCCCATTCCCACGACGCCGATGGGCTCTTCGGTCTGATTCGTGAGTTTCACTGGTCTTCGTCACCCGTTCGCCATGACAGCCGCGCCGTCAGCTCTGCGGCGTAATCGATTGCGCCCAGCGGTGTCGAACATGCCGAGCTGGGCGGGGTCCATGCCTCGTGCAATGTGGGAAGGTACGTCGTGATCTCGGCGCACAGATTGTCGATCATCTGCGGCAGTCCCCGGGCGTCGTCTGAGGAGAGAAGCCCTGCGCACATCAGGCGGCCGGCGTGTTTGTAGGCCTGGAGTGCTCCGTGGAGGGCGGCCAGAGGCTCCATTACCTCTCTTGCCGCTTCGGTCTCCTTGTCCTCCAGTGTGTCCCTGACGCTGTCGGCCAGCAGCCGGATGCCGTGGACTTCGCCGAGTTCTTTGACCTGGGGCAGCATCGGGTTCCACAGGTCCAATCCGTCCCTGGTTCCGGCTGCGCGTTCGGCGTGGAGGCGACGTGCGTGGTGGACGAGTTGTGTCTCCCATGCGCGGGCGACACGTGACCACCACTGCGGCGATCCGGGATCCGCTGGTTCTGCTATCTGCTGGTCCGGGACCCGGTAGGCGATGCCTTCGATCAGAGCGCGACCAGCGTCCATGATTATCAGGGCGTTGTCGCCTCCGGCGTTGTTGAAGTTCTGCGCCAGGCCGTAGTAGAGCATCATGCGGTTGACGTTCAGCATCCCGGCGAATCCGCACCGGCGGCGGCATTCGGTCAGCACCTCTTCCGCGCCCCACACGGTCGTGGCCTTCAGCACTGCCAGGTTCCGGTTGACCGCGGCCCACGGCGAGAACTCCATCCGTGCCGCTGCCGGTGCCTTCCCGTGGTCGATGAACTGCCGCCGAGCCGTGTTGCCTGCGCACGTCAGGCCGAACGACTCGGCAAGGGCGCTGATCAGGGCGTTGCGGTGGGTGTGGTAGGAGAGCACTGGTATGCCGGGGGCCATGCGGCCGTGGGAGGGCCGGTTCGCTGCTTGTTTGAGCGCCATCAGGCTCGCCGCCCGTGCCATGGCCGCCATGGTCCCCGGGAGCGTGCCCCACAGCATTTGAGGAGCGTTCAGAGTGCGTGCGAGGCGCGCGTCGCCGTTCAGTGGATCGTGGAAGACGCCGTCGGCGTCGATGCTCGCGCCGTCCCGAAGCCACCGCTCGTAGGGGACGCGTACCTCGTTGAGGCGGATGAAGGAGTAGTCCAGCGGCACGTTGCCCAGCTCGACCACTTCGGATACCGAGACGCCGGGCCGGGGGCCATGATGGTCGGCGATATCCAGGACGAAAGAGAAGACCCCGCAGTCCTTCCCGTCCACGATGACCCGGGCGACCCACACGGCAAGCACGGGGACTCCGATGAGGCCGCGGTTGGAGAACTTCGCCGCGCCGACATCCGGCGTGACAAGGACGAACTCCCGCGAGGCCACATCGAAGGTGGCGGTCGCGCGGGGCGCCACGTGGCTGGAGGCGTCGCCGGTCTCGGTCACCACAAGCGCGCCGGTGACAGACAGGCACTCCAGCGCCTGGATCTGCGGCAAGAGTTCGTCAAGGTCACCGGCAAGGGTGAGGATCGAGCCTAGGGCGATGGCGTAGTGGGGAATCGAGGCCATATACAGGGACGGGTCGTCCAGAGCCGTCCACTCACTGAGTGCCGCGAGCCATCGGCGGTCGGACATGATCTCCCGTCCTGATGGCAGGGACTCGGCGATCGTGGTGAACCTGTCGTGCAGGTCCAAATGGAACCCTTCGGCGCCCCGTTTCTGCCAGTGCGTCGTCGCTTCCAGTGCCGTGGTGATCTGCTCCCGGATGTCCAGGGGACACCACCCGTGCGCTAGCGCTTCAAGAGCCTTTGTGCGGTCGTCCATCACATCCTCCAGCCCCTTTTCTGATCTGTGGAGACGTCACTCGGGGACCACAAGGCGGGCATGTCATGCCAGGGAAAGCCCTCCTCGGCCACGGGTGAGCACACTGTTGCCGCCGGGAGGATGGTGCGCACGCTGCGTGCGAGCGCCCCACCGGTTCCCACTTCGGCTACCAGGGCAGTCGGCGGCAGCGCCGCCAGGGTCGTGGGAAGCGAGAGCGGCTTGATCAGGCAGTCCGCGATTGACTGCGCGAGGTCGTCTTGTGCCGTGTTGCGGCGCTGGGCCACGGCCGAGTACATGGGGATCTTCGGCGCCGTGAACTTCAGCCGGTGCAGGGCCTCGGAGAGCCCACGTGCCTCGGCGGTGAGCGAGGGGTGGTGGCACAGGACGGGAAGATTGATCCGGGTCGCGTTCACGCCGTGTTGCCGGGCCAGAGCCTCCACCACCGCCAGGTCGTCAAGGGGGCCGCTGATCACTGTTTCGGTGGGCGAATTGCGGCATGCGATCGCCACGTTCGTGGCGCCGGCTAGGTGCAGGAGCTCTTGCGTGCGCACATCAGTGGTGTTCAGAACTGTCATCCTGCCGCGATCGGGGAGGAAATCTGCCACTGCCAGCGCGGCTCTCGCGCCGTCGGGAACGCTCAGCGATCCGGCAGCGCACAGCGCGGCGATCTCCCCGAAACTCACCCCGACCACGGCATCGGGGGCAAGGCTTAGCTCGCACAGGGCACGGTGGATGGCCGCGGACACCCCGAAAAGTGCGAGTTGCGCCGTGCCGGGCGGCATCGCGGCCAAGTCCCGGCCACTGAGCTGCCGGGTGCCCAGGAGCGCCTTTCGCAGAACGGGGATGCCACGCTTGGCTCCTACAGGGTCAGCCTCGGTGAAGACGTCCCATACGCATCGGTGCAGGACGCCCGAGGAGGCGACGGCCCGGCGCAGCGGAGTGAGAGGGAAATTCCCTTGGCCGGGGAATATGTGCACAACGTTCGGTTTGCTCGCACGCATGGAGCGACCCCCGATATCAGCCATCCCTACCTTCTTTCAAGGATCGCCCGAGCCAGTCGTAGGGTTCTGGCACCCCAGCGGTGCCGGGTGCGGCTTTCAGCCATCTGCCGTTTGTGGCTCCAAGTGATTGGCCGCCCGGCGCCCCGAGGCGACTCGGCCGCTGATTGAGAATTAATGGGCGGCCAGACCCCAGTCGGTGGCGCTCGTCGGGATGGTGGCTGGTCGTGTCCGATGCCTTTGATTGAGATGGCCATGAAATGAAGCGGCCAACGAATTCAAAATGCTGATGTTTGCCGCGAAATTCCACCGCTACCCTGGCACCCGGAGTCAACTCTTCCTTCCCAGGTCCACTCGCGACCGAGAGCAGGCTCGGCAACCCATCAGGTCCACCAGTCAGAACCACCAACAGATCGTCGTCGTTCGTCAATTCTGTGGACATTGAAACCATCACCATCGATTGAATTCCACGCTGCTCCACTCGTGCAGTAGCGCGCCCTTGTGTTCGCCGACTACCCCGTGATTGAGCGCGCGAACAGAGAGATGGTCGCAAATCCGTATCATGGCATGACGGTGTATCACGACAGCCGATACGGCGATAAGCAAGATCGATGGCATCGATCATTACCCGCTGCTTGACAGTGGAGTCACTAATGTCTAGGGTAGCGATCTCCTGCTAGCGAGCCCCACCTCACCACCGAGCAAGGCCACCCCAACCCAGGGACACCGTGTAACCGGCAACAACGTGGGCAACGATCTTCTCCCAAGCAGAAGACAACGGTGCGCAGGCGCAGGTGAGCGCGTGAGATCTCCGGGGCTTTTCCCATGACTCCCCGCCGTCGCAATGATCGCTTGCGCGGCTTGCTGGCGGAAGCGAACTGGAGTGGCCGGGAACTGGCTGAAGCGGTGAACGCCTGCGGCTCCGAGATCGCGTATGAGCTGCGCTACCAGCGCGGCGCAGTAAGCCATTGGCTGTCCGGGATGCGGCCACGACCGCCCGTGCCCGGCCTGATCGCCGAAGCCCTGTCACGCCGGCTCGGCCGCCCGATCACCCTCGCCGACGCCGGCTTCGAGTCCGCCCCAGCCCGCCC
>NZ_SMKT01000137.1 GCF_004348735.1 Actinomadura sp. KC06
GGACCGCGCGGGTCATGGCGGGTGCCGTGGCGGATGAGACGGCCGCCAATGGGGTGGAACACCCTCAGCCAATCGGCGTGGGCGTCGATGAACGCTCCGCAGTAGGGCTGGTTCTCAGTTCAAATCTTCAAGCACGGACGCAAACGCCTGCATAGGGCCGTCCTTCATCGGGGCTAAGTTCAATCCGCGAGGTCGCTGACCTGCACGGGCCAGGTCGCATACTTCCTGAACCTCGCCGGATGGGACTATGGAGTTCGCCATATGGAGCCAGGGAGAGGGAACTTTCCAGTATTCTGGGGTCTGTGACGAAGGTAGCCGTCCCTTATACGAAGACCTTTTGTGCTCTTACAGCCATGCTGGCGATACTGAGTGTTGCTGGGTGTTCCGGAGGGAAGGGGAGCAGGGCTGACGACCGGCGAGGTTTGAAGGTCGCTCTCATCTACTCAGATGGCGGACTCGGTGATGGTTCGTACAACGACTCGGCCCATGCCGGCCTTCTCAGAATTGAGCAGGAGTTGAGAGTCGCAGTCAAGGGATTCGAAGCCGAGGAAGGCGTACCGGACGCTGAAAAGGTCCAGTTGCTTGAGCGGTTAGTGCGGTCCGGCTATAACCCTATTATCGGATTGACTTTTTCTTATACCAAGCCTGTTGACCAAGTTGCCCAGAGGCACCCGGACATGCGTTTTGCCGTCGTGGACGGCGACCCCACCGCTCAGCCCAATGTCAGTCGGCTGGTTTTCGCCAGTGATCAAGGATCCTTCCTGGTGGGGGCGGTGGCGGCACTGAAGACCAGGACGAACACGATCGGTTTCGTGGGCGGCATGAACACGCCGATCATCAAGACGTTCGAGAGCGGCTACACCGCGGGTGCCCGTACGATCAACCCACGGATCGAGGTGCTGGTGAAATACCTCAGCCAGCCACCGGACGTCTCGGGTTTCAAAGACCAGGGCAAGGCCCGGCTCAGCGCCGAGGGGCAGAGCGACGCCGGGGCGGACGTGATCTTCCACGCGGCCGGCGCCGCCGGGATCGGGGTGATCAACGGCGCGGCCGCTGAGGGAAGGTGGGCCATCGGCGTTGATACCGACCAGTACCGGCAGCGTGCTCTCGCGAGAGTACGTGATCATATTCTGACATCGATGATGAGACGAGTCGACGTGGCGGTGTTCGACTTTGTCTCAGGGGTCCTCAAGGGACAGTTCCATGCCGGTACGAAGGTCTATGACCTGTCCAACAAGGGTGTGGGCTATGCGACCTCCGGGGGGTTGATGGAGGACATCAGGGGAAGAGTCGAAGCCCTCAAGCAGGAGATCATCAAAGGAAAGATCAAGGTCCCCTCTCGCGGATGAGTCCGCCCAGGTCACGGGTACTTCCATTACTTGGCATGTGACTTGATAACAGATTCAAGTCAGAGGCCGCCCGTCAGCGGTAGCGTTCAGTCCAGATCTGCCTTCGAACGCTCCTTGCCGCGAGAGAGGAGCGAGTCACTGAGCGGCCCTGGGGAGGACATGGCTTCGGTGTTTGTTGAGGAGTTGGAGCGGCTCCTGGCTAAACGTCGCCTGTCTTGGCGGAAACTGGCAGAGCTCACGGGTTACCATCCGAGCTGGTTGAGCAAGGTCAGACACGGTGCCTTGCCCTCCGCCGACTTGGTCAGGCATTGCGACGAGGTGTTGGAGGCGGACGGAGCACTGATTGCGCTGGCGGCTGTGGGGAAGAAGCGGCGTCCCGCTCAGCTTCCCGCGCCGCCCGCGGGCTTTGTCGGCAGGAAAAGTCAGATGCGCCGGATGTCCGACGTTCTCAACGGCCAAGTGCCGATGACCGGCAAGGTCCCGCCAGGAGCGCCGACGATCGTGGCCATCGACGGTCCTCCTGGCGTTGGCAAGACTGCGGCCGCGCTCCGTTGCGCCCATGGCATCGGCGGATCCGGTGAGGAGATCTATGCCGACGGCCGCTTGTACGTCGATTTGCGGGGCTACTCTCCGGACGGTCGTCCGATGCGGCCGGGCGACGTGCTGGAGGAGTTTCTGGTCGCGCTCGGGGTTCAACCCAGTGATATCCCGGAGGAGCTTGAGCAGCGCGCGAAGTTGTATCGATCGTTGCTGGCCTCTCAGCGGCTCCTGATCGTGTTGGACAACGCCGCGTCCTCCAAACAGGTGGAGCCACTGCTGCCCGGGTCGGCGGCATGCGGAGTGATCGTGACCAGCCGCAGAAGACTCATCGGCCTGCCGATGCGGGTGGCCGTCGAACGGATACTCCTCGGTCCGATGACCGAAGAGGAGTCCATGGCGGTGCTCCATGCTGCGGTCGGGGAAGCTCGTGCCCAGGCGGAAACGGCGTCCCTGACCGTCCTCGCACGCCACTGCGGACATCTGCCCTTGGCGCTGAGGATTGCCGCCGAGCGGGTGGCGGCGCATCCTCATCACCCGGTCGGTGAGCTGGTGGACGAACTCGCCGCAGAAAGACATCGGCTGGACGCGCTGGAGGCCGACGACTCTGTCGCAGTCCGAACGGTGTTCGAATGGTCATATCGCGATCTGAGTGACGAAGAGGCTCGGATGTTCCGGTTGCTCGGCCTACACCGTGGCCCGCACATCAGCCTGGAGCCGGCGGCCGCGCTGGCCGGGGCTTCCGTGGCTCGGGCTCGGCGTCTTCTGCAGAAACTGGCCCTCGTTCATCTGCTGGAAGGGGCTCCCCACAGCAGATACCGCTTCCATGATCTGCTTCAGGTCTATGCCGCCGAATGCGTCGGGGCCGAAAGCACCGCCTCGGAGAGGAACTCTGCGATAAGGCGCTTTGCGGACTGGTACCTGCACTCCATCGCAGCCGGAAGCAGGGCGTTGGCACCTTTTCGGCTGAGCCCGGTGGAGCTAAGGCCCCTGGCACCTGGAATCACCCCGCTAACGTTCAGCTCCGACCAGCACGCGTTGCGCTGGTACGACCTCGAGGCACCGAACTTCGCGTCGATCATCAGGCTGGCAGTGGACCATCACCTGTACGAGACGGCCTGGAAGCTGGCCATCGCGCTGTTCGACTATCTGCGTCTTCTCCGCAAGCCTGGGGGTTTGTGGCTGGCGACGTCCACGCTGGCGCACAAGGCGACTCAAGCAGCGGGCGATCGTCGTGCCCAGGGGTGGGTGGAGACCAGCTTGGCCGAGGCTTACCGCTGGTTACGCCAATACGATCGCTCCCAGCAGCTCTTTGAGCATTCCTTGTCCTTGCAGCGGGACGTCGGAGACCACCACGGTCAAGCATGGGCGCTGGCCGGGCTGGGGTTCCTCAACGTCGATCGTGGGCTGATGGAGATCGCGTACGATCGCGCCAGCGAGGCGCTCTCACTCTTCTGCGAGGTCGGTGATCGGCATGGCCAGGCGTCGGCCATGTTCACACTGGCTGATGCCCACCATGGGTGGGAGCGACACGACGAGACGCTCGACGTTCTCCGAGCGGCGCTGAGGATCTTCGAGGAGATCGAGAACCATGACGGTCAAGGCCTGACGCTCGCAAAGATGGCCGAGACCTACGCCGCCCTCGGGGAACAGGAACAGGCTCTGGACCATATCGACCGTTCGCTGCGGGCCCGCC
Source organism: Actinomadura sp. KC06 (assembly GCF_004348735.1). GTDB lineage: Bacteria > Actinomycetota > Actinomycetes > Streptosporangiales > Streptosporangiaceae > Spirillospora. Next base: position 3,583 of record NZ_SMKT01000137.1, read on the forward strand.
GCCTGGCAGGCTCGCGGTGGGGTGAGGCCGACGGACTGGCCCGCCGGGGCCGGATCTTGCACGCTCTTGGCCGATCAGAGCACGCACGAGAATCCTGGGCCGCCGCGCTTGCGCTCTATGAGGAGGTCGACGACCCGCGGGCGGCCGACATCCGCGCCTACTTGCAGGGGCACCTCGCCGACCCCGGAGCCGGGATATTAGCCCGACCTGCGTGGTGAGCGGACTGGAGTGAACACAACCGGGAGCTCGTGCAGCCCACGGACGATGGAACTCGGCTGCCGAGGCAGCCGCTCTGCGGGCATGGCGAGGGCCAGGTCAGGCAGGCGGCTGAAGAGCGTCGCCAACGCCACCTCGCCTTCCAGCCGACCGAGTGGAGCGCCCAGGCAGTGGTGGAGTCCGTATCCGAACCCCAGATGTGGGTTGTCAGAACGAGACAGATCGAACCGATCCGGCTCGGGGAACCGCGCCGGGTCATGATGGGCCGCCGCCAACGCGATGAGAACCGGCTCACCAGGCGGGATGCGCGTTCCGCCGATCTCCACTGGCTCGGTGGTGAAACGCCACGCCGCGAGTTCCATCGGCCCGTCATAGCGCAGGACCTCTTCCACCGTTGCCGCCGCCAGTTCGGGCCGCTCCTGGAGAAGCGTGAGCTGTCCGGGGTTGTCGAGCAGAGCGACGATACCGTTCCCGATGAGCGCGGCGGTGTTCTCATGCCCCGCGATCAACAGCAGGAAGATCATCGACACCAACTCAGGCTCACTGAGCCCGCCCTGTTTCTCGTGCTCGACGAGGACGCTGATCAAATCGTCTTCCGGGGCACGGCGTTTAGTGGTGACGAGCGCGCGCAGGTACTCACCCGGGCTCGGCGTGCCGGACAGGCGGCCGTCAACGTCCCCGGGTTCGACGGAGACCGCGTTGGACGTCCACTGTCGAAAGAGGCTTCGGTCCGCGGCCGGTATGCCTAGTACCTCACAGATCACGGTGATCGGAAGCGGGTAGGCGAACTCGGCAATGATCTCGGCCTCGCCACGCGCCGCGAAGGCGTCGATCAATGAATCGGTGACCTGCTGCACCCGGTGACGCATCGTCTCTGTCCGCCGTGCGGTGAAGGCCGTGGAGACAAGCCGGCGCAATCGGGTGTGGTCAGGTGGCTCTCTGGTGAGAAGGTGAACGCCCAGACCTGAGCCATCCTCCAATGGACGCCCGCGGTCGGTCTCGCGCCACGCCGGCCCCGCTACCCGGGGATCCCTGCTCAGCCGGGGGTCCGCCAATGCAGCCTGAGCGTCCTCATATCGAGACACCACCCAACAATGCACGCCGCCGTGGAGACGCACATGACAAACTGGACGCTCTTCACGTAGTCGTGCGTATGCGGGATAGGGATCAGCGTCCCGTCCCGGGCCGAGAATCTTCGCCTTCAGGTTCATTCAAGTTACCATCTTGTCATGCTAACGCCAACCTCCGCCATTTCATGGCTCTGTGACCACGCCGAGGCCTGTTCGTAACGGATGACGACATCTAGGGATGATCTCGCCATCCGAGGCCGGTGATCGGCGCTGATCGGACCGAGCGAGTGCCGACGGCCGTTGTTTGGCCGTGGCCGCTCCCGCGGAGGTGGTGTTGAGAAGGCCGCCTCATGACACATGGACTAGTTAAGCACCAACTGCCTTGATTGTCACATCTGCAGCATTAGTGTAAAAATCGGCGACGATTTTCGGGCATGCGTTGAGTCGTTCGACGCACAAGTAGGGGCGTCACCCGGGACATTCGTCGTTCTGCTAGGTCGGCATGGCGCCGACCAAAGCGGATGATGGCGGCGCGGCAGGAAAGGCGCCGACCGCGTCGGTCCGTCTACTGTCTTTCCTTCAGTGTGGCGGTGCTCGGCGAAGACGGCGTCGTTGTCGGGTTGTTCGAAGATAGCGCGCACCACCGTCGACACCTTCGGCTGCGCCGGCCTCGGAACGCGCAAGGGAGCCCTGGTCGGCAGTGGTAGTGAGTTCGACAGTCTGCTATGACGCGTCGGGCAGTGCGGAGGTGATCGCGTCGTACAACCCGGCGTGAAGGTCGGCTCCGTCTCCGGCCGGCCATCTCGTCCAGCTCGTCGGCCATGAGGCTGACCTGCGACCTGGACAGCTAGGCAAATTTCCCATTTCTCCTCCCGACGGGTCGACATGCCCAGCAGACAAGAGGTGGTGGCGACCAGGCTGGCCGTCCCTCTCGGCTTATCGACGCCGCTCCAGAAGCGACACGGGTAGTACGTCCCGGTAGGGCGTGAGTACATGGTCACCGGCCCCTTGATATGCCTTATCGGCCAGGAGGAGGATGCCGGTGGCAGCCAGCGCGCGGATGACGCCCCAGATCCGGGCGGCCTTCAGATCGTGCACCGACCCCGCAACGGCGACCCCGCAACGGCCCCGACACCCACAGCAGGCTGCCATCCGGGGCGGCGATCACCTGCAGGTTCACCCCGTGCTTGTGGTGCTTTCCCAAGTAGAAGGGACGGTCGGCGGCCACCCGGTCGCTCGCCACCAGCGTCCCGTCCAAGATCAGGTAGGGCAGCCGGCCACGCCGCGCGTTGCCAACGGCGGCAGGGAGCTTGGGTGCACGCGCGGCCAGCAGTTCGATCGACTCGGTGGTGTAGCGCCATGCGGTGCTGGTCAAGACTCCGAACCCAGTGGCCAGTTCGGCGAAGGTCTCACCTTTGCGTAGGTAGACCAGCACCATCAGGGCCTGGGCGCCCGGTGGCAGCGCTCGGCCTTTGCTGCCGATCGATGCGCGGTGTCGGCGAATGACGCCGGTGGCGTAGGTCAGGGTCTGACGCGACAACGGCAGCGAAGCGCGATCAGACCCCGCCGCACCGCCCGCGATCACGCTGTGATCAGCACACCCCAACCTGCCGCTGAAATAGGCTCAATGCGTCCGGGACCAGCGCGACGCGCAAGCTCTGATAACGCCGAAGTCCGACACCATCCAAGCTGACCACGCAATGCCCACGTGGGGACACCTCTCAGGGCCGTTCAACCGCTGCGGGCCCAGGTCGTTATCGGACCGCAGTGTCCGGTACTCATCCCCGGCAACTTGAAGCAAGACTCTCAGGAGTGTTTCCTGTAAGAATCAACAGGTCAACATTGCGTCCGGCAATACCGATTCCTATGCTTGGTGTGCCTGATTGGCTAGGTCTACTCGTGTGCTTCCCAGGCAGGAGTTTCCTTGTATCGCGAGAGATGCGTCACCTCTGACCTGCTCCGGCAGGACACGATCGCGATCCGAAGCGTTCTCGATTCCGAGAGGCAGGATGGGACGATGCGGAAGCCTCAGCATATCATCCGCGCATTCCCGCTGGATAGAAAATCAGTCAGCCAATATGTGATCGTCGAACGTCCGGCCTCATTAATTCTACGGTACATAGAACACTGGGCCCACTCCCGAATCCTCTGCACACATTGATCATGCTGCGCTTGTTGAATTCGTACGGCGGATATTCGGGCGGCATCGGGCGCTCAGCGTCCCGCTCCTGCCTGGAGTTCAAGTTGCGCAAGGTCGAATACCAGACGGACAGCAAGCCGACTGAGGCAGGGCTCATCGACGCGATCGAAGACGGCCGGTCGGAGCAGGAGCCGCCTCGGGTCATCGAGACATTGTGCAACACCTCGTTCGACCTGCCGGGAGCTCCCACCCGTGCGGAAGCCGTCCGTTAGGCAGGAGGTACGCGCTGAGTACGCAAGCCGGATCCCAAGCGGCTCACCAATGGCCGTCCACGCATGAGGAAGGAAGAGGGGACAGTTGGTTACTTTCGGCAGCGGAGACGGTCCCCACTGCCGGGCTGCTCCCCGCTGACTCGCCACGCACTGATAAAGAGGACTTGGAACACATACGCCTCATGGTAGAGGCGGGCAACACGCTCCCGCCGATCATCGTGCATCGACCCACGATGCGCATTGTGGATGGAATGCACAGGCTTAAGGCCGCGCAGTTGCGTGGTGAGGATCAGATCTCCGTACGCTTCTTTGACGGTGATGAACAAGACGCGTTCGTACTCGCCGTCAAGCTGAACGTTGCGCACGGACTGCCGCTCTCTGCCAGGGACCGGGCGGCGGCGGCTCTGCGCATCATCAAGTCACACCCCGACTGGTCTGATCGCGCGATCGCGGCCATCGCCGCGATCTCTGACAAGGCTGTCAAGGACCTCAGGCCAACTGCCGGCGGCGATGCGATGAAGGCAGCAGTCAGGATGGGCCGCGACGGTCGACGCAGACCGGTCGACAGCGCAGCGGGCAGGATGATCGCAAGTGAGTGGATTGAGAAGAAGCCGAACGCTTCAAGCCGTGAGATTGCCCGGTTGGCGGGCATCTCACCCACCACTGTACGTGATGTGAGAAACCGTCTGGACCGTGGTGAAGAGCCGCTGTCGGCTTCGCACCGGAAGTCTCGGCCGAAGCCATCTGATCCACGCCGTGCTAGGCGACGAAAAGGCAGCGTAATACGCGAGGTGAACTCAACCGAGAGCTTTAACAAAGCGCTGGAACGCCTCATGAAGGATCCCTCCCTGAAACTCACTGAGAAGGGCCGTGTGCTACTACGAGGCCTGAGCTTTCACTCCCTCCTGCAGCAGCAGATACAACTTGCCGAGGTGGTACCGCAACACCAGGCACAGATGGTAAGCGAGCTGGCGCGGACCTGTGCCTCCATCTGGCTGAGGTTGGCTGAGGATGCCGAAGAGATGGCGATAAAAGTGCAGCGAAACGTGAAGGAGACCTGACATTTGGCCAACTGCGGATCCGTCGCAGTTGGCCACCCAAGGTTTGGATCGATCGGAGGCGATCATCGTGATGCCGTGGGCTCTGGAGAGGGCGGTGTACGGCCTGGTGTCTACGCCGGTGCCGCAACTCGCCGACAGATAAAGAGTCTTTCGCAGTAAGTGCTCGTGGACCGCAGGCGCCGACGGAGATGGCCGATGCGCTCGGCACTGATGCTGACACCCTGGAGCGGATGCTCCTGGTGTTGACGGCGTTCGGTGTGCTGCGTCGCAGATCGGAGGGACGGTACGAGATGCCGGGCGAGATGCGCCCCTATCTCGACCGGAACGATGACCAATACGTCGGCGGATTCGTTGACCATCTGGTCAGCGAGACATCGACGCAGATCAACCGCCTGGCGGCCTACCTGGAACACGGCAAGACGGCGGTGGATGAGCAACTGCCGGCGCCGTTCGAGTTCCTCTACCGCGACGAGCAGGCGCCGGCTGAGTTCATGGCAGCGATGTGGAGCCTTAGTTTCGCCCCTTCGAAGGAACTCGCTGAGCTGGCCAGGCTGAATGAAGTGAAAAGCCTGATCGACGTCGGCGGCGCGAGCGGACCGTTCGCGGTCGCCGCGCTGCTGCGTTCGCCGACTCCGAGCGCGACCGTGTTCGACCTGCCGCTGGTTGAGCGCTTCGTGGCCGAATCCCGCCATACCTACGACCTGGCGGACCGGCTGGATTTTGTACCCGGTGACTTCTTCGCTGACGAACTCCCCGGCGGCGACTGCATCGCACTCGGATACGTACTGTCGGATTGGACCGACCGCACCTGTGCCAACCTCCTTGCCAAGGCATACCGTGCGTGCCACGGCCACGGCCGTACCCACTCGCGCCAGCAGCCGCATCGGCTCCGGTGGGGCTTTCGCCCGAACGGGTCAGCACCCGCGTGAACCCGACCACGACGGTCACGGACATTGAGGTATCGCTCAGCCGGCTGCAGTCCGGCGCCCCGCAGGTGCCTCGTATCTCCGCGTACCGTCGGGAACGTGGTTGTCAGCCCGATGGGCATCATGCGTTCAAGCGCTCGGGTAGGTGGGCTCCGCGAGGCGGTCCTTAAAGCGACGCCGAGCACCTGGCTGAGGCCGAACCCGGTTACGGCTGATCCCTTGGACGGTCAGCATGTCCCCCGTCGCGGATGCGCGACAGCGCCTCCAGTTGCGCGGGCCCGCCCACTCGACGAGTGATCCTCTCGTCGAAGACCTTCAGGCAGATCGGATCGGGGACGCCGTGCGGACGCCGTGTCTTCCGATCGTCGTACTGACCTGGGCAAGTCCGCTGAACGTCGAAGCGCCGCGGCAGCGGCCGTTCTGCAGGCGTTGGACTTCCGAGATACCGCTGGGAAGATCTTAGGGTCCCTCTAGGTCGGAACGATATCCGGAGGTGTGGTGTGGAAGTGCCCAACCTGACCCGTGAGCAAGCCCAGCAGCGTGCGCTACTGGAGGTCGATTCGTACGCTATCGATCTCGATCTTACGGACGGCTTCGGCGGGGCGGGGGAGAACACGTTCAGTTCGATGACCACGGTTCGATTCCGCTGCCCTGAAGGGGGTGTTTCTACTTGGATCGATCTGGTGGCTCATCCTGTGGAGGCCGTGCTCAACGGAGAAACGTTGGACCTTTCCGGCTACAGGCCCGGGGAAGGCATCACGCTGTCGCCGTTGGCCGAACACAACGAATTGACCGTCCTAGCGAGGTGCTTCTACATGAACACGGCACAGGGCTTACACAGGTTCGTGGACCCGGTCGATCAGGAGGTGTATCTCTACACGCAATTCGAGCCTGCTGACGCGAAGCGGGTGTTCGCGTGTTTCGACCAACCGGACCTGAAAGCGACCTACCAAATGAACGTCTTGGCTCCCGCGGGTTGGATGGTGCTGAGTAATACCGCAGTGAAGTCCGCCCGGAGGACTTCCGATGGTGCCGTGAAGCATGTGTTCGAGCGCACGCGGCCGATGTCGACCTACCTGGTGGCCGTAGTGGCCGGACCGTGGGCGAAGTGGCGCGACGAGTATCACGACGAACTGATCACGATCCCGCTGGGGCTGTACTGCCGGGCATCACTGGCCGGGCACATGGACGCGGAGCGGCTGTTCGCCGAGACCAGGAAGGGCTTTGACTTTTACCATCGAACGTTCGGCGTGGCCTACCCGTTCGGCAAGTACGACCAGTGCTTCGTTCCCGAACTCCACGTCGGCGGGATGGAGAACACAGGCTGCGTGACGTTCACGGACGATCACATATTCCGCGGCCGGGTAATAGGCCCCGCCTATGAGCGGCGCCGCGCGGCCGTGCTGCACGAGCTCGCTCACATGTGGTTCGGCAACCTGGTAACCATGCGATGGTGGGACGACCTTTGGCTCAACGAGGCGTTCGCCACGTTCGTCAGTGTGCTGGCACAGGCCGAGGCTACCGATCACAAACGCGCCTGGACCACCTTCGCCAACGTCGAGAAGGCTTATGCGTACCAGTTGGACCGTTTGCCGTCGACCCACCCCGTCGCCGCCGATGTCCCTGACCTCCGCGCGGTTGAGCTCAACTTCGACGGCATCACTTACGCCAAGGGCGCAAGCGTGCTCAAGCAACTGGTCGCCTTTGTGGGCTTGGAGAGCTTTCTTTCCGGGGTCCGGACGTACCTTTCTCGGCACTCCTGGCGCAACGCCACGCTAGCCGACCTTCTCACCTCGCTGGAGGAGAAGTCGGGGCGAGATCTGTCCTGGTGGAGCGCGCAGTGGCTGGAGACCACGGGCGTGACCACGCTACGGCCGATGTTCTCGGTCGACGACGAAGACCGATTCACTGAGTTCGCCGTCACGCAGAGCCGTGCCCATCTCGGTGGCGGCGAGCCGCGCACGCATCGCGTGGTCGTCGGCGTCTATGACGACGACGGCACCGGCCGACTGGTCCGTGCCCACCGATACGAGGCGGACGTCATCGGTAAACGAACCGAGCTTCCCGAACTGGCCGGCGTGCATCGCGGTTTGCTGATCTTGGTCAATGATGATGACCTCGCATATGTCACGATACGTGTGGATCCGGAATCGCTGACCACCCTCATCAGCCGAATCGGCGACGTCGCTGAGTCGTTGCCCCGTGCCCTGTGCTGGTCGGCCGCTTGGGAGATGACCCAGGAGGCCGAATTGAGGGCCAGGGACTTCGTCGCGCTGGTCGGCCAGGTGCTCGCGGTCGAGACCGAGGTCGGTGTCGTCCAACGCCTGCTTCAACAGGCACACGCCGCACTTGAGAACTACGGCGATCCGGTATGGGCGCGGACCGGTTGGCAGGCCCACATCGGCCTGTTACTCGATCGGGCCGCCGTTGCCGAGCCGGGATCGGACCATCAACTGGGCCTCGTCCACGCGATGGCCGTGGGTGTGCTCGATGACGCTCAGCTCGACACAGTGCGCGGCTGGCTGGACGGCTCGGCACCGCTGGCGGGGCTGGTAGTGGACAGCGATCTGCGCTGGCGGCTGACCCAGGCTCTCGTCGCCCATGGGCGGGCGGGAGTAAGCGAGATCGAGGCAGAACTCGAGCGCGATTCGACCGCGACCGGTAGACGGCAGGCCGAGCGGGCGCGAGCACTGCAGCCGTCGCAGCGGGCCAAGCAGGAGGCGTGGCAGCGGGCCGTTCACGACGATGGTCTGTCGAACGCGACCGTCGAGGCGATCATCTCCGGGTTTTCGCATCCCGCGCAGCGGGCGTTGCTGGCGCCTTTCACCAGCCGGTATTTCACCGACGTTGCGGACGTGTGGCGGCAACGCACAGGTGAGGCCGCCCAGCGGGTGGCGCTGCTGTTGTTCCCTTCATGGGCGATCAGCGAGGAGACCGTGGCGGCGGCGAATGTTTGGCTCGCCGACGACACTCATCCGTCCACGTTGCGCAGCCTGGTGGCGGACGGGCGGGACCGTATGGTGCGGGCGCTGGCCGTACGCGCCTTTGACCGGTCGGAAGAACAGGCTGACGTCACCGCGCCACGTGGGCGGGCTCACCGAGCCACGTCCGCGTCGCGTCTTCGAGGCCCGTGAGATCGTCGAGATCGTCCGAGGCCCACGCCACGTAGCCGTCGGGACGCACCAGCATCGCGGTGCCGTTCGGCGACTTGACGTACACGAGACGGTCGCCATGGCTCGCGGCGGCGTCGGCTAGGCGGGGTGCGCCGACAAGGACACCCTGTCCGCCGTGCATGACTTCTGCGAGCCGCCTCCGTCCTTCCAGCTGAAGGTCGGGGGCGCTGCACCCCGTGAGAGGGTGCCCGCCGGGCAGATCGTACTTTTGTTGCAAGCCGAGCAGCCGTTTCATCATGTACGCCGAGCCGTCACCGGTGTTCACGAGGTCTCCAACGATCTGGCGGAGCGACTCGGTGCGCGGGTCGACGCGCATGAGAGCGATCTGTGCGCGTGTCCAGTCCAGAACCCAGGCGCCGATCGGATGTCTTTCTCGCGTGTAGGTGCCGAGCAGGTGTTCCGGCGCCCAGCCTTTCACGGTCGCGGCGAGTTTCCAGCCGAGGTTTATCGCGTCACCGATACCGAGGTTGAGCCCTTGGCCGCCGAACGGCGAATGAACATGAGCCGCATCCCCCGCCAGGACGACGCGGCCCTTCACGTACGTGCTCGCCTGCCGGGCATTGTCGGTGAACCTCGTCGCGGATCTGAGGAAGGCGATCGTGACGTTCGTCTTCGACACGCGCCGCAAGCCGTCCTGGAACTCTTCCAGAGTCACCGGCGTGTGACGATCCTGGGGCGGTCCGTTCATCTCAACGGTGAGAATCCGCCCTGTCAGTGGTGTGTATACGTAGAGACCGGCATCACTGCGGTTCCAGCCCGGCTGAAGCTCTCCCGGGTCTTCGAGGTCCACAACGGCCTGCCTGCCAGTGATCTCGGGGTCCGTTCCCGGAAAGTCGAATCCGGCTGCCTGCCGAACCATGCTGTGGCCGCCGTCGGCCCCGACGAGCCACGTGCAGCGCATACGTTCACCCGTGTCGAGGCGGATGTCGACCCCGGTCTCGTGCTCGCTGAACTCTTCGAGCCACACACCTCTGCGGAGCTCGACACCGGCTTCCTCAGCACGAACGCGATTCATTAAGACCTGTTCAAGCATTTGCTGACTGACTGGAAGCATGTCCGGTGCCGGCTCTGGCTCGCCGGAACCGTTACCGAAATCAACGTTGCTCCGGGAGATCGTAATCCCGGAGAAATGGCCAGCGACGTTGGCGGAACGGGGAGTGGGATCCGGGAGCGGGCTCCGCCGACGCGTCAGGGCCTCCAGGAGACTCTCCGCATGATCTCGCTGGGCCTGGAGTAGCGCGGGAAGCATTCCACGCCGATCCAACGCTTCGACGGTGGGGACGTGAAGCCCGAACGCCTTGATGGTCGGGTCTGTCTCAGTCCGGCCCTCCACGACCAGGACGCGCACCCGAGCGAGGGCGAGCTCGCAGCCGACCATGAGGCCGACAGGTCCGCCCCCTACCACCACTACGTCATATTCATTAGTTGCCTTCTCGTCAGCCAGTCCCATGACTCCTGAAGCTAATGGCACCTGTTCGCCTCGTCAACGGATTCCGGTCGCCGCACAGGTGAGATTCGCATGGTTCGACATCGAAGGCAACCTGGGCGATGCCTCCTGCTGCGCACCATACGGTGGCTACCTTGCATCGATGGTCGCGGCTACACCGAACGAGGAGACGGAGCCATGCATTTACTCCTGACCATGATCGTCCATAAACACAGGCATGACCTCACCGATCCGTTATTGAGCTACTACTCCCTGTGTAATTCGACATCTACCTTGACCGGATATGGTCAGCCTGTAAAACTCTCGACGGTTGCTGATTGACACTGGCAGGACGTCAAGGATCTACTCGCCATCGGAGCTCTTAAGCGAAAGTGAGGTTGCCAATGACAGCTCCCGTAACTACCACCACCGCGACCGTCACGGAACAGTCACGAGGTCCACAGGCAGTGCGTGATCTCAACGATGCCCTGCACGGTATCGACGGCTTCTCTGAGTTCAACGCAGCTGCCCAGGGATTCATCAAGGGCGAGATCGGTATCGAGCAGGCGATCGAGGTCATGACCCCCTTCCTGCAGGGCGACATCGTCCAGGACGAGCAGGAAAGGGAGCGGTTGATCCAGCTGGGCCAGACCATCGAGGCACAGTGCGGCTGGGTATCCGTCACCGCGAGCGTCACGGCCTGCACACCGACGTTCAGCTGCTCTGTCATCTGCTGCTAGGAGCGGTCGCTGGGCCCCCGCCCAGCCCTCGCTTGGCGGACGCGTAACGCCCCGCCTGGATCCGCCCAGGGAACGTTCTTGGGCGGATCCCCTCGGGTCCGCCTCAAACATTTTCCTTGGGTCCGCTTCGAACAATCAGGAATACCCGCCATGACCTCGGAAGATTCCATGACAGAAAGCCGTGATCTCCTTGAGGAGATCAGGCTGGAACTATTAAGCATCGACGGTATGGCCGATTTCGCAACAGCGGCGAGTGGGTTCATCCATGGCGAGGTGGAGCTGGAGGAGGCCACCGCGGTGATGACCCGGTTTCTGCGGGGCGACGGATACGGCGACGCCGACGAGCGGAGCCGGGTCATCGAACTCGCCCAGACGATCGAAGCCCGTAGCGGATTCGTCGCGATCACCGTCAGTATCTCAGCGTGCACGGCGGCCTTCAGTTGCTCCCTCGCATGTTGCTGAGCAGCGTCACTGCTGAGCATGCCGTTCCGGCCGACGCCTACTGGCGAGGAATCGCCGGCTGCTCCCTACGGAGGCCATCGTGAAAGTCACTACTCGGCAAGACCGGCCCATGGCCGAGAAAACGGTGCTCACGGCGGGGCTGCCGATCCTCGAAGAGGTCGCGGCGGTTCGCAGACTTTTGTCGTGCGGGGTGCTGAGGCCCGAGTACGCAACCGACCCACGCCTGACCGTCACGGACGAGTCACGCCGATGCCGATGCCTGATCGTCCGATTTGAATCTGAAGGATGGGTCGTCAAGCAGGGCACAACGGCCGAATCTCGCGATTCGCTCCGGCAGGAGGCCGCGGTCTACCAGGCACTCCAGACCACCGCGTTCACCCAGCACCTCCCGGGGTTCTCCGATTACGACGAGGATGACGGCCTGCTCGTCACGGAGTACGTCGTAGGCGATTCACCACGAGAGGTGGACCTGGAGGACCGGCAGCGGCATGCGGTCATCGCAGCCGGGATCGGTGCCGCCTTGGCTCGGCTGCACCGGACCGAGGGGGATCTCGGCCTGCCCGCGAAACCACCTCCGCCAATTCTGCGTTGTGGTCACCCCACCTTCGACTCGGTCGAGTTCCACAGCCCCTCGTCCTTGGAGATCATCCGGACGGTTCAGTCGAGCGAGGCCCTGATGCGGCTGCTTGACAGGGTCCATGGGCAGTGGACTTCCGAGGCGATGACGCACAACGACCTGCGTGGCGACAACATCCTGGTCCGTGACTCTGGCAAACCCGTGTTCATCGACTGGGAGATGGGTGGCCCCGGCGACCGCCGCTGGGACGTCGCAGGCCTGCTCGCCGAGCGCGTCGTCTGGTGGCTGACCGATCCCGACTGCTGGGTACCCTGGAACGCCCAGGCAATGGCAGGCGAGGCCGCGGTAGCCGGGATGCGCTCGATCCGAGAATTCGCGCACCCCTTTCTCGGGAGCTACGTGGCCACCTTCGCGGGCACCTTCGATCTGGCCCACGCGGGTCTGCCCAACCTGATGGACTGGTGCGCGGCCAGGCTCGTGCACTTCGCCATAGAGAACACGCACCAGCTGAGCGTTCCGCTGGCGACGGCGCGGCAGCTGATGCAGATGGCGGCGAACTTCGCCATGAGCCCGGACGCCGCCGCCCGGGCCTTCTTCGGATTGGCGCTGACTGATGTCCACGACTGAGTTCCACCGGGTTGTCGGCGCCGCGCTCACCGCGGTCTCCGTCTCCGCCGACTACGGCCTTTCCTGGTTCGGTGAGACCGTCGACACGATCCGCCCGCTGCCTGACGAGGTGATGATGACGGAGGCGGCGACGGCCTTTCTGAGCCGCCTGTTTTATCGAGGGCTCTACCTGTTCGGCTGGCCGCGCAAGGAGCTGTCGGCGTTCCGTGAGTCGATGATGGAGGGTCTGCCGGCGAGCCGGTCGGCCCGGTTCATCAACGCGGCGCTGTACTCCAGTGGGCACAACGGGGGCTCGGCCATGATGCGGCCGGTGGAGGAGTTCCGGGGTGCTCCGGCGGTCGAGTTCGACGGAGTGAAAGTCCAGGTCGTACTGGACGGCGGGCAGGAAGGCACCCCGGCCGTCCGAATCCGGGTGCAGCGGCCGGGCGTCTCCCTGACCAAGTCGCCGGGCTTCATGCTGTTCCGCAGCCCGCACGGCTCGCCGACCCTTCATGGGCAATGGCTCATCCGCCTTTACTGGAACGTCACGGCCGTCGGCGCACTGGACTTGGTCGCGATGCTCGGCCACGAACTCGGCGGGCGGAATCTGCGCTACGAGTTCAAGGTCGTGCACTCCGACGGAGAATGGCCTGAGCGGGCCGACGCGGGGGTCCTCTACATCGGTCACCGCGACCTGGTGGAAGCGTGGCCCGTCCTCAGCGGGATCCACGAACGGCTTCTGCCCAACATGCGGCCTTATGTACCGGCGCTGACCCGTCGGCTGGGTGTTGGCCTCGGGATGGCCCAGGACCCTGGCAACGGCGATAGCTACGGCATGTTCGTCTGTGACGCGATCGCCGAGGGCCTGATGAGGGCGCGCAGCGACGGGCACGCCGACCATTCGACGCAGCTGGAATACGTCGCGGACTGGTTCGCGAGTAAGAACAGGTCGCTTGAGATTCCGTACGCCGATGAAGAGGTGGCTCGCACTATCGTCAACGAACTGACCAGCGACGCATCATCTCGGACACTTCCCACGACGAGGCTCCCTGCCGCGACGCCGCCGCTCATCACGGAAACTCCGCCCGCCGCGGAAACAGCGTCCGATGAGGTGCTGCTCAGCCATGTCAGCAGGCTCGCCCGGCGAATCACCGACAATGCTCTTTGGCACGACGGCCGCTGCAACTGGCTCACACCCCAGTTCAGCGACACCGGTCCCAATAGTTGGGCGCCCATGGGGGCCGACCTTTACACCGGTACCGCCGGGATGGGTCTGTTCTTCGCACAGCTCGCCGCCGCCACGGACGACCGGTCGTACGCCCGCCTCGCCGAAGCCGCATGCCGCCAAGCACTCGCCACGGCCACGGAATCCCCCGGTATCGGCCTGTACAGCGGCACCTCGGGAGCCGGTCTCGCAGCCGCCCTCGCCGGACGGGCACTCGAAGAGGAGGCGCTCTTCGCGGACGGGTGCGCGCTGGTGAACCAGGCGGCCGAACGCGCCCTCGCCGCCGGCGGACCAGTGCCCTTCGACGTGGTCGACGGTGTCGCCGGGGCCCTGATCGCCACGCTCGGAACCCATGCGCTCGGGAACGCCGACAGCCTCGCGCTGGCCGGACGGCTGGGCGCCCTGCTGGTGGACCTGGGCACCAAAGGCCGGCCGGAGGAGCTCCATTGGCTCGACCGGGACCGCGGTGACACGATGGGGTTCATCGGGCTCGCCCACGGCGCCTCCGGTTGCGCACTCGCGCTGGCGGAGCTGGGAGAGGTGTCCCGCGAACCGCTGTTCCTCCACGCCGCGGACCAGGCCTGCCGGTACGAGCGGAGCTGGTTCGACGAGACGGCGGGACACTGGCGGGACGTCCGGTCGATCCAGGACCGCGGGCCGGACGGGGACGCGGTCCTCGAACCGGACGTCCACCGGTTCGACTGGTGTTACGGCGCGCCCGGCATCGCCCTCAGCCGTACCGGACCACTCCTGGACGAGAGCCGGGCGACCCCCGAAATGATCAATGACGTCCGGATCGGCTTCGGCGACGCCGAGCACGCCGGTGCGACCTTCCCCCTGCTGGTGCACGATGCCTGCCTGTGCCACGGCGCCGCCGGCATCGCAGAGATCCTCTCCCTCGCCCCAGAGGAGTTCGCCGATCCCGCCCACGATCCGATCGCGCGCACCCTCACTCATCACGCGCTCGTGTCCCACCACGACGATCTCACCTGGCCGAACGGGTACGGCCTGATGCTCGGCGCGGCCGGGGTCGCGCTCGCCGCCCTCCGCAGGATCGACTCCGCGATCGTGTCGCCCCTGCTCCCCCTTCCGCACCGATACGCCGGGACGGGCCCCGAGGCCTCCGGAGCAGGAAAGGACACGGACAGTGGAGAATGAGAAGAACACACCGGCGGCCGGTGAAAAGGAGGAGCGGTCCGATCTGGCGGCGCTCATGACCCAGCTCGCGCAGTCCATGGCCGCGGTGCGGGGATTCGACGACTTCGTCGGCGCCGGGACCGCGTTCATCAAAGGCGAGGAGGACGATATCGACACGACCGTTGAGCAGATGATGTCATTCTTCAATGGGGAGATCGGCGGATACTCCACCGAACGCCAACGTCTCATTCAGATCGCCCAGAGCATGCGCAAGGAGGCCGGCGGCGTCGCGATCTTCATGCTGACCTTCACGACCTGCAGCGCGGCGCTGTCATGCTCTTACGCATGTTGCTAACGTGACGTCGCACCGACCCAGCCGGATCCGCCCCTCCGACGAAACAATCTCAATGACCACACTGGCCACACCACACCTCCTTAGCGTCTCGGATTTACACAAGTCCTACTTCGGTATTCCCGTTCTGAAGGACGTCGGTTTCACCCTGCGGCCCGGTGAGGCGGTGGCCATCGTCGGCCCCAACGGCTCGGGGAAGACGACGCTGCTGAAGTGCGTCGCCGGAACCGAGGACATCGACGAGGGCACGATCGAACTGGACGGCAAGCCGCTCCGCGAGTCCGACCCGGCCGTGCGCGCCGCGATGGCGTGCCTGCTCGACGACGTCGACTATTTCCCCGACCTGTCGGTCGTCGAGCATCTGAGGCTCTACGCCTGGGCGCACGGCGGCGCCGACCCGGAGGACACGGTCGACTCCATGCTGGCCGAGGTCGAGATCACCGGGGCTGCGGACCAGCTGCCCGCCACCCTGTCGAGCGGGCAGCGCCACCGGCTCGGCCTCGCCTCATGCCTGGTGCGCCCGCGCCGCCTCCTGGTTCTGGACGAGCCGGAGCAACGCCTGGACAGCGGAGGACGGGCCTGGCTGGCCTCCCGGCTCAACGCGGAGAAGGCCGCCGGGGTGGGTGTCGTGTTCGCCTCCCACGACCAGGAGTTGATCGACGCGACGGCCGACCGGACCATCGAGGTCGGGGCATGACGGCCGTCGACGTCCGCGAGAACATTCCGAGAGCCGGTGACCTGCGCCGCAGGGTGCGCGCCAAGAGGCCGCGGCAATCGCTCATGGCCACCCTGTCCTTGCTCCTCGAACGCGCCCTCTACTTGGGGATCCTCGGCGGCCTGGTGTCGGAGGTCGTGCGTGACGGGCTCCGACGGACCGGCGAGGGCGGTGCCGCGGACACCTCGTCCGGGACGCCGGTGATCCAGCTGACCTCCGCGGTACTCGCGGTTCTGTGCGCCGTCCTGCTGGCCAGGGCCCTGCTGGCGTTCGGGCCGCTGTACGTCGGCGCTCCGGCGCGCACCTGGCTGCTCAGTACACCGGTCGACCGGGGACGGCTGCTGGTCGGCCATTTCGCCCTCGCCGTGACGCTGGGCACGGTGGCGTCCGCTGTGATCGGCATGGCCCTTCTTCTGGTGGCCGGCCTCACCGTGCCGCTCGCGCCGTGGCTGGCGCTGTGGGCGGCGATCGGCGCCGCCGAGACGTGCGGGTGCGTGCTGGCACAGGCCGGGCTTCGATCGCCGCGCGGCCTCCAGCGCGTCCTCGGCGCGGCCGCCTACGCACTCGCCGCCGTCGCGGTGACGGTCCCGGTCGTCCGCCCCGGCGACCTGCTGACAGGGCTGGAACGAATCGGCACGGCGCCCTACACGGCCGGTGCGGCCGTGCTCCTGGCGGCGGCCGTGATCACGGCCCGCGCGGCCCGCCGGAGCCTCGACGCCGTCACCCGGGGAGCGGTGTCCTCCGGTGTCGAGCTCGCGACGGCGACCCGGGTATCGGTGCTGTCCCTGGACTTCACCTTCTTCTGGTCCATCGTCCTCGAACGCCGTGCCCGCGCGATCGCGCGGGTCCGGTCGGCGCCCATCAGAGGAAGCCGTTCCGCCGCGCTGGTGAGGGCCGACCTGGCGCGTGTACTGCGCATGCGGACCGGCCTGTTCATCTGGGCCGCGCTGATTTCGGTGCCCTACGCGGCGCATGTGGTCGGCCTGACGGACTTCCTGCCGGCACTCCACCTGGTGACGGCGTTCCTCGCCGTGGACAGGCTCGCCGGGGGGCTCCGCATCATCAGCCGCGCGCCCTCGATCCGCAGGGCACTGGGCGGCTCGGACCGGTCGCTGACGCTCGCGCACCTCGTGGTGCCCGCGGCGGGCGCAGTCGTCTGGTCGTCGCTGACAGCGGCGCTCACCCCCGGCATCTCGGCTCTCACCGCCGCGATATCGGCCGTGGGCGCGGGACTCGTCACCTACCGGATGGCGACCAGGCCGCCGATGGACTATGGGGGTTCACTCGTTGACTTCGGTGTCTTCGGTCCGACCCCGGTCGGCTTGATCTTGCAGCTGGCCCGCGGCCCCGCATTGCTTGCCGTGCTGGCCCTGGTCCAGATAGCGCTGGCAACGTAACGGCGAGGCTCAGCCCGGACGGACAGATCCAGCCGTGAAGACAGACGGCTCCAGCCGCGGAGAGGGACAGGTCTAGCCGCGGAGAGGGACAGGTCTAGCCGCGGAGACGGACGGGTCTAGCCGCGGAGCTCAAGCACGACACGCGTCGCCGCCCGATCCACTCGCTCCACGCTCAGCCCGGCCTCGGCGGCCAGCGCAGACAGGTCGTCCACGGACCGGTCCGGGTTGGCGGTGACGGCCTCAAGCCAGAGCGTCATGGCGGTGTTCGGCCACTGGAAGTGCTCGGGCAGATAGACCTCGGACACGAGTATCCGGCCGTTTCGGCCAGCGGCGTCAGCGCAGTTGCGGAGCAGCCGGACGGCGTTGTCGTCGTCCCAATCGGCGAGAACCGCCGAAAGCAGATAAACATCGGCGCCCCGGGGCAGCGGATCGAAGAAGCTCTGCCCGAGAGCGGTGGCCCGGTCGCCCAGCCCGGACTCGGCGAAGCGCCGTTCCGCCACTCGCGCGAAAGCGGGCAGGTCCAGCAGGGTCGCGCGCAGATTCGGGTGTCCGGCGAGCAGCGCCTCGACCACAGCGCCGGTGTTACCGCCCACGTCCACACACGTGTCCGCCGTACGCCAGCACCGATGGCCCACCAGTAAATCGACGTCGAACGCCGGCTTCACCGCGGACTGGGAACGTAGCTCATCATCGGTATCACCACGGCCATCGACATAAGACCACAGGTCGGTCCCGAACATTCGATGATAAACCGGTTCCCCTGTTCTCAGCGTGTGCAGGAGATGGATCACGGCGAGATCCGTCTGCCCGATGACCCCATCAAGGTCCAAATGCTGGAACGGCCACGGCGAGTCATCTCGACGTCGCAGGACGGCACCGAGTTCGGTCAGGCGGTAACGCCCCTCGCCAATGGTCACCATGTCCCGGTCGGCCAGGTGGTTCAACAGCTTGCCGAGCGGCCGCGGCTGTGTGCCCGTGCGCTCGGCGAGTTCCGCCAGGGTCTCCCCGTCCGCACTTATGTGGTCCGCGATGCACAAAGTGACCGCGACCCGGATCGCCATGGGCGTGACCAGGTCGGACAATGCACTGATCTGCTGGTGGAGTGCGACATCCGCCGTCATCAAGACTCCGTTCCAGAGACACCGTCCCATATGAACACGGCCGGTGGGTTGCGCCTACCACTTCACCTTACTGAAGTCATGACGGTTCTGAAAACCGGCCGCCCCCATTCTTTGCGGTCGCCGGGCAGGCCGATTCCGGCGGTCCAAAATTTGAAAGGCAGGGTCACCTCCGCATGATGCGGTCGCTAGATACAACTCGTGTCTTGGGTGAACGCGAACGCCGCTTCGACCAGGATTTACCCGGGGGGTGGCGGTGTCAGTGTCGCTTACTCCGGGACGGTGTCGAGGTGGGCGATACACTCCAGTTCGACGAGTGCGCCTAGGGCCAAGGCGTTGCAACCGACGGTGATCCGGGCGGGTGGGGTGCTTCCCATGACCGCAGAGTACGCCTCGTTCATTTCGGCGAATGCCTGCATGTCGGTCAGATAGACGTTGACTCTGACGATGTCGGCGAGGGTGGCGCCGCATTCGGCCAGGATCAGTTCGATGTTGCGAAAGGCGCAGGTGGTCTCCGCCCCGACCCCGCCTGCCACCGGTTCGGTGAATCCCGGGCTTGCGCCGATCATTCCGGATACGTAGATGGTTTCACCGGCGATGACCGCATGGCTGAATTCGGGCAATCGGAGGACGGTGTCGTTGTTCACTCGGAGATTGGGCATGGTCACCTCTGTATCCGGGTCGACGAGCCCTGGAGCCAGGTCACTCGGACCGCCGCGACCTCATCTTTCCGGGACGCGCAAGATTCCCTAACGGAGGTACCACCGTGAATCCGCCCTCGGCTCCGGCCCCCACGTCCTGATGGACGGCGGCCGCCTGA
>NZ_SMKT01000138.1 GCF_004348735.1 Actinomadura sp. KC06
GGAGGCTAGGGGACGGGAGGGGCCATGGCGGTGATGCTGCGGGCCTGGGCGACCGCGTGGGCGGCCCATGCGCTCGTCTGCGGGCCCGGCGGGAACTGGGCGGTGTGGTGGAAGCCGGGACCGGTCACGGAGATGGTCACGAAGCCGAGGTAGCGGCGCTCCTTCATCAGCAGGAAGAGCAGCCCCAGCAGGCAGAACCAGACGAAGACGACCGTCAGGACGATGGCCACCGTCGGGATCCCCTCGGTGACCTGGGTGGAGTCCTGGATGGTCCAGGTGGCGCCGTGCAGCGGATAACGCCCGTACGGGAGGAGGACGTGCGCGCTCGTCAGGGAGATGTCCCCGATCTGCAGCAGGACGGGTTCGGCTCCGCCGTGGGCAATCGGGTACATGCACTCACCTCTGTTCGCATGAACCGTCCGCTGATGCCAGGGATGTCCCATCTTATTGCGTCCCGCAAGAGGGGCCCGGCTTGATCACGTTTGAGTTGCGGAGCGATCAGCCGTCCTTGTCGGAATTGGGGTGATTTCATAGATTTTCCGGCAACGGGGGCCCTGTTCCTCGCGGCGCCGTCGTCCGTTACCGGCTCGAAATCCGGGCACGGGACGGGTATGCGCCCAGATCTCCCCGAGGAGACGTCCATGTCCGAGGTCAATCGCCGCGACCTGCTCGCCGGAGCCGCGGCCTTCGCCGGATTCGCGACCGTCGGCCTGCTGCCCGGCACCGCCGCCGCCGCGACCCGGCAGCGCCCCGGCGCCCTGCTGCCGCCCTCCCTCTCCACCGCGGACAAGGCGGTGGTCGCCCGCGTCGACGCCCGCCGGGCGCTGCGGCACCTGAAGGTGCTCAGCGACGGGATCGGCTGGCGCATCGCCGGGACCGAGTCCGAGCACCGCGCCGCCCGCTACATCGCCGGAGTGCTGCGCGACCTCGGCTACAAGGTCGAGTTGCAGCCGTTCCCTGTCGCCGACAAGTACCTGGCGGAGATCCGCGCCAAGGGCGAGCGGCTCTGGCAGTCCAGCGCGTCGCCGCAGGGCGCGACCGGCCGCGTCCACGGCACGGTGGTGGACGTCGGCAAGGTCGTCGAGGTCCCGGACGACGCGCGCGGCAAGCTGGTGCTGTTCGACCGCATCCTCGGCAGCGAGACCGATCAGGCCAAGGCCGCCGCGGCCGCGGGCGCCAAGGCGGCGCTCATCGTCAACGCGCGCTCGGACACCTTCCCCGAGCGCAAGCCCGCCTCGTTCGCCCCGGCCCTGAACGAGCCGGTCGCGATCCCGGTCCTCGGCCTGGCCGGGTACCACGGCGAGCGGATCCGCGCGGGCGCCCGGCGGCTGTCCTTCGAGATCACCCACCACAGCAAGCTGACCTCGTACAACGTCCTCGCGGAGCGGAAGGCGACGCTGCCGAACCCCGAGGGCAAGGCCGTCATCGTCAGCGCCCACTACGACAGCGTCCCCGGCTCGCCCGGCGCCAACGACGACGGCAGCGGGACGGTGCTGTGCCTGGAGCTGGCGCGCGTCCTGAAGCGGCTGCCCACCCAGCAGGCGATCCGCATCTGCCTGTGGGGCTCGGAGGAGTACGGGCTGATCGGCGCCCGGCACTACGTGAAGGGGCTCGACGAGAAGGGCGTCAAGCAGATCAGCGGCTGCTTCCAGAACGACATGGTCGCCACCAGCCACCCGCCCGCGGAGACGTACTGGCTGCTTTCCGTGGACGGCAAGGACAACACCACCACCGCCGCGGTGAACGCCGCCGCGCGCCGGCTCGGCTACGTCGACCAGGTCCAGGGCCCCACCGCCCGCGGCTCCAGCGACCACGAGGCGTTCTACGAGCGCGGCATCGCCGCGGGCAACTTCAGTTGGCGCGGCAACGAGGCGCCCAGCCAGCTCGAACCGATCTACCACACCCCCGAGGACACGATCGCCCAGAACATCAGCCTGAAGCGGCTCCAGGTGTCCCTGGAGATCATCGGCTGCGCCGCGTACGAGGTGGCGCGCCACAAGTAGCGGCGAAGTGGGACGCTCGCGTCTTCTGCACGTCCCGTCCGGCATCGTCCAGGCTAGCCCGGTCTCGTCCGGCATCGCCCGGTCTCGTACCGGTCTGTAACGCATTGCCGGACGGTGGCGCTGTAGGAGACGTCGGCGGTCCCCCGTATTGCACGGCCGCCGAAGGGCCGCCGCATCGTGGGAGTGGTGCGGTGCGGCCCGGCCCCGCCCCCGTTTCCGCCCAGGTCACGTTGGGGCGGGGCCCCTGGGCCTGGCACCGTCGGCCACCGCCCGCGACACTCATCGGCGCCGCACGCCCTGACCCCCGCGGCTGAGGGTTTCCTGTGAGCGGGGAGGCGCAAGCGGGGACAGGCGGGTGGCGGCCTCGCCTCAGCGGCCCACGATTCACAGGATTCTCTCGGAAGCTCCCAGAAACCGGTCGGTTCCGTCCAGCACGCTCGCTCCCATGACGACGATCGAAGTACGCGGGCTGACCAAGCGCTACGGGCCCGACACCGTGGTGGACGACCTGTCGTTCACCGTCGAGCCCGGCCAGGTGACCGGCTTCCTCGGCCCGAACGGCGCCGGCAAGTCCACCACGATGAGGATGATCATGGGTCTGGCCGCGCCGACCCGGGGGACCGCCGTCATCGGCGGGCGCCACTACCATGACCTTCCCGTCCCGCTGACCGAGGTGGGCGCGCTGCTGGACGCGGGCGCCGTGCACGGCGGCCGCAAGGCGCGCGACCACCTGCTGGCGCTCGCCGTGAGCAACGGCCTGCCGCGCCGCCGCGTCGACGAGGTCCTCGCCCGCACCGGCATCGAGACCGTGGCGGGCCGCCGGGCCGGCGGGTTCTCGCTCGGCATGCGGCAGCGGCTCGGCATCGCGGCGGCGCTCCTCGGCGACCCGCGGGTGCTGATCTTCGACGAGCCGGTGAACGGGCTCGACCCCGAGGGCATCCGCTGGATCCGGGCGTTCATGCGCTCCCTCGCCGCCGAGGGACGGGCCGTGCTCGTCTCCAGTCACCTGATGAGCGAGATGGCGCAGACCGCCGACCACCTGGTCGTCATCGGCCGAGGCCGGCTCATCGCCGACACCGGGATGAGCGACTTCCTGCATGCCAACGGGGAGGGCACGGTGCTCGTCCGGACGCCGGAGCCCGGCTCCTTCGCGCGCCGGCTGACCGAGGCCGGGGCCACCGTGCGGGACGGGCTGGAGTCCTCGCTCGTCGTGTCCGGCATGACGGGCGAGGAGATCGGCAAGCTCGCCGCCTACCACGGCGTCGCGCTCAGCGAGCTCAGCCCGCAGCGCCCCTCGCTGGAGGACGCCTTCATGGAACTGACCAAGGACAGCGTCGAATACCACGGAGCCGCATCATGAGCGCCCTCACCGCCGCGCCCAAGGCGACCTTCGCCCGCACCCTCCACGCCGAGTGGATCAAGATCCGCAGCCTGCGCTCCACCTGGCTCACGCTGGCCTGCCTGCTCGTCGTCGGGCTCGGGGTCACCGGCCTGGCGATGAGCTCCGCCGGGGACGAGTACGCGACCGCGACGGCCGAGGAGCGGCGCACCTGGGATCCGACGGGCCTCAGCCTGACGACCTACATCATCGCCCAGCTGATCATCGGCGTGCTGGGCAGCCTGATCGTCACCTCCGAGTACGCGACCGGGCTGATCCGGACGTCGCTGAGCGCCACCCCGCGCAGGCACCGGCTGCTGGCGGCCAAGATGGTGCTGGCCACCGCCATCGCCCTGGTGGCGGGCCAGACGCTGATGTTCTGCTCCTTCTTCCTGGGTCAGATCATCCTGGGCGCGCAGGACGTGCCGAACGCGAGCCTCGGCGATCCCGGCGTGTTCTCCGCCGTGGCGGGCGGCGGGCTCTACCTGTCGGCCATCGCGCTGCTCGCGGTTGGGATCGGCGCGATCATGCGGGCCACGGCGGGGGCGATCGCCACGCTGGTGGGCGTCCTGCTGCTGGTGCCCGCGCTCGCGGGGCTGTTCCCGTCGTGGCTGGACGGCGTCGTCGACATCTGGCCGACGATGGGCGCGGCGGCGGTGTTCACGACCGTCCCGGACCCCGAGTACCCGCATCCCTGGCTGAACCTCGGCGGGATGTGCCTGGGGGTCGCCGCCGTCCTGGCCGCCGCGTTCGCCGTCCAGCGCCGTCGCGACGTGTGATGCCCTACGTATCCTGGTCGGCGTGCGAGGACCAGGTCAGGCGATGACGTCCCGGGAAGGCGCCGAGCGGCTGCTGGTGGTGGACGACGAGGCCACCGTCCGGGAGCTGCTCTCCGCGACGCTGCGGTTCGCCGGGTTCCGGGTGACGTCGGCGGCGACCGGTGCGGGCGCGGTCGCCGCCGCCGACGACGAGCCCCCCGACCTGGTGCTGCTCGACGTCATGCTGCCGGACATGGACGGCTTCGAGGTCGTCCGGCGGCTGCGGGAGCAGCGCCGGGAGGGGCGCGGCGGGCCGGTGCCGGTCCTGTTCCTCACCGCAAGGGACCGCCAGGCCGACAAGGTCACCGGGCTGTCCCTCGGCGCCGACGACTACGTGACGAAGCCGTTCGACCTGGAGGAGCTCATCGCCCGCATCCGCGCGATCCTCCGCCGCACCACCGGCCACCACGGGGAGGTGCTGAAGGTGGGCGCGCTCGCGCTCGACGCCGAGGGGCACCAGGTGACGCGGGACGGACGTCCCGTCCGAGTCTCGCCCACCGAGTTCCGGCTGCTGCGCTACCTGATGGAGAACGCCGGGGTCGTGGTGTCCAAGGCGCAGATCCTCGACCGCGTGTGGCAGTACGACTTCGGCGGCGACGCCAGCATCGTCGACACCTACATCTCCTACCTGCGGCGCAAGGTCGACACCGGGGAGCCCAAGCTCATCCACACCGTGCACGGCGTCGGCTACGTGCTGCGGGAGCCCCGGCGGTGAGGCGCCCGCTGAGCCGGCTGTCGCTGCGGGCCAGGCTGCTCCTGCTCACCACGGGCCTGCTGCTGGCCGGGCTGACCCTGATCAGCGCGGTCCTGTCCGACCGCCTGGAGCGCTACCAGATCGACCGGCTCGACAGCCAGCTGCGGTCGCTCGCCACGATCGTCACCCGCGTCCCGGCAAGCGGGCCGCCCGACGTCGAGGGGGCCGCAGCCCGTCCCGACCTCCTCGATCCGGGCCTCGACCTGTTCAGCACCGCCTACCTGGTGTACCTGGACGAGGACGGGGCGGTGGCGAAGAGCGTCCACAGCCCCCGGCTGGACGCCGCGTCCCTGCCGCCGAGCGGCGCGCTCCGCCGGGTCCCCACCGGCGGGACGGCCGTCGACCTGCGCGCCGCGGACGGCTCGGAGCGCTGGCGGGCCGTCGCCCGGCCGACCGTCGGATGGCCGGGCACGGTGATCGCGGCCACGCCGCGCACCGGGGCCGACGCCACCGTCGCGCGGCTCCGGACGAGCAGCCTGATCAGCGGGAGCGCGCTGCTCGCCCTGCTGACGGCGGCCGGCTGGTTCGCGCTCGGCCGGGGCCTGCGGCCGCTGCGGCGGATCGAGCACACGGCCGCCGCGATCGCGGGCGGCGACCTCACCCGGCGCGTGCCCGGCATCGCCCCGCCGCGCACCGAGATCGGGCATCTGGCGGCGTCGCTCAACGCCATGCTCGGCCAGCTCGAAAGGGCCTTCGCCGACCGGGCAGCGTCCGAGGACCGGATGCGCACCTTCCTCTCGGACGTCAGCCACGAGCTGCGCACCCCGCTGTTCGGCATCAAGGGCACGACCGACCTCTACCGGATGGGCGCGCTGCCCGAGCGTGCCGACGTCGACGAGGCGATGCGCCGCATCGGCCACGAGGCCGCCCGCCTCACCGCGCTCACCGAGGACCTGCTGCTCCTCGCCCGGCTGGACGAGTCGCCCGAGGGCCAGGTCGACCCGGCCCCGATGGACCTGCGCACCCTCGCCGGTGACGCCCGGCACGATCTGCGGGCGCTCGACCCGTCCCGCCCGGTCGAGCTGACCGGGCCGGACGGGACCGGCCTGCCCGGCCCCGCCCCCGTGCACGCCGACGAGGCCCGGCTGCGGCAGGTCGTCGTGAACCTCGTCGGCAACGCCGCCGCCCACACGCCGCCGGGCACGCCCGTCCGCATCGGCGTCGGCACGGTGGACGGCCGCGCCGTCCTCGACGTCGAGGACGAGGGCCCGGGCATGGCGGCCGAGCAGGCGGCCCACGTCTTCGATCGCTTCTACCGGACCGACCGCTCCCGCAACCACGCGGGCGGCGCCAACGCCGGGCTCGGTCTCGCCATCGCCCGCTCCCTCGCCCGCGCCCACGGCGGCGACGTCGAGCTGCGGACCGCCGCCGGCGAGGGTGCCCGCTTCCGCCTGACGCTGCCGCTGCTCGACCAGGACTGAGCCGCCGGCGGCCCGGTCCATCACGGCACGTCGCTGGTGGCCTGCCTCCGGTCGGCGGCGAGCGCCGGGGTGTGCGGGCGGGCCAGGCGTCCCGGCCACCAGATGCGGGGTCCGGCGTCCAGCGCGAGGGCGGGGACGAGCAGCGACCGGACGATGAACGTGTCGAGCAGGACGCCGACCGCCACCAGTGCGCCCAGCCCGGCCATGAACGTGATCGGCAGGTTCATCAGCACCGAGAAGGTCGCGGCGAGCACCAGCCCGGCGCTGGTGATGACGCCGCCGGTGGTGGTCAGCCCGCGCAGCACGCCCGTCCGGTGATCGGACGCGAGCGCCTCCTGCCGCACCCGGTGCATCAGGAAGATGTTGTAGTCGATGCCGAGCGCGACCAGGAAGATGAAGCCCAGCAGCGGGGTGGAGTTGTCCAGCGCGTCCACCCCGAGCGGGCCCTTCAGCAGCAGCCACGCGGCGCCGAGCGCGGCGAAGTACGACAGCACGATGGTGCCCAGCAGCAGCACGGGCGCGGTGACCGCGCGCAGCAGCAGGATGAGGATCGCCAGGACGACCAGCAGCACCAGCGGGATCACCAGCAGGCGGTCGCGGGACGCGCCCTCGGAACTGTCGAGCGCCTCGGCGGTGGGCCCGCCGACCACGGCGTTCGCCCCGCCGACGCGATGGACGGCGTCGCGCAGGCGTTCCACGGTGCGTTCGGCGGCGGCGCTGTCGGCGGCGTCCCGCAGCGTCACCGACAACTGCACCAGCCGGCCGTCCTGGGAACGTCCGTTCTCCTGCACGGCGACCACTCCCGGCGTCGTGCGGGCCGCGTCCGTCACGGGCCCGGCGGCCGGTGCGGCGGCGATGACGTCGGCGGGCGCGGACGAGCCCGCCGGGTAGTGCGCCGCCACCAGCCGCTGCCCGGCGACCGACTCGGGCACCGTGCGGAACATCTCCTCCTGCGACGGGCCGATCCGCATCGTCCCGGCGATCAGGCCGAGCCCGGCGAGCGCCGCCGCGGTGGCGATCCAGTACGTGCGCGGGCGCGCGGCGATCGACGCCGCCACGCCCGCCCACACGCGTCCCCGCCGGGCGGGCTCGCCGGCCCGGGGGACGAACGGCCAGAAGATCCACCGCCCGAAGATCACGAGCAGCGCGGGCAGCAGGGTGATCATGGCGGCCAGCCCGCAGAGCACGCCGACGGCGCCGACGCCGCCGAGCCCGCGGCTGGAGTTGATGTCGGCGGCGAGCAGGCAGAGCATCCCGGCGACGACCGTGGCCGCGGACGCGACGATCGCGCCCCGGGACCGGCGCAGCGCCGCCGCCATCGCCTCGTGCCGGTCGGCGTGCGCGTGCAGCTCCTCCCGGTAGCGGGCGATGAGCAGCAGCGCGTAGTCGGTGCCGACGCCGAACACCAGCACGGTCAGGATCCCGGCGCCCATGCCGTCCACCGGCATGCCGGCGTGCTTGCCCAGCAGGTAGATGAACGCGTTCGCGACCTGGCTCGCCAGCGCGACGCTGAGCAGCGGCAGGATCCAGATGATGGGGCTGCGGTAGGTGAGCAGCAGCAGGATGGTCACGACGGCGACCGTGGCGAGCATCAGCTTGGCGTCCAGGTCGCTGAACACCTCGACCTCGTCGGTGGTCTGCCCGGCCGCCCCGGTCACCTTCACCTGGAGCCCGGCGGGCGCGTCGGCGTGCACCACGTCCCGGAGGCGCTTGACCGTGTCGGTGAAGCCGTCCTCGGTGAGCGGCAGGGCGACGGTCGTCATCAGCGCCTTGCCGTCGGACGACGGGCGCACGCCGGGAGCCTTCCGGTCGGCGGCGTAGGACGCCAGGGCGTGCCGGTCGCGTTCGGCCTTCGCCCGGTCGGCGGGGGTGACGCCGCCGTCGCGGACGTACACGACCACGGCCGGGATCGGCTTCGCGGAGCTGAACCGCTTGCGCAGCTCGTGGTGCTCGGACGTCTCGGCGCCCCGGGCGAAGCCGAACGTCTCGTTGTCCTCGACCTC
The DNA here is from genome assembly GCF_004348735.1 of Actinomadura sp. KC06. Taxonomy (GTDB): domain Bacteria; phylum Actinomycetota; class Actinomycetes; order Streptosporangiales; family Streptosporangiaceae; genus Spirillospora. The sequence continues at coordinate 8,378 of NZ_SMKT01000138.1, forward strand.
GCCGACCTTCCCGGCCAGCGGGGCGGCGGCGAAGATGATCGCGATCCAGGCCAGCACGACGAGCCATTTGGCGCGGCGTCCGGCGGGCAGTGCGGCAATGCGGCCGAGAAGCCCGCCACCGTTGCGGGGGCGCAGCGCGCTTCGCGTTGCGTCGGGAAGCATGAAATGCTGTCCTTCCTGGGAGTACGTACCGTGACGCACGCGGCGGTCACGGCCCGTCCGGGGCCCGGCGGCGTGGATGTGCCGTCCAACGCCGGGTCGCGAAAAGGCCGGATGCCGCATGCGGGTGTGCTTCCGGATCGGGCCGTCGGGTGGCCGCCCGACGGCCCGCCCTACTCAAGGGGGCCGCCGCCCTCTCAGAGGGCGGCCGCGGGGTCGCTCACTCGATCTCCCGCATCACCTTTTCGATGGACGTCATCCGCTTCTGCAGGTCGGCGAGGTTCTCGCTGATCCGCAGCAGGTCCTCGCGGGTCTCCATCTCGGCGGTGACCGACCGTTCGGCGAGCTTGCGGTAGGCGTCCTCGCGGGCGAGCTGGACCTTGGCGCGCCAGGTGGCGAACACCTGCCAGATCAGTACGATCGCGACCGCGCCGATCACGATGAACAGCACGCCCCCGATAAGGACCCCCCAGGCGTCGTCCTCCATCAGTCGCTCCTCTTGCCGTCGTCGCCGCCCACGCTCTTGACGGTGAGCGTCCGCACCGCCGCGCCGACCCGTTCCGGATCGAGCCGCAGCACGAACGGCACCACCTCGAAATACCGCATGGCCTTCCCGTCCTCCGAGACCTCCAGCGAGCTGCGCACGAGCCCGGCGGCCTCCAGCCGGCTCAGGTGCACCCGCAGCAGCGGGCGGCTGATCCCGACCTGCCGGGCCAGCTCGCTCACGTACCTGCGGCCCTCGCCGAGCGCGGCGAGGATCCGCAGCCGGTGCGGGCTGGCCAGCGCCGACAGCGCCAGCAGCAGCTCGTCTCCCGTGCCGCCCGCCAGATCAGTGTCAACAACTTCATCCATGTGTAAACAAAAACTATCACGTGGAACATACCTCTAGCCACTGCGGCCGGAGGGAGGGCGGAGGGCGGAGGGCGGACAACGCAAAAGCGGGCCCTTCCCCAGTGGAGGTCTGGGGAAGGGCCCGAGGGAGACAGTGCACCCAGAAGCCGGTTTCTGGGGCGCTGATCACGGGTGCCTGGCGGCTCCCGTCATCACACCTGCTCCCACAGTGCCGGCACATTGGCCGGGGTCCAACCGGGCTGAGCCTGGTGGGCCTGGATGCAGCGGTACTGCACACCGTTGTAGGTGACGGTGCTCCCCACCTGGTAGACGGTCCCGGCGGCCCAGGTGCCCGTGGGCGGGTCCGGCGGGTCCGGCGGGTCGGGGTTCTGGCCCCCACCGGTGTGGAGCGTCAGGCCGTACACCTGGAGGATCTCGTTGATCGGCTGGTAGAACGTCGTCCCGCCGCTGCTGCAGTTGCCCGAGCCGCCGGACGTCACGCCCTGCGCCTGGGAACCGGAGATGTACGAACCGCCGGAGTCACCGGGCTCGGCGCACACGGTCGTCCGGGTCACCCCGGTGATCGTGCCTTCGGGGTAGGTGACGCTGGTGTTGTGCTGCGAGATCGTCCCGCAGTGCCAGCCGGTCGTGGAGCCGGAGCGGCACACGGGCTGGCCGACCTGGGTGACCGTGGAGCCGGCGACGGACGGGTCGGCGACCCTGCCGTAGCCGTTCACCTTGTTGGTCGAGGTCCACTGGCTGTTGGCCGCCACCCAGGCGTAGTCGTTGCCCGGGAAGCTGGAGCCCTGGAAGCTGCCCATGGCGACACGGTTGTGCCCCTGGACGGCCGTGCCCGCCCGGCCGCAGTGCCCTGCGGTGGCGAAGCCGTGCGTCCCGCTGCGCGTGATCGGGAAGCCCACCGAGCAGCGTCCGCCCATGTAGTAGGCGTCGCCGCCGCGGATGTCGTAGTACGTGCGCGGCTTGACGTTCGAGCGCTGGATGGCGACCTTGTCGAGGCTGACCCCGACCGCCTTGACGAGAGCGCGTGCCTTGGCGGGAGAGGAGCTCTGGAGCACGACCTTGTTGCTGCGGACGTCCACGAACCAGACCGGGGTGTGGGCCGGTCCGTTGTTCTGCATGGCACGATCCAGCTGGGCCTTCGCGGCGTCGAGCTCGGCGAGGCTGTGCTCGACGACCACGGCGCGGGCGCCGTGCGCCGCGATCTCGGCCGCCTTGGCGGGGTTGGTGGTGGCGACGTGGAGCGTGTCGCCGGTCTTGCCGGTGACGTAGCTGCCGGAGTAGCTGCCGGCCAGGCGGACCTGCAGCTTGCCGGCCTTGGCGCCGGTGTCGACCTGGTTGGCGAGCGCCTGCTTCGCCTGGGCCTGGGTGAGCCCGAGGTCGCGCTGCATCGCCTTCAGCATGTCAGCCGAGGCGGCGGCGGCGTTGGCCGCTGCCAGCGGCTTGGTGTAGGAGCCGGGAGGTAGCTGGTAGGAGCCGGGCGGCTGGGCCGTCGCGGTGCCTTGAATGCCGGCGAGGCCCAGCGCGCCGACGGCGATTACGGCGACCCGAAGGCCGCGTCTGTGAGACATGGTCTCTCCTTGTGTGGGGGTGCGGCAAAGGTAGATTGACTTTGCGCAGGTGAGAAAGCCTCTCCCCGGCGGTGTTCTGGCGAGTTATCGCCGGTGTCGATCTTCGCCACCAATCCCACTTGCCCGGCCGGGCCAATCGAGCGGAAAATCAAAGAACTCCATTTGAGTGCGCGAAGATCACGTGCGACGTGGAAGATGTGCGGTCGCCGCAGCCGCTGAGGCAAGAATTTGCGGGTTTCGGACGCGAGTTGGGCCCTGCTTGGACGGGGCGGATGACCGTGTTCCGCATGAATAGTGCTCAGAGGCTTGGCTGCCCCACGCCTTTGCTGGATAATCCGTCCATGTCTCCCGCGTCCGCTGCAACCGACGAGAATCCATTCGCGGCTCTCGGTATCACCACTCTGCAGCAGTCCCTTTACAGCACGTTGCTGCACCACCCCGGAACCACATTCGGTGAGCTGGCCGAGTTGTCGGACGAACCCCGGCCGCGGCTGGCGGGGCTTCTGAAAGAACTCGAAGCGCTCGGCATGGTGGGCATCGACGCGTCCACCGACCCGAAGTACTTCCCCTACCCGCCGGACGCCGTCGTCGAGACGCTGATCCGCCAGCGGGAGACGGAGTTCATCCGCGCGCGGATCGAGGCCAAACGCCTCAGCGGCGACCTGCTCGCCGCCGAGCAGCGCACGAATCCGCAGAAACTCGTCGAGATCATCGACGGGATGGAGGCGGTGGTCCAGCGCTACGAGCAGGTCCAGCGCAGCGCGGTCAAGCACGTCAAGGCCATCGACAAGCCGCCCTACGCCGTCGATCCGAAGGCCCCGAACGAGGTCGAGCGCGAGCAGATCGGCCACGGCGTGGAGTACCGCGTCATCTTCACCCCGGACGCGCTCGCCATTCCCGAGAAGCTGGAAATGGCCAGGCAGGACGCCATCATCGGAGAACGCGCCCGGGTGCTGGAGAGCGCGCCGACAAAACTCATCATCGTGGACGACGAAATGGCGCTGATGCCGCTGCGGGGCGACGACCCGGGAATCAGCGCCGTGATCCGCCCCTCGACGCTTCTCGACATTCTCATCAATGTGTTCAACACCTGCTGGGAACAGGCCACCCCGCTGCAGGGCGACAACGAGTCGGGGGACGTCTGGCCGCGGCTTTCCGAGGCCGACCGGCACCTGCTGACGCTGCTCGCCGCCGGGCTCAAGGACGAGGCGGTGGCCCGCCACACCGGAATGGGCGCGCGCACGGTGAGCAGGCACGTCGCCCGCCTTCTCCGCACGCTCAACGCCCGCACCCGGTTCCAGGCGGGCGTCCACGCCGCCCGCCGCGACCTGGTCTGACGGCGAACACGCGCCAGGGGCCTACCTGGGTCGGGCCCGGCCCCGGGACGCCCGGCGCGGACGTCAGAGGTGCACCTCGTTCCGGGAGGCGACGTTGAGCTTGCGCAGGATGTTGGCGACGTGCTCCTCGACCGTCCGGCGCGACAGGAACAGCGCCTGCGCGATCTCGCGGTTGGTGCGCCCGCCCGCCAGCAGCCGGGCCACGTCCCGCTCGCGGGGCGACAGCTCGTTGCCGTACCCGCGGCGGCCCCGGCGGGACGGGGTGGCGGCCCCGGTGCCGCGGACGAGGTGCCGGCAGCGCGCCGCGTCGATGGGCGCGCCGAGCTTCTCGTAGGACCGTGCCAACTCGCCGAGCACCTCGGCGTCGGCCGGCTCGCCGCGGGCGGCCCGCTCGGTGAGCCGGGCCGTCCGGTAGGGCAGGCCGAGGCGCTCGTGGCGGCGGATCGCGGACGCGAACAGGCGGGCGGCGGCGGGGTCCCCGGCGGCGCGGGCGAGCTGGGCGCGGCAGGCGTCCAGGGCCGCGGCGGCGAGCGGGGCGTGCAGGCCGGCGAGCCCCGCGCGCAGGTCCGCCACCAGCGTGCGCGCGTCGTCGTCGCGCCCGCCGGCCAGGAACGCCTCGACGGCCTGCGGCGCCAGATCGCCCGCCCACACCCAGAGGCCCTTGCGGCGGAGCAGCGCGGCCCCGCGGTCGGCGTGGGCGCAGGCGGCCGCGACGTCGCCGCGGTCCAGCAGCATCGTGACCATTCCGCCGGTCGCGGCGTTCGCGACCGGGATGATGGCGGAGTCGGGCTGGGACATGCGGGTGGCCTGGTAGCAGGCTTCGGCCCGGTCCCAGTCTCCGCGGACCGTGGCCAGCCAGCCGAGGACGAGCTGCAGCTCGCTGGCGACGGGCAGCAGGTAGGTGTACGTCTGCGCCATCCGCTCGGCGCGCTCCTCCAGCCCGTCCCACGCGCCGGCGAGCCAGTCCAGCCGGATGCGGGTGGCCTCGGCGGTGCCGATCACATACGGCGCGCCGGCCTGCGTCGCGAGGGTGAGGCCGATGTGCAGGTGCTCCCACGCGTGCGGGTAGTCGCCGATCCACGAGCACGCGTCGGCCAGGTTGCAGTGCGACCGCGCCAGCTCGCGCGTCTGCTCGGTGTCGCCGGGCTCCGACGGCGCGGGCAGCAGCGCGATGCGGTCCCGGGCGCGGGGTTCACCGGCGATCAGCCGGGCGCCGACGGTGTTGGCGAGCAGCGACGTGCGGAGCGCGCCCGGCGGGAGCTCGGCGAGCGCTTCGTCGACCTCGTCCAGCCAGGCGTGGCTCTCGGCGATCGGCGTCGTGCCGAGGTAGGGCAGGGCGAGGACGGCCATCCCGCGCAGCCACCGCGCGGGATGGTCGCGCAGCGAGCCGATGGCCAGCTCGATGTGCGCGCGGCCCCGGTCCATCTCGCCCGTCCTGCGGACGAGCAGCAGCCCGAGCCACAGCCGCACCTCGCCGCGGACCATGTCGGACAGCCGGGCGTCCGACAGCAGCCGCTCGATCTGGGTGATCACCCCGTCGTGGTGCAGGCCGGTGAGCGCGTGCTGGCACAGCTTGGTGGCCAGCCGGTTCACGTCCGCGGCCGGGACGGACGGATCCGCGACCGTCGCGCAGAGCAGGTCGATCGCCGTCGAGGCGTCCCCGGCCACCACCGAGGCGTCGGCGGCGTCCTCGCTGTGCCGGAGCCAGTCGGCGAGCAGCCCGGCGTGCTTGGCGTGCGCGGCGAGCCGCACCAGCGGGGGCGGGTCGCGCCGCGCCAGCGCCCGCAGCGCGCGCAGGTGCAGGTCCTGGCGGTACGGGCCGGGCAGCGCGTCGTACACGGCGCGCTGGGCAAGGGCGTGCCGGTAGCCGTACTCGTTCTCGGCGGTCTCGACCAGCACCGCGCCGTCGAGCAGCCGGGTGACCTGCTCGTGGTCACCGGCCCCCGCCACCTCGCTCAGCAGCGCCGCCGTCGCCGGGACGCCGAGGACGGCCGCCGCCTCCGCGAGCGACCGGGCGGCGGCGGGCAGCGCGTGCATGCGCTCGGCCATCGCCTCCCGCAGCAGCGCGGGCACCTCGACGTTGTCGAGCAGGCGCCGGGCCGCGGCGCCGTCGAACCGGACGCCGCCGTCGAGGTCGCGCAGCGAGTACGTCATCTCCTCGACGACGAACGGGATGCCCGCGGTGCGCTGCCGCAGGATCTCGGCGAACCCCGCGGGCACCGTCCGCCCGCCGAGGATCGCGCCGACCAGCCCGCGGACGGCCTCGGTGTCCAGCGGGCCGAGGACGAGGTGCGCGGCGGTGGTGCCGGGCGGCGGCCGGAACGCCCGGCCGAGCGGGGCGTCCGCGGGCAGGTCCTCGCGGCGGAAGGTCACCACCAGCGACAGGCCGGGCGGCGGGTTCGACATCACGAACCGGAGCAGCTGGCGGGTGCCGTCGTCGGCCCAGTGGACGTCCTCGATCACCAGCACCGCGCGGCCGAGCGCGGCCAGCAGGTCGCGGACCGCGCGGAACAGCCGGTGCCGCTCCGCGGCCGGATCGCCGAGCGGGTCCGGCGGGGGAGGCAGCCGGTCGGCCAGCTCGGGCAGGTAGGGGCGCAGCGCGCCGGTGACCGCGCTCGGCTCGGCGATCCGGTCGCCGCAGGCGCGCAGGCACTCGAAGATGACGCCGTACGGGAACGGGTCGCTCAGCGGCTGGCAGTACCCGACCGCGATCCACGCGTCGTCGCCCTCGTCGCCGTCGCGGTCCTCGCCCGCGCGCAGGCCGTTCACCAGCTCGGCGACCAGGCGGGTCTTGCCGACGCCCGCCTCGCCCTCGACGAACGCGACGGACGGGAACCCGGCGATCGCGGTCGCGAGCGTGTCCAGTTCAGCTGCACGCCCGATCAGCACCGGCGAGCCGGTGCGGACGGAGACCGTGGACCGTCCGGACCGTCCGCGCCCATTCACGCGCCCACCGTTCTCGGTCATCTTCGCTCCCCGCCGGAAATGCCACGCGCGAGGTGACTGCGCCCCGAGCACCAGCGTGGATTCCAGAGGATAAGCGTCACTGTGCGTTTCCGGAACCCCGTGAATCGTGATTCTTAATCCCGTATCCCTACGGGGTGTTGCCACGGTTGTTCAGCGCGGATCGGCGGCGGATTGTAGCCGCCGAGTGGCCGCCCGCTCCCCTACCCCCACCTGAATGGCCACTCGTCCGGACGGCCGGAAACCGTCCGGGTCAGGACGAAGGAGTGGTCATGCCAGCCACATGGCGAATTCCGGCGCGAACCGAAGGGAGGGCCATGCGCGGCGCACCGCTGGCCGCGGTCCTCATGGCCTTCGCGTGCGCCGCCGCGCTGCCGGGCGGCACCGCCGCCGCGGACGAGCCGGAGGGCACGGTGATGCGGGCGGACCGTCCGGTCGCCGGCCAGTACATCGTCGTACTCCGCGACGACGCCCCAGCGGCCGCCCAAGGACAGGCGGCCGAGCTGACCAGGCGCTATGGCGGACTCGTCCGCGCCACCTACACGGTCACGCTCAACGGGTTCGCGGTACGGAACATGTCCGCGAAGCAGGCGCGGCGGCTGGCGGCCGACCCGTCGGTCAAGGCCGTGTACGAGGACGGCACCGCGCGGGCGACGGCGGGCGAGCAGCCGAACCCGCCGTCCTGGGGCCTCGACCAGATCGACCAGAAGACGACCAGCCTGGACAAGAAGTACACCTATCCGAACACCGCCGACGGCGTCACCGCCTACGTGATCGACTCCGGGGTCAACAAGGACCACCCCGAGTTCGAGGGGCGGGCGTCCCACGGCTACGACTTCGTGGACGACGACGCCGACGCGTCCGACTGCTTCTGGCACGGCACGCATGTCGCCGGGACGATCGCCGGCAAGACCGTCGGCGTCGGGAAGAAGGCCAAGGTCGTCGCGGTCCGCTCGCTCGGCTGCGGCGGGAGCGCCCCGGACTCGGCGACCGTCAGCGCGCTGGAGTGGGTCGGCGCGAACGGCGCCCGCCCGGCCGTGGTGAACATGAGCCTCGGCATGGACACGGTCGGCGTAGGCGACCAGCAGGTGAAGGCGCTGGTGGCGAAGGGGTTCGTGGTCGCGGTGGCCGGCGGCAACAACGGCCAGGACGCGTGCGGCACCAGCCCCGCCCGGGTCCCCGAGGCGATCACCGTCGGCTGGATCAACCAGGGCGGCAGCCGCAGCGGCAACTACGGCACGTGCCTCGACCTGTTCGCGCCGGGCGGCAACATCTACTCGTCCGACCACACCGGCGGCTTCCGCACCGGCAGCGGCACGTCGATGGCGACGCCGCACGTCGCCGGCGCGGCGGCCATGTACCTGCAGGCCAACGGGAGCGCCACGCCGGCGCAGGTGGAGGACGCGCTCGTCGACAACGCCACCCCCGGGCTCGTGACGAACCCCGGCAGCGGCTCCCCGAACAAGCTGCTGTGGACAGGCTTCATCGGCGGCGGCACGACGACGTGCGGCACCAAGTCCAGCGACGAGGACGTCGAGATCCCGGACCCGGCCGCGGACGGCACCCCGCGCCCCGCGGTCGGCAGCACGATCGTCCAGGACGGATGCGAGGGCGCGGCGCCGGCCGCGCTGCCGGTCAAGGTGGACATCGACCACGGCTACACCGGCGACCTGGTGATCGACCTCGTCGCTCCGAGCGGCGCCGTGCACAGCCTCAAGAAGGCGGGCGGCGTCTCCGAGCCCGGCGGGCTGCACAAGACCTACACCGTGAACGCGTCCGGCGAGAAGGCCGACGGCACCTGGAAGCTCCAGATCCAGGACGTGTACCGGTTCGACACCGGCAGGCTCACGGGCTGGTCCATCACCTTCTGATGATCATCCCCGTTCCCATCACCCCCCATCAGCAGAGGGAACCCGAATGAGAGCACCCCGAATGAGAGCACCGCGTCTGATCGTGCCGCTGGCCCTCGTGCTGGCCGCGACGATCCTGCCCCTGACCGGCCAGGCCGCGGCGGACCAGCCGCGCCCGCGCAGCACCGCGGCCATCCCCACCGACCAGCTCCAGCCCGGCACGACCCCCGCCCCGGGCATCGTCAACGGCCAGCGCGCCTCGTACAAGGACCACCCGTCGATCATCGCGGGGCTCCGGGTCGGCGGCGGCGGGCCGCAGGGCGCGTCCTGCACGGCCTCCGTCGTCGGGAAGCGGACGATCCTCACCGCCGCGCACTGCATGATCGACGTCACCGGCGCGAAGAGCTACGTGTACGGCGACGACGACCTGAACAGCTCGGGCGACGAGGTCTTCCGCACGAAGGTCGCGAAGTTCGTCACGCACCCGCAGTACAGGCAGGCGAACGACTGGAAGAAGGGGTACGACGTCGCCGTCGTCACGACGGAGGACGACATCCCGGTGCCGCAGAGCCAGTGGGCGAAGGTCGCCGGGTCGGGCGACAGCGCGCTGACCCAGCCGGGCAAGTCCGGTGTCGTGCTCGGGTTCGGCAAGCACCAGCCGGGCGAGCTGTACACGACCACGCTGCCGATCAACGATCCGAACGGCTGCCAGGTCTTCGACGTCCGGGTCAACGGCGAGGTCATGCTGTGCACCGGATACGACGACGGTCACACGGGCATCTGCTCCGGTGACAGCGGCGGCCCGTTCACCGTGGACGGCGTCGTCGTCGGCGTCGTGTCGTGGGGCGCGGGCACCTGCGACCGCTACGGCGTCATGGCCCGGCTGACCAACGAGATGGGCGACTGGGCCAAGAAGACCATCGGCACCGAACCCGGCGACGGGACGTTCGGCGTCGGCGTCAGCCCGGCGTCCGGCAAGGTCGAGCCCGGCAAGCACGTCTCCACGACGGTCACCAGCCAGCCCGGCACGCAGGGCGCGGAGAAGCTCGACCTGTCCGCGTCGGGGCTGCCCGCCGGTGCGACGGCGACCTTCCAGCCGTCCGCGATCGACGCGGGCGGGACCGCCAAGCTGACCGTCCAGACGTCGGCGTCCACCCCCGAGGGCACCTACAAGATCACCGTCAACGCGAAGGGGGCGTCCGGGACGAAGACCACCGATTACACGCTGACCGTCGGCGCCGGCGGCGACACGGCGGGCCCGCAGGTGGCGATCTCGCCGGCGTCCGGCACCGTGCAGCGCGGCGGGTTCGCCCGGGCGACGATCACCGTCACCGGCGGGACGGGCGCGAGCCGCCTGAGCGGGTCCGGGACGGGCCTGTTCTTCGCGCCGTTCTTCAACCCGCCGTCCGTCGAGCCGGGCGGGACCTCGCAGGTCACCGTCGTCGCCCCGTTCACCCCGGGCACCTACAAGATCAACATCACGGCCACGGACGGCGCGTCGAGGACCGGCGGCGGCGTCTACACCCTCACCGTCCAATGACCTTGGGCAGGTGAGCCTGCGGGCTGGGGCCGCAGGCCGGCGGGCCGCGCTCACCTGACCGGCGGCCCGCCGGATCGACCCCGCGGCCCGCCTGGCCGCCCTGTGTGGGGGACGGCCCGGCGGGTCGCGGCCGGGCACGGTGCCAGCCCTCACCGTGCCCGGCCGCATGTCACCCGTCAGGCCGCCGTGACGGCGGGGGTGTAGTGGGACGCGTCGTCGCCCTCGACCAGGTAGCTGCGCCGCCCGTCGACACCGGCCGGGACGTCGCCCGCGACGGTGACGCGGTGCAGCAGGCGCGGCAGGTCGCCGTAGTCGTCGGGCGCGTAGTGCTGCGTGATCCGGTTGTCGAACACGATCAGGTCGCCCGGGGCCCACACCCAGCGCAGGACGTTCTCCGGGCGGGTGACGTAGGACTGCAGGATGTCGAGGATGGCGCGTCCCTCCCGCTGGGACGACAGCCCGACGATGCTCTGCGCGAACCCGCCGATGAACAGGTTCCGCTCGTCCGACTCGGGGTGCACGCGCACCACCGGATGGGCGGTCTTCCATTTTCGGGACACGAACGCCTTGCGGTGCTCGGCCGCCTTGGCGGGGTCGGCGCCGCTCTTGCCGGGCTTGACGTAGTCGTAGTCGTTGGTGTGGACGGCCCAGAGCCGGTCGGCGAGTTCGCGCAGCTCGTCGGGCAGGTCGCGGTAGGCGGCGGCGGAGTTGGCTATGAGGGTGTTGCCGCCGTAGGGCGGGATGACCAGGCCGCGCAGCGTGCTGATCTTTGGCGGGGTGCGCACGAAGGTGACGTCGGTGTGCCAGTGGTTGGCCCGTCCCGACTCGCTGTCGACGGGCAGGATCTCGGGGCGTCCGTCCACGGCGGGGACGGTGGGGTGGGCGCCGGTGAGCGCGCCGAAGCGCGAGGCGAAGGCGACCTGGTCGTCGTCGGTGAGGTCCTGCCGGCGGAAGCCGAGGACCTTGTGCTCCAGGAGCGCGGCGTGGATCTCGCCGAAGATCGAGTCGGACAGGTCGCGGACGTCGACGCCCGTGATCTCCGCGCCGATGCGCCCGCCGATCCTGCGGATGTCGAAGTCGGACATGCATCCACCTCTTCTCTCGTAGTGGGGGAAGGAGGAACCCGCTGTCCCTAGAGCGAAGCACGGCCGCGAGGTATAGTCAACAATTCCTATCGGTTGAGTCGGAAATTGGAGACGCTCTTGATCGCGACGGCCGGCACGCGCGGCGCGGGCAGCACGCGCAGCACGGGAACGACACGACGACGATTCATCTCCACGCTCGCGGCCGCGGCCGCCGCCGTCCCGGTCGCCGCCGCCTGCGGGGGCGCGGCGGGGAGCGCCCGGCGCACGAGCACCCTGCGCTACCAGGGCTGGACAGGCCAGGTCACGCTGCCGGAACTCGCCGCCGACCTCGGCCACCTGGGCGACGTGCGGTTGCAATGGATCGGCAACACGATCAGCGGGCCGCAGGACGTCCAGTCCGCGGCCACGGGGCAGGTCGACTTCGGCGGCGCGTTCAACGGCGCGGTCGTCAAGCTGCGGGAGGCGGGGGCGCCGATCACGGCCGTCATCGGCTACTACGGCACCGACGAGCTGTCCTACAACGGCTTCTTCGTCCTGGCCGACAGCCGGATCAGGTCACCCCGCGACCTGATCGGCAAGAAGGTCGGGATGAACACGCTGGGCGGCCACTCCCAGGCCGTCCAGGACCTCTACCTGCGCCGCAACGGGCTGTCCGGCGGCGACATCGCGAAGGTGGAGGCGCTGGCGGTGCCGCCCGTCACGATGGAGCAGTCGCTGCGGCAGGGGCGGCTCGACGTCGCCGCGCTCAACGGGATCTTCCGCGACAAGGCGATCGCGTCCGGCGGCGTCCGCACGCTGTTCAAGGACCTCGACTTCCTCGGCGAGTTCACCGCCGGGTCCTACGTCTTCCGGGACGACTTCGTCGAGCGCAACCCCGACACCGTCCGCGCCTTCACCGCCGGGGTCGCCAGGACGATCGAATGGTCGCGGGAGCGGCCGCGCGCCGAGGTGATCGACCGCATGACGAAGATCCTCCGGTCGCGGGGACGCAACGAGAACGCCGACGCGCTCCGGTACTGGAAGTCGTGGGGCGTGGCGGGCGCGGGCGGCGTGATGACCGACCGGGAGTTCGGCACCTGGCGGGCGTGGCTGGAGGACGTCGGCCAGATCCCGAAGGGCGAGGTCAAGGCAGCCGACCTGTACACCAACGAGTTCAACCCGTACGCGAGCGGGAGGGGCGGACGATGACCTCGAAGACCCCGAAGATCAGCATTGCGGGTGTCGGGAAGACGTTCGCCGTCCGGGGCGGCGGCGAGTTCACCGCGCTCCACGACGTCCGGCTGGACGTCGCGGACGGCGAGTTCCTCGTCGTGGTCGGCCCGTCCGGGTGCGGGAAGTCGACCCTGCTCGATCTGATCGGCGGGCTGGCCGCGCCGTCGTCCGGGCGGATCCTCATCGACGGGACGGAGGTCACCGGCCCCGCCCTCGACCGGGGCATCGTGTTCCAGCAGTACGCCCTGCTCCCGTGGCGGACGGCGCTCCGCAACGTCGAGTTCGGGCTGGAGGCGGCGGCGTCCCGGACCGGGCTCCGCCGCCGGGAGCGGGCCGGGATCGCCCGCGAGCACCTCGATCTCGTCGGCCTGTCCGCGTTCGCCGACCGCTATCCGCACGAGCTGTCCGGCGGCATGAAGCAGCGGGTCGCGATCGCCCGCAGCCTCGCCTACGACCCGGACGTGCTGCTCATGGACGAGCCGTTCGCCGCCCTCGACGCGCAGACCCGCGAGTCCCTCCAGGACGAGCTGCTGCGCATCTGGGCGCGGACGGGCAAGACCGTCGTGTTCATCACCCACGGCATCGACGAGGCCGTCTACCTGGGCGGACGGGTGGCCGTGCTGACGGCGCGGCCCGGCACCGTGAAGGAGGTCGTCGGCATCGACCTCGGGCCCCGCGACGACGACGCGGACGTCCGGTCGAGCCCCGAGTTCGCGGCGCACCGCCACCGGGTGTGGTCGCTGCTGCGTGACGAGGTCCAGACGGCACAGCGGCTGACCGTCCCGGCGCCGCGGAAGGAGGAGGAGGCCCAGCATGGTTAGCACCACGAAAGCGCCCGAACTCACCGAGCCCGGGCCCGCCGCCGCGCTGCCCCCGACCCGGCCGCGCCGCCCGGCGATCCCGCGAGCCGTCGCGGCGGCGGCCGCCATCCTCCGGCGGACGGTCGCGCTCGTCGCGTTCTTCGCCGTCTGGGAGCTGGCCCCGCGCGCCGGCCTGGTCGACCCGATCTTCCTGCCGCCGGTGTCGGAGGTCGTCCCGGCGCTGTGGGACCTGGCCGAGGGCGGCCAGCTGTGGCGCAACGCCCGGACGAGCCTCGTCCGCTCGCTGTCCGGGTTCGGGCTGGCGATCGTCCTGGCGGTGCCACTCGGCCTGCTCATCGGCTGGTACCGGCCGGTCGCGGAGCTGCTGAACCCGCTGCTCGAACTGTTCCGCAACACCGCCGCGATCGCGCTGCTGCCGGTGTTCATCCTGATCCTCGGCATCGGCGAGACGTCGAAGGTGGCGATCGTCCTGTACGCGTGCACGTGGCCGATCCTGCTCAACACGATCAGCGCCGTCCGGACCGTGGACCCGACGCTGGTCAAGTCCGCGCGGTCGCTGGGGCTGCCCGCGCCGCGCATCTTCCAGAAGGTCATCCTGCCCGCCGCCGTCCCGACGATCTTCACCGGGATCCGGCTGGCCGGGGCCACCGCGGTGCTGGTGATGATCGTCGCGGAGATGGTGGGCGCGAAGGAGGGGCTCGGGTTCCTGATCAACTCGTCCCAGCAGAACTTCGCGATCGCCGACATGTACGCCGGGATCGTCGCGATCTCCGCGCTCGGGCTGCTGTTCAACCATCTGCTCGTCCTGATCGAGCGCCGTTTCACGCGCTGGCGCACCGAAACCGGCCGCTGAGACGACTCTTACCCCCAAGTCATGTGTGGACGCCGCCGTCCGTCTGTATCATTCTTTCTCGACCAAACATGTATAGAAAGTAGGGGAGGGGTGCAATGTCCGGACGCAGGGCGGCGTTGGCGCTGGGGCTGGCGGCCATCGCCGTGGGGGCGGCGGG
>NZ_SMKT01000139.1 GCF_004348735.1 Actinomadura sp. KC06
GTGTCGGGATGCGGAGCAAAGCGGAGCTTGAGGCCGACATCGGGGGCGGCGGGCGCGCCGCGCTGGTGATCAACTCCCGGTCGCGGCGGGGGCGGCGGCTCTACGGCCGGGCCCGGCGGATGCTGCGCGAGGCGGGCGTCGACGTCGTCCACGTGTTCCCGGTGACCGACCCGACCCGGCTGCGGGAGCTGTTCTCCGACGTCCTCGCGCTGGAACCCGACCTCGTCGTGGTCGGCGGCGGGGACGGCACGATCGCCGAGGCGGTCGGTCATCTCGCGCACCGCGACATCGCGCTCGGCGTGCTGCCGCTCGGCACCACCAACAACTTCGCGCGCAGCCTGGAGCTGCCGATGGACCTGCCCGGCGCGGTCCGGACCCTCGCCGTCGGCCGCCCCGCCGGCGGGAAGGTCGCGGACGTCGACGTCGGCTGGTTCGAGAGCACCGGCGACCCTCAGGGCGAGGGGCCCGGCGCCGACCGCGAGCACATCTTCGCGAACATGGTGAGCCTCGGCATATCGGTCCAGGTGGCGGAGAGCGTCCCGCACGCGCTCAAGCGGTTCGTGGGCCGTCCCGCGTACGCGCTGACGGCGGCGCGGCTGCTGCCCCGGCACGAGGCGTTCACCGCCCGGATCACGATCGACGGGGAGACCCGCGAGCTGGTCACCCACCAGCTGAACGTCGCGAACGGCGCGCATCAGAGCGGGCAGCGCATCGCCCGCGACGCCAGCCCGGACGACCGGCTGCTCGCCGTCTACCGGTGGGGCGACGAGCGGCGGCTGCGGCTGCTGTCGGCGACGGCGCGGCACGCCCTCACCGGGCGGTGGCGGACGCTGGAGGAGGACGCGTTCCTCACCACCGCGCACGTGGAGATCGAGACCGATCCGCCGATGCCGGTGGACGTGGACGGCGAGATCCGCGGCCGCACCCCGGTGTCGATCCGGCTGCGCGGCAACGCGCTGCGCGTGATCGTCCCACAGGCGTTCCCCGACACGTGAGCCTGATCCGTCACAGCACGCCGCGGGCGGTGAGCAGCTCCTTCAGCCGGTCGTGCGGGAGGGCCGGGGAGCGGTGGCCGTCCCGTCCGATCATGGTGCGGCCGGCGAGCAGGACGTTCAGCACCGCCTCCTCGACCGTCTCCACGACCGCCTCGTAGAACGGGTCGATCCGGTTCCACGGGACGAACCGCAGCGTGTCGTAGCCGGGTTCGCCGTCGGGGAAGCCGCCGCTGATCGCACCCGGGTTGGCGGTGGAGAAGGCGAGGAAGATGTCGCCGGACCCGTGCGCCCCGTAGGCGCCGGTCCGGGCGAGCCCCAGCGGGACGCGACGGGCGAGCGCCTTGCACTGGCCGGGGAGCAGCGGCGCGTCCGTCCCGATGACGACGATGACGGAGCCGGAGCCGGGCGGCGCGAGCCAGTCGTCGTCCTCGATCGGGTTGTCGTCGGCGAGGTCGGCGCCGACCGGGACCCCGCAGACGGTGAGCTGGCGCCGCCCGCCGAAGTTGGCCTGGACGAACGCGCCCACCGTGTAGGAGTCGGAGCCGTGGGCCACGACCCGCGAGGACGTCCCGCTGCCGCCCTTGAACGAGTAGCAGTTCATGCCCGTCCCGCCGCCGACGGAGCCCTCCTCGACCGCGCCGCCGGCCGCCGCGTCGATCGCGGCGACGGCGTGCCCGGGCCGGACGTGGTCGCCGCCGATGTCGTTGAGGTAGCCGTCCCAGGTCTCGGCGACGACGGGCAGCATCCACTCCTGGAACCCGGGCCGCTCGCGCAGCGCCCAGTCGATCGCGCCGCGATGGGCGGCGCCGACCGCGTGCGTGTTGGTGATCATGACGGGCAGGGTCAGCGCGCCGGTCTCGGCGATCCAGTGCGACCCGGTCATCTCGCCGTTGCCGTTCAGCGAGTAGATCCCGGCGGCGCACGGGTCGAGGAAGCCGTCCCGGCCGCGCGGCAGCAGCGCGGTCACGCCGGTGCGCACCGGGCCCTCCCCGCGCCGCAGCGGGCCGTCGCCGGAGATCAGCGTGGTGTAGCCGACCTCCACCCCGGGGACGTCGGTGATCGCGTTGTTCGGGCCGGGGGTGCCGGGCAGCGGCAGGCCGAACGAGCGGGCTCGGGTCATCGGTCTCCTTCCTGATCGCCGGACCCGGGGTCGCCGAGGTCGCGGCCGATGGCGTCGGACGCGCAGGCCAGCAGGAGGCTCGCGGCCCGCGCGGCGTCGAGGGTGGGCACGGCCATGGTCATGTGCAGCCCGTAGCCGTCCTCCAGCGCGACGAGGTTGCGCGCGATCGCGCCGGCGTCGCGGGTGAGCGTGAACGCGCCGGTGGCGGCGCCCGCCTCCAGGATCCCGGCGTAGATGCCGACCTGCCGCTCGTACAGCCGGATGTGCTCGGCGGCGTAGGAGGGGTCGCGGCGGGCCACGGCGCCGAGCTCGTACAGCAGCACGCACAGATCGTCGTCCGGGCCGGACGGCAGGCCGCTGCGGATCATCGCGATGAGCCGCCGCCGCGGGTCGGGCTCGTCCCGGACGGCGTCCTCGCGGGCGGCGCAGAACCGCTCGACGGCCTCGCGCTGCACCTCCCGCAGCAGGTCGGTGAGCGTCGGGAAGTAGTACAGGACGGAGCCGGGCGACATCTCCGCCTCCGCGGCGACGTCGCGCAGCCGCAGATCGAGCATGCCGCGGCCGATCACCGCGCGGCGGGCGGCGGCGACGAGGTCGGCCCGCCGCTCATGGGCCCTGCTGGGTCGTGCCATGCCGACATTCTCCGAAGATCGTTCAGACAACGCAAGTCAAGCCATCGCCGCAGGAACCCGAGACCAAGTCGTTATGACCTCGGCTATTGACCAGACAGCGGGTGGTTCTTTGATACTCGTTCGACGAATTCTTGTCCAGGAGGTGCCCCATGGCCGCACCCGAGGTCCGTCCACCGGCAGCCGCCGGCCGCCCGCCCGCGCTGCACCGCGGGCTGAAGACGATCGGCGCCCTGCTCATCGTGCTGTCGGCGATCACGCCCGCGTCCTCCGTGTTCATCATCGCGCCGGGGGTGCTCTCGCAGGCGGGCACCGGCGCGTTCCTGAGCTTCGCCGCCGCGGGCGTCGTCGGGATCTTCATGGCGTTCGTGTACGCCGAGCTGGCGTCCGCGTACCCGCTCACCGGCGGCGAGTACGCGATCGTCGGCCGCACCCTCGGCCGCCCGGCCGGCTTCATCGTGCTCGGCCTGATCCTCATCACCCAGCTGCTGATCCTCGCGGTGATCGCGCTCGGCGTCGGCACCTACCTCGGCGTCCTGATCGACGGCCTCAACGGCCCGGTCATCGCGGCGGTCACGGTCGCGATCGCGACCGTCATCGCGATCTTCGACATCAAGGTCAACGCGGTGGTCACCGGGATCTTCCTGGCGATCGAGATGGCCGCGCTGCTCGTGCTGGCCGGGCTGGGCTTCCTGAACGTCGAGCGGCCGTTCACCGACCTGCTCGCGGACCCGGTCGTGGCGGGGGACGGCGGGGGCCTCACCGCCGCGTCCGCGGGTCTGATCGCGGCGGCCACCGCCGTCGCGATCTTCGCTTACAACGGGTACGGCTCGGCGGTCTACTTCGGCGAGGAGACCCACGACGCGCACCGGGCGGTGGCGCGGACCGTGCTGTGGGCCCTCGGCATCACGGTGGCGGCTGAGATCATCCCCGTCACGGCCGTGCTGCTCGGCTCGCCCGACATCGAGCGCCTGCTCGGCTCGGAGAACATGATGGAGTACTTCATCACCGAGCGGGCCGGCGACACCGTCAACACCGTGATCAGCCTGGCCATCGCGCTCGCCATCTTCAACGCGGTGATCGCGATCATGCTGCTCACCGCCCGGCTGATCTTCAGCTCGGGACGGGACCGCACCTGGACGCCGAAGATCGACGGCGCGCTGTCGGCGGTCCACCCGCGCTTCGGCACCCCGTGGATCGCGACGATCGTGGCCGGGGTGCTCAGCGCCGCCGCGTGCTTCCTGGACGAGAAGTTCCTGCTCGTCGTCACCGGCACGTCCCTCGTCGCCGTGTACGGCGCGCTCTGCCTGGCGGTGATCGTCGGCCGCCGGAACGGGACCACCGCGCACGCCGGATACCGGATGCCGTGGTTCCCGGTCGCGCCCGTCGCCGCGCTCGCCGCGCTCGGCTACGTCATCTACCAGAACGCCAAGGACCCGGAGATCGGGCGGCCGAGCCTGATCGTGACCGTCTCGGTGATCGCGGTGTCGGCCGCCTACTTCGTGCTCGTCCTGCGCCGCCGCGGCGGCTGGAGGCTGACGGGCGCGGCGGACGACCCCGCGGGCGACCCGGCCGGCGACGACCCGGCAGGCGACGACCCGGACGCCGGGGAGCCGCGGTCGTCGGCCATGACGTAGGCGCCGGACTCCAGCCGCCCGATCAGCCGCCGCGTCCAGTCGGCGGCGGAGTCGGCGGAGTGCACCCACCAGCCGAGGAGCTCGCGCAGGTGGTCGTCCGGGTCCTGCGCGTCGAGGCGCGGGGCCACGGACGACCGCCGGACCGCCAGGCCGTCCAGCCGCTCGCGCAGCAGCCGGACGGCCTCGGCGCGCGGCAGCTCGGTGAGGAACCCGAGCCCGGCGGTCAGCATCTCCGGATGCCGGACGTCGACGTTCGCGAGGGCGCAGCGCAGCAGCCGGAGGAACTCGGCGCGGCCCGCGTCGGTGATCTCGTAGTCGGTGTGCGGCGGCCCGGCGTCGCTCTCCTCCACCTCGTGCGCGCGGAGCATGCCCTCCTTCGCGAGCTGCCTGAGCGCGTGGTAGACCGAGCCGGGGTTCACGTGGGCCCATTCGTCCGAGCCCCACGAGATCAGCTCGCGGCGGACCTCGTAGCCGTGCGCCCGCCCGAACCGCCGCACGCCGCCGAGCACCAGCAGCCGCGTCGCCGACATCCCGATCCCCCCTGACCGTAAGTGCGTTTCAGGGTAGGCGGTCGGGATGACGATCGGCGACGAAAGCGCTAGCCGCGCAGCGCGGCAAGGTCGTCCGGCGTCAGGACGACGCCGGCGGCGGCCAGGTTCTCCTCCAGATGGGCCGGGGAGCCGGTGCCGGGGATCGCCAGCATCACCGGCGAGAGCGCGAGCAGGCCCGCCAGCAGCACCTGCGGGACGGTGGCGCCGTGCCGCGCGGCGATCGCGTTGACGCGCTCGTCGTCGGGGATCCCGAACCCGCCGAGCGGGAAGTACGGCGCGTAGGCGATGTTCTCGCGTTCGCAGACGGCGAGGAGTTCGACGTCCCGCGGTTGCGTGACGTCGAACCGGTTCTGGATCGCCGCGACGGGCGCGATCTCCTGCGCCTCGGCGAGCTGCGCCGCGCTGACGTGGCTGAGCCCGAGGTGGCGGATGACGCCCTCGTCCCGGAGCGCGGCCAGGACCGCGAAACGCTCCCCGATCGGCTCGTCCATCGGCGTCTCCAGCCCGCCCGGTCGCAGGTAGACGAGGTCGAGGTGGTCGCGTCCCAGCTCCCGCAGGTTCCGCTCCACTTCGGCGCGCAGCCCGGACGCGGGGATCTGCCCGGACGGGTGCGGGTCGTCCGGCTCCCGGTACGGCCCGACCTTCGTGGCGATGACCAGCCCGTCCGGGTAGGGGGCGAGCGCCGCGCGGATCATCTCGTTGGCGGCGGGCCCGCCCTGCGCGTAGTAGAAGGCGGCGGTGTCGATGTGGTCCACGCCGAGCTCGACGGCCCTGCGCAGGATCGCCAGGCCGGTGCCGCGGTCGTTCGCGGGGCCGTGCAGGCGGCTCTGCGGCAGGCGCATCGCGCCGAAGCCCATCCGGGCGACCCGCAGGTCGCCGCCGAGATCGAAATGCCCGCCGGTGGTGATCTGTGTCGTCATGCGTCCCACTGTGCTGCGGTCCCCCAGCCTGGACGAACGGCTGGCAGGTTGCTGCCAGCCGCGTGGCAGACTGAAGGGCGATGCGGACTGAAACGCGATGAGCGTCGACATGGACCGGAACGTCGTGCTGCGCGGCGAGGCGGAGCTGGCCGAGCGCGCCGGGCCGCTGTTCCTCGGGTGCGAGGAGTTCGCCTGCGCCGCGACCGACCTGAAGACCTGGGCGATGCCCGGCTACCGGGAGCGGATGGTCGCCGAGCGGTACCGGACCAAGCCCCGGCCCGTCACCTACAAGCTGCACAACCCGGCGGCGCTCGCGGACGAGGAGTCCGAGCGGCACCTCGTGGAGATCAACAAGGCGGGCGCCCGCGTCCGGATCTGCACGACGGCCCTCCCCCACGAGACGATCATCGTGGACCGCCGCGTCGCGATCCTCGCGGGCCCGCCGGTGGGCGGCGTACGCGAGTACACGGTCGTGCGGTCGCCGAGCGTCGTCCGCGGCGTCATCTCGCTGTTCGAGGCGACCTGGGACAAGGCCACCGACCTGGACGACCACCGCCGCGACCGGCCGCCCGCGCTGTCCGAGGAGAGCCTGCGCATCCTGCGGCTGCTCGCGAGCGGCCTGAAGGACGAGTCCGCCGCGCGCCGCCTCGGCATGTCCCTGCGCACCTATCGCCGCCGCTTCGCGGAGATCCTCACCCTGCTGGACGCCGAGTCGCGCTTCCAGGCGGGGCTGCGCGCCCACGAGTTCGGCCTGATCAGCTAGCCGCCCGCCAGTGGGACCAGCTTGACGAACACCAGTTCGGGGTCGGCGGTGAGGTCTACCTCCTCGTCCAGGTCCTCGACCTGGCGGTCGCCGGCCAGGACGAAGAAGCCGTTGGCGAGGAAGCCGCGCCCGCGAGCTTGAGGTCCTCGTAGAGGTCGCCGTTGCGCGTCCCGGCGCGCAGCGCCAGCCCGCCGAGGAGCGGCACCGTCCCCGGCCCGCCGGTCAGGGCCGCCGCCCACACGACACCGCGTGCGAAGTCCCCGTGATTCTGATGGACCAGGTAGTGGTAGTGGTACTCGTGCCCGCCGATCCAGTCGGCGTGGGCGCCGTCCTTCCTGCTGCACTGGGGCTCGCATTCGACCAGCGCGCGGAGGCATTCGGCCACGGTGCCGCGCATGGACGCCGCGTCCGCGAGCGAGACGCACTCGCGGCGCCACTTCTGCGAGGGACGCGGCGATGACAGCCGCCCCAGATGCCGGACGAACCGCGCGAACTCGGCCGTCGCCCCCGGCTCCGTGCTCACGCGCGAGCGCAGCGCCTCGGCCCACGCGCCGCGCTCGGGTATCAGTCCAGACGGCGCGTGTGCCTCCTCCATGTCGGCGAGCATTGTGGACAGGCGCCGCGCGACCCGCTTGCGGTCGTCGGCCGGAACGTCCACGCGCGCCAGCTCGCGGTCCGCGCCCCGCAGCCACGGCGCGAGCTCACCCCGGCGTCCAGCCGCGCGACCGCTGCGAGCCTGAGGGAGTCGTGGGGGTCGCCCTGGCGCGCCGCCGCTGCGAGCGAGTCGTGGAGCATGGCGGGAATCGTGGCAGGGGCCGCCGACAAAACCGCGATTCCGGCGTCTGTTCGGTGCCTTCACGGTCACCTACCCTCGGGGGGACCGCGGCGGAACGAGATTCGGGACGGCCATGGCGCACAGCGTGGTGATCATCGGGAGCGGGTTCGGCGGGATCGGGATGGCGATCCGGCTCCGGGAGGCCGGGATCCGCGACGTGGTGATCCTGGAGAAGGCGGCCGGGCTCGGCGGGACGTGGCGCGACAACACCTATCCGGGCGCGGCGTGCGACGTCCCGTCCCACCTGTACTCGTTCTCGTTCGAGCGGAAGACGGACTGGTCGCGGCGGTTCCCGCAGCAGCCGGAGATCCTCGACTACCTGCGGCACTGCGCCCGCAAGCACGGCGTCCTGGACCGGGTGCGGTTCGGGACGGAGGTCACCGAGGCCCGGTTCGACGAGGACGCGGCGCTCTGGCGGATCTCCACGACGTCCGGCGGGCTGGAGGCGCGGGTGCTGGTGTCGGCGTGCGGGCAGCTCAACCGGCCCGTGCTGCCGCCGATCGAGGGGCGCGAGTCGTTCGCCGGGACGAGCTTCCACTCCGCCCGCTGGGACCACGGCGCCGACCTGCGGGGACGCCGGGTCGCGGTGGTCGGGACGGGCGCGAGCGCGATCCAGATCGTCCCGGAGATCGCGGCGCAGGCGGCGGAGCTGCGGCTCTTCCAGCGGTCCGCGCCGTACGTGATCGACAAGCCGGACCGGCCGTACCGGGGCTGGGAGAAGGCCGTCCTGGCGCACGTGCCCGGGGTGTACGAGCTGAGCCGCGCCCGCGTCTACGCGGCCTACGAGGCGCGGGCGCTGGGGTTCGTGAAATATCCGAAGCTGATGGCGCTGCTGGAGAAGCGGTTCAAGAACGCCCTGAGGGACGGCGTCGACGACCCGGTGCTGCGGGACGCGCTCATCCCCGGCTACCCGATGGGCTGCAAGCGGATCCTGCTCTCCAGCGACTACTATCCGGCGCTGGCCAGGCCGAACGTGGACCTCGTCACCGACCCGATCACGGGCGTCACGCCGTCCGGCATCAGGACCGCGGAGCGCGACCACGACGTGGACGTCATCGTGTACGCGACCGGGTTCCGCGCCACCGAGTTCCTCTCCCCCATGAAGATCGTCGGACGGGACGGGCGGGAGCTGAACGAGGCGTGGCGGGACGGCGCGCAGGCCCACCTCGGCATCACCGTCAGCGGCTTCCCGAACCTGTTCCTGCTGTACGGCCCGTACACCAACCTCGGCCACAACTCGATCATCTACATGCTGGAGTCGCAGTTCAGGTACGTCCTCGGCTGCGTCGAGGCGCTGCGCGGCGCCGGGCTCGCCTGGATCGACGTCCGCCCGGACGTGCAGGACGCGTTCACGCGCGAGATGCGGGAGCGGCTCCGCTCGACGGTGTGGGAGGCGGGCTGCCAGAGCTGGTACATGGCGGCGGACGGCATGGTCGTCAACAACTGGCCCGGGTTCACGTTCGCGTACCGCCGCGCGACCCGCCGTCCCGACCCGAGGCACTTCCACGCCAGGCGCGCCGCCGCCCGGTAGCCCTGCCGATGTCGGGGCCGCCTAGGCTCGGTGTCATGCCGACCGCCTTCATCACCGGCGCGACCGCGGGCATCGGTGCCGCCTTCGCCCGCCGCCTCGCCTCCGACGGATTCGACCTGGTCCTGCTGGCCCGCGACGCCGAGCGGCTGGAGCGATCAGCCGCCGACCTGCGCGACAAGTACGCCGTCCGAGCCGAGGCGCTGCCCGCCGACCTCTCCGCCGAGGACGGCCTGGCGGCGGCGGAGGAACGCGTCGGCGCTGACGTCGACCTGCTGATCAACAACGCCGGGTTCGGCCACAACGGCGTGTTCCTGGACGTCCCGGTGTCGGACGAGCTGACCATGCTGAAGGTGCACTGCGAGGCCGTCCTGCGGCTCACCCACGCCGTGCTGCCGGGCATGCTGGACCGCGGCCGGGGCGGCGTCGTCAACGTGGCGTCCGCGGCGGCGTTCGCGACGCGCGGCACGTACGGGGCGTCCAAGGCGTGGGTGGTGAACTTCAGCCAGGCCGTCGCCGAGGACATCAGGCGGCGCTCGGACGGCGGCGTCCGCGTGATGGCGCTCTGCCCCGGCTACGTGCGCACCGAGTTCCACGACCGCGCCCAGATGGACATGTCGGACCTGCCGGAGTTCATGTGGCTGGACAAGGACGACGTCGTCGCCGCCGGTCTCCGCGACCTGCGGCGCGGCGTGCAGGTCAGCATCCTGGGCCCGCAGTACAAGGCGCTCATCGGCGCGACCCGCTTCCTGCCGCGCGGGCTCGTCGCGCGCCTGTCGTCCAGCACCGGACGCACCTACAAGACGTGACGAGGGTTCCCGAGCGCCGTCGCCTGGGGTAGACACGGCTCATGCGGGTGCTGGTGACGGGGGCGGCGGGCTACATCGGGTACGCGGTCGGGCGGCGGCTGGTCGCGGCCGGGCATGACGTCGACGGCCTGGTCCGCCAGAGCGCGGAGTTGCCAGACGGGGTCCGTCCCGTCCGCGGCGACCTCCTCGAACCGGAGAGCCTGCCGGACGGCCCGTACGACGGGGTGTGCCATCTCGCCGCGCTCACCCGCGTCCGCGAGTCGTTCGAGGCCCCGCTTCGGTACTTCACCGCGAACGTGCAGGGCACGGTGAACCTGCTGGAGTCAGTGCCCGCGGAGCGGGTCGTGTTCGGCTCGACGGCCGCCGTGTACGGGACGCCGGAGCGCCAGCCGATCCCGGAGAGCGAGAGCACCGCGCCGTCCAGCCCGTACGGGGCGTCGAAGCTGGCCGCCGAGCAGGCCGTGCGGTTCCACGCCCGGGCGGGCGCGATCGGCGCCGCCGTCCTGCGCACGTTCAACGTCGCCGGTTCGGTGGACGGCCGGGCGGACCCGGACGAGACGCGCCTGATCCCGAAGGCCCTCGCCGTGGCGGCCGGGCACGCTCCGCACCTGGAGATCAACGGCGACGGGCGCGCCGTCCGCGAGTACCTGCACGTGGACGATCTCGCCGCCGCGTACGTCCGGGCGGTGGAGGCCGTCCAGCCTGGGGAGGAGCGGGTCTACAACGTCGGCAGCGGGATCGGGACGGCCGTCCACGAGGTCGTCGCCGCCGTCGAGGAGGTGACGGGACGTCCCGTGCCCACCCTGCGGCGCCCGGCGCGAACCGAGGCGCCCGTGCTGATCTGCGACGCCACGGCCGTCCGGACCGGTCTCGGCTGGCACCCGGAACGCTCCGCGCTACCGGAGATCATCGCAACCTCCTGGAACGCTCTCACTCGGCCTGGCGACTAAACTCCCCAGCGTGTCCGAGCCGAAGTTCGAAGTCCAGATGCTCCACGACCGCGTCATGATCAAGGTCGAGAAGGACAGCGGGGAGCGCCGCAGCACCAGCGGGATCGTCATCCCCGCGACCGTGGAGCAGGGGAACCGCCTGGTCTGGGGCGAGGTCTGCGGGGTCGGCCACCACGTCCGCGTCGTCAAGCCCGGCGACCGCGTCCTGTTCCACCCGGGCGACCAGTTCGAGGTCGAGATCCAGGGCGAGAACTACCTCGTCATGCGCGAGCGCGACCTGCACGCGATCGCCAGCGAGCGCCCCGAACACGGCACGGGCCTCTACCTTTGACGATCTCCGCGGCGAGATCGCCTGAGCCCGGGCGAGGCCGTTAGCGGCCAGGTCCCTCCCCCTGTCGGCGGACGAATTCCAGGTCAGGAAAGTCCACACACAGGGGGAAATATCGTGATGCGAGAGACCACTGGCGCGCCCCGGACGAAGGAGACCTCGGACGCGTCGCCGCCCGTCGCGGGACCGTTCGACCAGACGCTGCGGTACCTCCGGTCGCACGCCGAGCAGGCGGCGCTTGCCCTGCGGGAGATGGAGTCGCAGCTGACGTCGCTCGCCTGGGCCGAGTGCACGCACGCGGCGGCGGGTTCCGGCGGGTTCGAGCCGCTGGAGGGGACCGACAAGATCGACCGGCGGATCGCGGAGGCCGTCGGCCGGTGCCGCGATGAGCTGCTCACCGCCCTGCCGGGCGGACCGCGCGACGGCGGGACGCTCCGCGCGGCGCTGGAGCGCGACCGGCACGCCCTGCGGCGCGGCGCGTCGATCCGGACGCTGTACCGGCACTCTGCCCGGCGCGACGCGGCGACGGTCGCCTATGTCGACGAGATCTCGGCCGCGGGCGCGGACGTCCGCACGCACGACGAGGTCTTCGACCGGCTGATCATCGTGGACCGGCGGATCTGCTTCCTCCCCGGCCCGCCCGGCGGCGGGACGGCGGTCGCGGTGACCGTCCCGGCCGTGGTGCGCTACCTGGCCGACGTCTTCGACCGGGTGTGGCAGCGGTCCGACCCGTTCGCCACCGGCGCCGCCATACCGGCGGAGAGCCGGATCGTCCGCATGCTCATCGCCGGGGAGACGGGCACGGTGATCGCCAAACGTCTCGGGGTCAGCGACCGGACGCTCGCCAAACGGATCGCGCGCTTGAAGTCCGACTACGGGGTGCTCACCCACTTCCAGCTCGGCTACGAACTCGGCCGCCGCGCGTGAACACGGGCCCAGGGCCGGGCGACGTCCGCGTCCCGGCTGAGACACTCTTCTACGAACCGGAATGAACGTATGAACCGGAACGAACGCGACGACTCGGGAGGACGCATGGGCGACGAGGTCCAGCACGACAGGTCGGGCCAGCTCAAGCAGATCGAGAGCGGCCTGCTGCCCGGCGAGCAGGTCATCGCCGTCTACGACGCGGTCGGCACCGGCACCGGCTTCATCGGCCTCACCGACCGCCGCGTGATCATCCAGGACAAGAGCTTCGCCGGCAAGAGGTACGCCATCACCAGCGTCCCCTACTCCAAGATCACCTCGGTGAGCGTGGTGAGCAACAAGTCGTGGGCCGGGTCGTACTTCTCCACCGGGACGATCGCCATCAACGTCGGCACGCACACCTACGAGGTCGAGTTCCGCGGCAGCGACAAGAGCCACCACGTCCACAACGTGATCCTCCAGCACATCTCCGGCTGACCCCATCCGGACCGGGGCGCGAGTCAGACGGTGATCTCGGCGGTGGAGCCGGTGCGGTTCTTGGTGACGCGGAGCTGGGCGGGGATGCGGGCGCGGAGTTCGGCGACGTGGCTGACGACGCCGACGGCCCGGCCGCCGTCGCGCAGGGCGTCCAGGACGTCCATGACCTCGTCCAGGGTCTCCTCGTCGAGGGTGCCGAAGCCCTCGTCGACGAACAGCGTGCCGATCTCGGCGCCGCCCGCCTCGGCGGTGACGACGTCGGCGAGGCCGAGGGCCAGGGACAGCGAGGTGATGAACGACTCGCCGCCCGACAGCGTCACGGGGTCGCGGTCGAGGCCCGTCCAGGCGTCGGCGACGCGCAGGCCGAGGCCGCCTGCGCCCTTCGTGCGGTCGCCCGCCGCCTTCTCCGTGGTGTGGACGAGGGCGTACCGCCCCCCGGACATGCGCGACAGCCGCTCGTTCGCGGCGGCGACGACCTGTTCGAGGCGGGCCGCGAGCACGTAGGCGGACAGCGACATGGCGTGCCGGTTCGCCGGGTGCTTCCCGGACGTCAGGCCCGCGAGGCGTTCGGCGACCTCGTGCCGTTCGGCGGCGGGCCGCCACGCGCGGACGGACGCGTCCAGCCGTTCGCGCAGTTCAGTGAGGCGCTCGCAGCGGTACCGGGCGCGGTCGGCGGCGGACGCGACCCCGGCGTGCACGGCGTCGGCCGCGTGGAGCGCCGCTTCGAGCGCGGGCAGGTCGGGCGCGGGCTCGGCGGCGGCCGCCGTGAGCGCGGGGTCGGCGAGCAGGTCGCGGACTGCGGCCTCCTCGTCGTCCAGCCGGCGGATCCGGTCGCGCAGGACGCCCTGGTCCTCGTCGGGCAGCGCGGCCTCCAGGACCTCGTCGGGCGTGCGGAACCCCTCGGCCTCGGCGGCGGCCTTGGCGGTGGCGCGGGCGGCGGCCAGTTCGTCGGCGGCGCGGACGGACGCGCGCAGCGCCTCGACGGCCTCGGCGAGCGCTTCGGCCTCGCCGCCGAGCCGGGCGATGCGGGTCTCGAGCGCGGGGTCGCCGCCGAGCGCCTCGTCCAGTTCGGCCGACAGCCGCGCCTGCTCGGCCGACAGCTCATTCTCCTGGGTGCGGTTCTCGGTGAGCGCCCGGACGATCTCGTCCCGCCTGTCGCGGACGCGGTCGAGCTCCTGTTCGTGCTGGTGGAGGGCCGTCTCCAGCCGTTCGGCCTCGGCCGCGCGAGCCACCGCCGCCTGCAGCGCCTGCTCGGCGTCCGCGACCTCCTCGGCGAGGACCTCGGCGACCGCCTCGCCGGCGGTGTCGAGGAGGTGGTCGCGTTCGGTGCGCAGCGCCTCGACGGCCTTGCCGGTCTGCTCCCGGACGTCCTGCGCCCGGTCGGACTCGCCCTGCGCCTGGTCGATCCGCTCCTCGGTCGGGATCAGCGCGAGCGACGTGGCGGGCGCCGGATGCTCCGTTGAGCCGCAGACCCGGCACGCTTCGCCGTCCGCCAGGTCTTCGGCGAGGACGGCGGCCATCCCGTCCAGCCGCGCCTGGCGCAGGTCGAGGACGAGCTGCCGGGCGTCCTGCGCGGCGTCGACCGCGTCGCGGTGCGCCGCCTCCGCTCCGGCGAGCCGATGTTCGACCTGGTCGCGGCGCTGCGCGGCGTCGAGGCGGCGGCGGGCGGCGTCGACGGCGGCCTCGGCTCCGGAACGTCCGGCGGCCGCGATGCGGGCGTCGTCGAGCTCGGCGCGCCGAGCCTCCACGACGCCCGGCAGTTCGGCGAGGGTCGCGGCGGTCTGCGCCTCCTCCGGCTCCAGCCGGGCCAGGTCACGGGCCAGCGCGGCGCGCTCCGAGCCGATCCGCCTCAGCCTGGCGGCGGTGGCGCGCCTGCCCTCCAGCGCGGCGATCTCGTCCCGGCGGGCGCGTTCGGCCTTGGCCAGGACGTCCTCGGACGCGTTCGGCGGAAGGAGCGCGCCGACCCTGGCGCGGGTCTCGTCGGCCCAGCGGCGCGCCCGCGTCGCCTCGTGATGCCGGATCTCGGCCGCCTTCACCAGCGGCACGACCCGGTCGGCGCGGGCGGCGGCGTCGAGCCGCGACGCCATCCGCGACTTGTCGCCGGCGCGCTCGCGCAGCGCGTCCCGGCGGGCGACGGCCTCGGCGTGGCGGCGCCGCCGTTCGGCGAGCGCCTTCGCCTCGTCCAAGGCGGTGCGGGCGGCCTGCAGCGCCGCCGCGGCCTCCCGGCGCAGCCTCTCGGCGCTCGCGCGGACGTCCTCGTGCCCGCCGGCCAGCTCGGCGGCCCACGCGGGCAGCACCGCCGCCTCGGCGAACGGATCCCCCGCCTGTTCGGGCCGGCGCGGCGCGGGGACGGCCGGCCGTTCCGCGCGCGGCGGCTCGGCGCCCGTCGTCTCGGCGACGCGGTCGGCGATCGACAACGCCGCCGCGGCCAGTCCGGCGGCCTCGCGCCCCGTGGCGGCGCGCCGGTCGGCCAGCCACTTCTCGACCTGCGCGAACACCTCCGCCGCGAAGAGCCGCTCCAGCACCCTGCGGCGCTCGTCCGCGCCCGCGCGCAGGAAACCCGCGAACTCGCCCTGCGGCAGCAGCGCGACCTGGCAGAACTGGACGGCGGTCATCCCGAGCATCCGCGACACCAGGTCGCCCGCCTCGTCGAGCCGGGTCGTGAGCCCGATCCACGCGCCGTGCTCGAACTCCTCAAGGACGACCTTCGCGTGCTCGGTCGTCGTCCCGGAGCCGCGCAGCTTCGGCCGCTCCCAGGCCGGCGAGCGCGAGATGCGCAGGCGGCGGCCGCGGATCGTCGTCTCCAGGACCACGCGCGGCGCGGCGCCGGGTGCCGCGTGGTCGCTGCGCAGCCCCTTCACCGCGTTCCGGACGCCCGGCACCTGCCCGTACAGCGCGAAGCAGACGGCGTCGAGGATGCTGGTCTTGCCCGCGCCCGTCCGGCCCTGGATGAGGAACAGCCCGGCGCCGGACAGCGCGTCGAAGTCGATCTCCTCGGTCCCGGAGAAGGGCCCGAACGCGCTGATCTCTAAGCGGTGGAGCCTCACGCCATCGCCTCCTTACGGCGGCAGGACTCGAACGCCTCGTCCAGGAGCGCGCGCTCGGCGGGGGTCGCCGGGCCGTCGGTGACCTCGGCCACGAAGTCGCCCGCGAGGTCGGGGTCGGACCGCTCGCGGACGCGGTCGGACCAGGTGCGGGCGGCGTCCGTCCCGCCGCCGCCGGGCTCGAAGCCGAGGACGAGCGTGTGCGGGAACCGGCGCCGCAGCCGTTCCATCGCGGCGGACGGGCGGCGCTCGTCGGTCAGCGTCACCTGGAGCCAGCGGTCTTCGAGCCGGTCGTAGGACGGGTCGGTGAGCAGGTCGTCGATGCGGCCCCGCACCCGGGCGAGGCGGCGCGGGACGGGCGCCTCGGCGAACTCCGCCGCGATGCCGCCGTCCCGCAGGTCGATCAGCCACGACCCCTTGACGTGCTTCTCCTCCGAGAACGAGTACGCGAGCGGCGAGCCGGAGTACCGGACGCGGTCGCTGATGCGCCAGGACCCGTGCAGGTGGCCGAGCGCCGCATAGTCGACGCCGTCGAACACCGACGCCGGGACGTGCGACGAGCCGCCGACCGAGATGTCGCGTTCGCTCTCGCTGGCCGCGCCTCCGGTGACGAACGCGTGCGCCAGCACGACCGAGCGCAGGTCGCGGCGGGCGGCGTCGTCCCGGACGCGGCGCATGGCCTCGGCCAGCGCGGCGGCGTGGCTGCGTTCGTCGAGGTCCCAGGGGTGGCGGACGAGTTCGGGCTCCAGGTAGGGGATGCCGTAGATCGCGGCGTCCCCGACGACGACGGGCTCCCCCACGGTCGCGAAGTCGGTGCGGACGTGCACGCCCGAAGCGTCCATCAGCGCCGATCCGAACCCGAGGCGGCGCGCCGAGTCATGGTTGCCTGCGATGAGCACGACCCGGGTGACGGCGGCGAGCCGTTGCAGTGCCTCGTCGCACAGCCGGACGGCGTCCACGGCGGGCAGCGCCCGGTCGTAGACGTCCCCGGAGACCAGCACGCAGTCGACCCGCTCCGCCGTGACGGTCTCGACCAGATGGTCGACGAACGCCGCCTGCGCGGCCAGCAGGTCCTCGCGGTGAAAAGATCTGCCGAGATGCCAGTCGGAGGTGTGCAGGAGTCGCATGTCGCAGCAACCATAGGCATCCCGTGCGACACATCCCGCGCAGAAACGCCGGGCCGCCTCGAAACAATCTTCGAATGGCGCCCGCCGCGCGGTTTCGGCGCTGCCGTAGGGTGACGGCGTGAGCGAGCGTCCCTATGTGCTGCTTAGCTGCGCGATGTCCGCCGACGGGTACATCGACGACGCGAGCCCCGAGCGGCTCCGGCTGTCCAGCGCCGCGGACTGGGACCGTGTCGACGCCGTCCGCGCCGGCTGCGACGCGATCCTCGTCGGCGCCGGGACGATCCGCGCCGACGACCCCCGCCTGCTGGTCAGGTCCGAGCGGCGGCGCGAGAAGCGGGCCGAGCGCGGGCTGCCGCCCGACCTCACCAAGGTGACGCTGACCTGGAGCGGTGACCTCGACCCCGGCGCGCGGTTCTTCACCACGGGCGCGTCGCCGAAGCTGGTCTATGCGCCGTCCCGCACGGCCGGCGGCCTGGCCGCACGGCTGGACGGCCTGGCCGAGGTCGTCGACGCCGGCGACCCGCTCACGCTCGCGACGATGCTCGGCGACCTCGCGGGACGGGGTGTCCGGCGGCTGATGGTCGAGGGCGGCGGGGGCGTCCACACGCTGTTCCTGACGGCCGGGGTCGTGGACGAGTTGCAGCTCGTCGTCGCGCCGTTCTTCATCGGCGACCCGTCCGCGCCGCGCTTCGTCCAGTCCGGGGTGTTCCCGCAGTCGCCGGACCGTCCGATGCGGCTGGAGGAGGTCACGCGCATCGGCGACCTCGCGCTGCTGCGTTATCTCACCGGGGCCGCGCGTGGATGATCTCGGCTGGCTGGACCTGGCCTGCGACCTGGCGGCGCTGTGCCCGCCGTCCCGCACCGCGTTCTCGGTCGGCGCGGTCATCGTCGGCGCGGACGGGCGCGAGATCGCCCGCGGCCACTCCCGGGAGGACGACCCGCACGACCACGCCGAGGAGGCCGCGCTCGCCAAGGCCGCCGGCGACGTCCCGGGCGCGACCGTCTACAGCTCGCTGGAGCCGTGCGGCCGCCGGGCGTCGCGGCCCCGCCCGTGCGCGGAGCTGATCATCGCGTCGGGCGCCCGGCGGGTCGTGTTCGCCTGGCGGGAGCCCGCCCTGTTCGCCGAGGGGACGGGCGCGGAACTCCTCACAGCGGCGGGCATCGAGGTGGTCGAACTCCCCGAACTGGCCGCCCGCGCCCGCAAGCCGAACGCCCACCTCCTCTAGGACGTCCAGCTCACCCTCCTGGCCCTGGGAGGACTCCGAGGTCAGGAGAAATCGGGTTCGTCGTGGGGACGGCCCTTGAGTTCGTGGAAGCCGGGGACACCGGCTACCAGGAGCGTTCCGTCCCAGAGGCGGCCGGCGTCCTCGCCGCGCGGGATCCGCGACATGACCGGGCCGAAGAACGCCGTCTCCCCCACCGCGATCACCGGCGTGCCGATGTGCGGGCCGACCTTGCCGATGCCCTCGGCGGTCGAGGCGCGGACGGCGTCGTCGTACTCCGCCGACTCCGCCGCCGCGACGAGCCCTTCGGGCAGGCCGGCGTCTGCGAGGGCGTCGGTGAACGTCCGCGCTTCCATCTCGCCACGCTCGTGGTAGCGGGTGCCGATCGCGGTGTAGAAGCGTCCGAGCGCCTCCTGCCCGGCCTTCGCGGCGACGGCGGCGCAGATGCGGGCGGGAATCCAGAGGTATCCCTCGGGATCGCCTTCCGGGTCGTCGTCGCGGCCCTCGTTCAGCGCCGCCAGGCTCAGCACGTGCCAGCGCGGCTCGATGGGCCTGACCGTCGCCGCCTCCAGCAGCCATCGCGACGTGATCCAGGTGTAGGGGCAGGACGCGTCGAACCAAATGTCGGCAATCTCAGCCATGGCCCCGGTTATACACGGCAGGGGTGAGACGCCAGTCTCATTCCTCTTGCCAACGCCCGGGGACCGCATGCGATGCTGTGACCAAGCAAGCATTCGGTTACCTGGATCGGCCCGGTGGATTCGGGGTCCGCCGGAGCAGGGAGGCACGGCAGCATGCGCGAGCATGATCGGCTGTTCATCGGCGGCGAGTGGGCCGCCCCGTCCGGCACCGGCACGATCGACGTCATCTCCCCGCACACCGAGGAGGTGATCGGGCGGGTGCCCGAGGGCACGCGGGCCGACATGGACGCCGCCGTCGCCGCCGCCCGCCGCGCGTTCGACGACGGCCCCTGGCCCCGGATGACGCCGGCCGAGCGCGCCGAGATCGTCGGACGGCTCTCCGCGATCTACGCCGAGCGGCAGGGCGGGATGGCCGAGCTGGTCACCGCCGAGATGGGCTCGCCGATCATGTTCTCGGTGTTCGGGCAGGCCGCCATCCCGCAGATGGTCCTGCAGTACTACGTGGACCTCGCCGCCGCCTACACGTGGGAGGACGAGCGGCCGGGCATGCTCGGCCCGGTCACCGTGACGCGGGAGCCCGTCGGGGTGGTCGCCGCGATCGTCCCGTGGAACGTGCCGCAGTTCACGCTCATGCTCAAGCTCGCCCCGGCGCTCATCGCCGGCTGCACCGTGGTGGCCAAGCCGTCCCCGGAGACGCCGCTCGACAGCTACCTGCTCGCCGAGTGGATCGAGGAGGCCGGGATCCCGGACGGCGTCGTCAACATCGTCCCGGCCGGACGCGAGGTCGGCGCGTACCTCGTCGCGCATCCCGACGTCGACAAGGTGTCCTTCACCGGCTCCACCGCCGCCGGACGCAAGATCGGCGCGGTGTGCGGCGAGCAGCTCAAGCGGGTGACGCTCGAACTCGGCGGCAAGTCCGCCGCGATCGTCCTGGACGACGCCGACCTCGCCTCCACCGTCGAGGGCTTCAAGCTGGCGGCGCTGATGAACAACGGCGAGGCGTGCGCCGCGCAGACCCGCATCCTCGCGTCCCGCCGCCGCTACGACGAGGTCGCCGACGCCCTCGCGACGATGGTCGGCGGCCTGGCGGTCGGCGACCCCGCCGACTACGGCACCGAGATCGGCCCGCTCGTCGCGCAGCGGCAGCAGGAACGCGTCGAGAACTACATCCGCGTCGGGCAGGACGAGGGCGCCAAGCTCATCACCGGCGGCCTGAACCGCCCGCACGAACGCGGCTGGTACGTCGCGCCGACCGTCTTCGGCGACGTCGCCAACGACATGCGCATCGCCCGCGAGGAGATCTTCGGGCCGGTCCTCGTCCTCATCCCCTACGACGACGAAGACGACGCCGTCCGGATCGCCAACGACAGCGAGTACGGACTAGGCGGCTCCGTCTGGACCTCCGACGTCGACCACGGCATCGACGTCGCCCGCCGCATCCGCACCGGAAGCTGCGGCGTCAACATGTACACCCTCGACCCGAACACCCCGTTCGGCGGCTACAAGAACAGCGGCCTAGGCCGCGAACTAGGCCCCGAAGGCCTCCACGCCTACCTGGAACACAAGTCGATCCCCAGACCCGCCTAACCGCCCACGCCGCAGACCACTCCTACGAGCATCCCTCAAGCGTCCTTCGTCGTGTTCGACTCGCCGACAACCGGCGCCCAGCCGCTAAGACGCGCACCACTCAGCAAGCACCGAAACCGCCGCAAACCAGCACCAGCCACGTCGCGGACCAAGCTGCTGATGGGGCATGCCCGGGCGTCGTTCGTCGTGTTCGACTTGCTGACGACGAGGGTGTCGCGGGTCGGCGACGGCGGCGTCGTGGGTCAGTAGAGGGGCGACACCGTCCAGCCGTGGCGGTTGCGGCAGGCTCGGGCGGCTTCGGCGGACGGTGCGCCCGTCACCAGCAGCCGGACGCCCGTGGTGGGGATGCGGCCGTGGTCGAACGCGATCGCCCGGAGCTTCGCGGGGGTGACGACCGCGGCGGTGGCCCCTCGGTCGAGGATCGCTTCGAGGAGGTCGCGCGTTCCGGGGCCGGGGACGCCGACGGCGGTGGCGCCCTGGGTGAGGCACAGGTCGGTCAGGCCGATCCAGGTCGGGGCGGGGACGTCGCGGCCGGAGAGGGCGAGGACGTCGCCGCAGCCGAGGCCGAGCGCGCCGGCGAGACGGTAGAGGTCGGCGAGCCGGTCGGCGTGCGTGATCACCTCGGACGACGCGCACAGCCGCAGCGCCGGGTCACGCAGCGGGTCGGGAGACGGCAGGGCGCCGACGTCGGGGCCTGGCTCCAGCAACCGTCCGAACGGCGTCGTGCCCAGGACGTCCCCGAACGCGAAGATCTGCCTGACGTAGGAGCGTTCCGCCGCCGCGAGAGAGCGGACAGCGGTGTCCTCACCGGCCAGCAGGAAGCGGGCACCGCACTTGTTCAAGAGGGCGGCGGCCTCGGCGGTCTTCACGTCCGGCGGAAGCAGCGCCGGGACGGCACCGGACGCGGAGACCGCATGGACGGCAAGGGCCAGGTCACAAACGCCCGAAACGTGCACCGCGCCGACGTCGCCTGGACGCACGCCGTGACGGCGCAGCCCGTCCGCGGCCGCCGTCACCTGGTCGGCGAACGCCGCGTGGCCGAGTTCCCTCGTCGGGTCGATGAGGGCGGCGCCGCCGCGGCGGGCCGCGTTGACCCTGACCGCGTCCAGGACGGCCTCGGTGATCGTGGTGCCGGCGACCATGGGCGTTGCGGGGCTTGCCTGGCGCATGCGCCGAACGTACGCCGCGCGCACCCGCCGCCACATCCGAAGAAATGTGTAGGCGGATGTGTACATCAGGGGCTGAGGCCGACGCGTTCCAGCAGCTCCCGCCGCCGGACCTGCCCGTCCGACGTGCGGGGAATCTCGGCCACGACGTGCACGGCGGAGACCGCGCGAGTCCGCGGAACATGGCCGTTGACGTGCCGCAGGAGGTCGATCTCGGACACCGGTTCCGCCAGCACGACGAACGCGTGCGGCGCGAGACCGAGATCACCGTCCGGCGCGGGTACGACGGCGGCGTCGCTCACCGACGGGTGCGCCGCCAGGACCGGCTCCGGCTCACCGGGCGGGTCGGGGCGCACGCCCGTCACACGGCCAAGGACGAAGACGCGGCCGTGGTCGTCTGCGAAGGCGGAGTCCCCGGTGGGCAGCCATCGGACGGGCACGTCCGCCGTCCGCGCGACGGGTAGGCGTATGCACAGCTCGCCTGGCTGGTACGACGCCTGTGAGACGCCGCTGCGGGGATTGACGATGCGCCAGGTCACGCCAGGCAGGCCCCGTCCGACTGAGTCCAGCGTGCCTTCCTCGGCGGCCCGCAGGTTGAGATGCGTGAACCCGGCCGCCTCGGCCAGCCCGTACGCCTGCCGGACGGGACAGCCGAGCCGGGCCGCCGCGGTGCGCGCATCCTCCGCGGCCAGCGGTCCGCCCGCCGCGACAACGGCGCGCAGCGAGCGCAGGTCGTATCGGGCCACGGCGCGGTCGTAGGCGAGGGCCTCCACGAGCCGGGGCGGCAGCACCGCCACGGTCACCCGGTGATCACGCATCGCCCGCAGCAGGTCATGACCGCCCAGTCCGACCACTGTGGCACCGAGCCGCAACGCCGGGTTGAGCACACCGTTCAGCCCGAGCACATCGCTGAACGGCAACGCGCTCAGCACGGTGTCGCCGCCCCCGATCATCCCGGCGTCGGCGACCCGGACCAGCCCGGCCACGACCTCGGCATGCGTGAGCCGGACGGTCTGTCCGGGCCCGCGCGTGCAGGCAAGCAGAGCCGCATCACGGTCGAGATCGGCCTCCAGCATGGGCACGCGCCCTGACTCCCCCGCGCGCAGACCGTCGATCTCCAATCTCCGTGCCGCGCCATCGAACTCTCCGGAAGACGTGATGACGACGCAGGCACCAACGGCATCCACGGCATCCAGGGGGCAGGCCGCGTCGACCGGGAACGGCACGGCACCGGCCGCGATGACCGCGTGCAGCGCGACGGCGAACTCCGGCCCATCCGGCAGGTGCAGCCCGACCACGTCCCCCGGCCCGATCCCCTCCCGAACGAGCCCGGACGCGACGGCCCCGACCATGGCGCCCAGCTCCGCGTACGACACCGAACGCCCGGACGCGGCGTCCGCCACGGCGACCCGCCCCGGATCCGCCCCGGACTCCCCCAGCAC
>NZ_SMKT01000013.1 GCF_004348735.1 Actinomadura sp. KC06
AGTACAAGCGGTGGGAGATCGCCCGCGAGTACCGCGACGTGATCCCGGGCGCGAAGCTGGTGCAGGTCTCGGGCGCGGGACACGTCATCGACGCCGAGCAGCCAGAGATTTACCGCTCCGCCGTCACCGCGTTCCTCACCGGGCGCCCGCTGCCCCTGACCCCGTACACCGGCCGGAACGCCCCGCCTCCCACCAGGCGCTGACCCGGCGAGGTGACTCAGCCTTCCCGGCGGGGGCGTCGGGGCGGGGGCTGCGGCGGGACGACCTTCGCCGCGACCATGATCTTCTCCGGGACCTCGACGAGTTCACCGTTCCGCCGACGCACCGACAGTATCCCGCCGGACCAGGATTCGAGGACGCCGACGACGTCGCTGTACTCTCCCGTTGGCAGGCGACGGCGCAGCGAGATCCGCCGGCCCACGTCGGCGTCGCTGATGGACACCACCAGGCGTGCGGCGAAGCGGCCGGACATGTGCGGACCCCCGTGTCGAATCGACGGCGCCGTGGCGGCCATACTATTCACAGCGAGCTTGCGGTGAGCCGTGACGTGCGGCGGGGCCGGAAATCCGAGAGGAGTCACTGACGTGACCTACGTCATTGCGCAGCCCTGCGTGGACCTGCTCGACAAGGCATGCATCGAGGAGTGCCCGGTCGACTGCATCTACGAGGGCAAGCGCATGCTGTACATCCACCCGGACGAGTGCGTCGACTGCGGTGCGTGCGAGCCGGTCTGCCCGGTAGAGGCGATCTACTACGAGGACGACACGCCTGATCAGTGGAAGGACTTCTACAAGGCCAACGTGGAGTTCTTCGACGACCTCGGCTCGCCCGGTGGCGCCTCCAAGGTCGGGAAGATCGACAAGGACCACCCGATCGTCGCCGCGCTTCCTCCGCAGAGCCAGGAGGACTGACAGCGGCGGAACGCCGGGACGCGCCCCGCGGGGCCGTCCCCTAGGGTCGTCTGCGTCGTTTTCGGGCCGTGGCCGCCACGCATGTGGGACGGCCACGGCCCTCGGGTTTCCAGACAGGCCAGACAGGAGTGTGGACGTGTTCACGTTGCCGGACTTTCCGTGGGACCGGCTGGCGCCGTACAAGGAGCGGGCGCTGGCGCACGCGGACGGCATCGTCGACCTGTCGGTAGGGACGCCCGTCGACCCGACGCCCGAGCCGATCCGGGCGGCCCTGGCGGGCGCGTCCGACGCGCCCGGATACCCGCAGACGTACGGGACGCCCCAGCTCCGCGAGTCCGTCGCCGGGTGGCTGCGGCGCCGCGCCGGCGTGTCCGCCGCGAACCCGGACGCGGTGCTCCCCGTGATGGGCACCAAGGAACTGGTCGCCTGGCTGCCGACGCTGCTCGGCGCCGGGCCCGGCGACACGATCGTCTTCCCCGAGCTGGCCTACCCGACCTACGACGTGGGCGCGCGGCTGGCCGGGGCCGAGCCCGTCGCGACGGACGGGCTGCTCTCCCTCGGCCCCGTCTCGCCCAAGATCGTGTGGGTGAACTCGCCGTCCAACCCGACCGGGAAGGTGCTGCCCGCCGAGCATCTCCGCAAGGTCGTCGCGTGGGCGCGCGGGCGCGGCGCGATCGTGATCAGCGACGAGTGCTACCTGGAGTTCGGCTGGGACGAGGAGCGGCCGCCGGTCTCGATCCTGCACCCGGACGTGTGCGAAGGATCACACGAGGGGCTCCTCGCGGTGAACTCGCTGTCGAAGCGGTCCAACATGGCGGGCTACCGGGCCGGGTTCCTCACCGGCGATCTCGGGCTCGTCAAGCGGCTGCTGGAGGTCCGCAAGCACGCGGGCATGATCGTCCCGGCGCCGGTGCAGGCGGCGATGACGGTGGCGTACGGCGACGACGCGCACGTGGACGAGCAGCGGGCCCGGTACGCGCGGCGCCGCGCCGACCTGCGGGCCGCGTTCGAGAAGCACGGGTTCCGCGTCGACCACTCGGAGGCGTCCCTCTACCTGTGGGCCACGCGGGACGAGCCGTGCTGGGACACCGTCGCGCACCTGTCATCTCTCGGCGT
Organism: Actinomadura sp. KC06; assembly: GCF_004348735.1. Classification (GTDB taxonomy): domain Bacteria; phylum Actinomycetota; class Actinomycetes; order Streptosporangiales; family Streptosporangiaceae; genus Spirillospora. The sequence goes on from NZ_SMKT01000013.1 coordinate 2,028, forward strand.
TCTCGTCGGGCCCGGCGAGTTCTACGGCCCGGCCGGCGCCCGGCACGTCAGGATCGCGTTCACCGCCACCGACGAGCGCGTCGCCGCCGCTGTCGCCCGTCTCTGAGCCACCCCGCCTCCGGCGGGCCGATTTTGTTTCGGTTACGCCGTTCTCGCATGCAACCAGTGGTTCCTTTGATACGTCTGAACGCGGTATGGGCATGAGAGGCCACAGTCGGTAGGATCCCGCAGGTCTGTGCCCGGCTTGTAGACGAAACGATGGAGGTGTCCGTGAGCGGAGCGGCGATAGTGATCCTGCTGGCGCTGATCCTGGTCGCCTTGATCGTGCTGATCGTCGTCCTGCTGCGGCGCCGGTCGGGGACGGCCGCACCGGGCCCCGCGCCCGCGCCCGCCGCGCCGCGCGACCCGTTCGCGGCCGAGGACCAGGTGGCCGGCGACCCGCGGACGCTGAAGGCCGGCGACATGGTCGAGTACCTCGGCACCCGCTACTTCGTGCGCGGCTCGCTGCGGCTGAAGGAGGGCGGCTTCACCTGGAGCGAGCACCTCCTCGACGCCGACACCATCGAGGGCACCAAGGTGTGGATCTCCGTCGAGGAGGACCCCGACCTCGAGGTCGTCTGGTGGACGGAGTACGACATCGGCGACCTCACCCCCGGCGAGCGGACCATCGTCGTCGAGGACGTCGAGTACCGCCGCGAGGAGCACGGCACCGCCGACTACACCAGCGAGGGCACGACCGGCGTCGGCGTCCAGGGACGGGTCGAGTACGTCGACTACGAGGGCCCGCGCGGCAAGTACCTGTCGTTCGAGCAGTACGGCGGCGGCCGATGGGAGGCCGGCCTCGGCGAGCGCGTCCCGACCGGGTCGATGACGATCTACCCCGGCAGCGGTGGCTGACCTTGCGGACCACCCTCGACACCCCCTACGCGGACGCGCGCGCCGACGCGCTGTCGTTCGCGCTCGGCCTGCCCCCGCTGGACGCGCTCGCGGTCCTGCCGGTCGAGCGGGCCGGGCTGACCGTCGAGCTGCGGCTGCTCGGCGCGTCCCACCAGGTCATCGCCGGGCCGCTCAGCGAGACGGTGGCGTGCCTGCCCGGCGCAGCCGAGCCGCTGCCCGGACGCGCGAGCACCGACGTGCCCGGCTGGACGTACGAGTTCGCCGCCACGACGGCCGCCCTCAGCGACGGGACGGCGTTCTGCCGCGCCGTCGAGGCGGTGTGCGCGCGGCTGGCGGACCGCGGCGACGCCCTGACCGGGGACTTCCCCGGCTCCAGGCACGCCGTCACCGCGCTCGCCTTGGAACGTACCGTCCGGGCGGGCAGCGCCCTTGAGCGAAGCGCCCTTGAGCGAAGCGCCCTTGGGCGGAGCGCCCGTGAGCGGAGCGCCCGTGAGCGCGGTGCCATGAAGCGCGGCCCGGCCGAGCGTGCCGCGGCGGCGGACAACTCCGACCTTGAGACCCCCGCATTGGAGGAGACCGGGATCGGCTGGCGGACGTGGCACGCCTATCCGCAGACCCGGGAGATCGTGATGACGCGGAGCCGGCTGGTGAGACCAAGTGAACAGTAGACACCGGATGATCGGCGGCGCGTGCGCCGTCCTCCTGACCGTCCTGGCGCTCGGGGGCTGCGGCAGCACCTCCAAGGAGTCCTGGATCGGCGACAAGTACAAGAAGATGGGGGCCGGCACCTACCGGTCCCCGAAGGCTCCGCCGGCCGTGGCCGCGGAGATCAACAAAAAGTTCAGGTCGATCGACCGGGTGGACAATCTGGCGACGAGGGGCGCGGCGGGCGGGATCTTCCTGCGCTACCCGCAGCTGGTCGTCGGCGTCCTGCCGAACGGGACGGGAAGCCGGATCACGGTCGACAATCCCCGCAGCGGCTACAACCGCTACTACTCCCATGTCAGCGGCCGCTGGGCCAGTCCCGGGAGCAACGGCTGGACGAGCGCGGGCGCCGCGTCCTTCCGCGGCGGCGGGCCAGGGTCGGGCAAATAAGGAGCAACTGATGGACGACCTGTTGGACGAGATCGGCGCCACGTTCGCCTACGGGGCGGTCGGCATCGCGCTGATGGCGATCGGCTACCTGGTGGTGGAGGTGACGACGCCCGGCCGGCTCGGCAAGCAGATCTGGACCGAGGGAAACCGGGGCGCCGCGCTGCTGCTGTCGGCGAAGCTCCTCGGCATCGGCGCGATCGTCACCACCGCGATCATCACCAGCGACGACGACCTGAGCGACGGCCTGATCGACACGGCGGTCTTCGGCGGCATCGGCATCGTGCTGATGATCGTCGCTTTCCTCCTCCTCGACGTGACCACGCCGGGCAAGCTCGGCGCGACGCTCGTCGACGGCGGCGGCGCCACCGCCCCAGGCGGCGTCGCAGGCGGGATCCACCCGGCCGGGTGGGTGGTCGCCGCCGCCGACCTCGGCGTCGCCGCGATCGTGGCCGGGGCGGTCTCCTGACGGCCCGCGACCTGGACGAGGCCGCCCCGGCCCCTTCCCCGGCGGAGCCGTCCGTCCTGGAGGGGCCGGGGCGGTTGCGCGTCCCGGCCAGGGCGGCGCGGACGCTGGTCCTCGCCGCCGTGTTCACCTGCGCGGCCTGCGGGCTGGTCTACGAACTGGCCCTGGTCGCGCTCGGCAGTTATCTGGTCGGCAACTCGGTCACGCAGGCGTCGATCGTGCTGTCGGTCATGGTCTTCGCCATGGGAATCGGCTCGCTGGCCGCCAAGCCGTTGCAGGGCCGTCCGGTGGTGGCGTTCGCCGTCGTGGAGGGCGCGCTCGCGCTGGTCGGCGGCGTGTCGGTGCTGGCGCTGTACGCGGCGTTCGCGTGGCTCAACCTGTACGTCCCGGCGCTCGTGGTCGTGGCGTTCGCCGTCGGCGCGCTGATCGGCGCGGAGATCCCGCTGCTGATGACGCTGCTGCAGCGGATCAGGAAGCAGGACGCGGGCAGCGCCGTCGCCGACCTGTTCGCCGCCGACTACGTCGGGGCGCTGATCGGCGGGCTGGCGTTCCCCTTCCTGCTGCTCCCCGCGTTCGGCCACATCAAGGGCGCGCTGGTCGTCGGCGTCGTCAACGCGGTCGCCGGGATCGCCGTCGTGCTGTGGCTGTTCCGCCGCCAGATCGGGCGCGTCACGCGGGTCGGCCTGGGGCTCGGCATGGTCGCGGTCCTCGCCGCCCTCTGCGGGACGTACGCGCTGGCGGACGGCTTCGAGGTGTCCGCGCGGCAGGCTCTCTACACCGACCCGATCGCCCTGACGAAGCGCACCAAGTACCAGGAGATCGTCATCACGAAGGACGCCTCGCTGGGGGGCGCGTCCGACGTGCGGCTGTTCCTGAACGGCGACCTGCAGTTCTCGTCCGTGGACGAGTACCGGTACCACGAGTCGCTCGTCCACCCGCTGATGTCGGGCCCGCACGGCAGGGTGCTCGTCCTCGGCGGCGGGGACGGGCTGGCGCTGCGCGAGGTGCTCCGCTACAAGGACGTCCTGTCCGCGACGCTGGTCGAGTTGGACCCGGAGATGCTGCACCTGGCCCGGACGTACGGGCCGATCACGTCCCTCAACCGCCGCGCCTTCGACGACCCGCGCGTCCGTGTCGTCGCTGCCGACGCGTTCTCATGGCTGCGCGGCCTGAAACAGCAGTTCGACGCCGTGGTCGTGGACATGCCCGACCCCGACGACGTGTCCACCGCGAAGCTGTACTCCGTCGAGTTCTACGGCATGGTCAAGCGGGTGCTGGCGCCGGGCGGGCGGATGGTCGTCCAGTCCGGGTCGCCGTACTTCGCGCCGAAGTCGTTCTGGAGCATCGAGAAGTCCATCGCGGCGGCGGGCCTGGCGACGACCCCGTACCACGTGGACGTGCCGAGCTTCGGCGACTGGGGCTACGTGCTGGCGTCGGCGGGGGAGAAGCCTGCGCCGCGACTCGCCCCCGGCGCTCCCGACCTCCGTTTCCTGGACGAGCCGCTCCTCCAGGCCGCGACGGTGTTCCCGAAAGACCGCCGCGTCCGCGACGTCGAGGTCAACACGCTCGTCCACCCGCGGCTCGTCGAGTACGAGCGCGAGGAGTGGAAGAACGCCTGACCAGGGCGTTCCGGCGGGCGGTCAGTCGGGGACGGACTGCCGGATCGCCTTGTCGACGGCTCGCTGGAACGACGTCACCAGCGACTGGATCATCAGGGGCTTGAGCTTCCCGGCCATCTCGATCAGCCGCTCCCGCTCCTCCGGGGCGCGCCCGCCCTCCCGGTACGGCCGGACGACCGTGTCCTGAAAGGCCCGCTGCAGCTCGGCGGCCAGCGCGGTCGTGTGCCGGTCGACGGCCTCGTGCGAGGCGATCAGCGTCTCCAACGGCATCGGCAGCGCGGCCAGCTCGGCGCTGATCCCGAGCAGCGCGGGGCTCACGACGCGGACGACGTCGTCCGGCATCATCTCGATGACCCCGAGGGCCTCCAGCCGCTTGAGCAGGTCGTCGTCGAGGTGGCGTCCGGCCCGCTGGTCCAGCTCGTGCCGGTCGAGCTCTTCGGGACGCTCCGGCGCCCACGGCGACAGCAGCGCCCGCTGGAGCGCGAGGTCTTCAGCGGTCGCCTCCGGCGGGATCCTCTGCAGATGCTTCTCGATCGCCGCCAGCGTGAGCCCGAGCGACTGCAGTTCCCGGACGAGTTCCAGCCGCGCCAGATGATCGGCGCCGTACAGGCCCGTCCGGCCGCGGAGCTTCGGAGGTGGAAGCAGCCCGCGCCCGGCGTAGAACCGGACCGTGCGGACCGTGACCCCGGCGCGCGAGGCCAGTTCGTCGACGGTGAGCTCCATCCCGCCTCCTTCGATGTGACAGTGCCAGTGTTACATTAATCCTGTATCAGGACGCACTTACCGAGGGAGACCGCCGGATGGGACGCGACATCTACACCGAGGAGCACGAAGCCTTCCGCGACATGGTGCGCTCCTTCATCGCGAAGGAGGCGGCGCCGCACCACGAGCAGTGGGAGAAGGACGGCATCGTCTCGCGCGAGGTGTGGCTGGCGGCGGGACGCGCGGGCCTGCTCGGCATCGACATGCCCGAGGAGTACGGGGGCGGCGGCAACCCCGACTACCGCTACTACGTGATCTTCAACGAGGAGCTGGCAAGGGCCGGGATCCACGGGCCGGCGTTCGCCGTCCACAACGACATCAACGGCGGCTACCTGCGTCAACTCTGCACGGACGAGCAGCAGGCGCGCTGGTTCCCCGGCTACTGCTCCGGCGAGATCATCACCGCCATCGCGATGACGGAGCCCGCCGCCGGCTCCGACCTGCAGGGCATCAAGACCACCGCGATCAAGGACGGCGACGACTACGTCCTGAACGGGTCGAAGACGTTCATCTCCAACGGCATCCTCGCCGATCTCGTCATCGTCGTCGCCAAGACCGACCCGTCCGCCGGGGCGAAGGGCGTCAGCCTGCTGGTCGTCGAGCGCGGCATGGACGGCTTCGAGCGGGGCCGCAACCTCGACAAGGTCGGCCTGCACGCCCAGGACACCGCCGAGCTGTTCTTCGACAACGTCCGCGTCCCCGCGGCGAACCTCCTCGGCGAGGAGGGCATGGGGTTCATCTACCTGATGCAGAACCTCGCCCGCGAACGCCTGTCCATCGGCGCCACCGCGCAGGCCGCCGCCGAGGCCGCGTTCGAGCAGACCCTCGACTACTGCAAGACCCGCGAGGCGTTCGGCCGTCCCATCGGAAAGTTCCAGCACAACCGGTTCACGCTCGCCGAGATGAAGACGGAGCTGACCGTCACCCGCGCGTTCACCGACCAGTGCATCGTCAAGGAAGGCGCGGGCGAGCTCTCCGCCGAAGAGGCCGCGATGCTCAAGTACTGGAACACCGAACTCCTCAAGACGGTCGTGGACAGGTGCGTCCAACTCCACGGCGGCTACGGCTACATGACCGAGTACCCCATCGCGAAGGCGTACCAGGACGTCCGCATCCAGACCATCTTCGGCGGCACCACCGAGATCATGAAGGAAATAATCGGCCGCTCCCTAGGCGTCTGACGACCGGCGGCCCCGCCGTGCACGAAGGGGCCGCCGCCGTTGCTTGCCGCACTTAGCCGGATTGGTCGCCGTCCGTCAAGGAGACCAGGAGGTCGTTGAGGCGTGACACGAACGCGCCGGGCTCCTCGATGCGGGCGCCGCTGGTCAGCACGGCCTGGTCGTACAGGACGTGGGCCCAGTCGGCGAGGCGCGGGTCGTCCTGGCCGCGGTTGAGCCGCTCCACCAGCGGATGCCCCGGATTGATCTCAAGGATCGGCTGCGCGGGCAGGCCCGAGCCTCGTAGACGGCGGGCCACGGTGAAGTCGGTCTCGGCCTCGTTGGCGACGATGCAGGCCGGGGAGGTCGTCAGGCGACTCGTCACGCGGACGTCGAACGCCTTGCCGTCCAGGTGCTCCTTGAGCTTGCCGAGGAGGTCGGCGTAGGCGGTGTCGGCCTGCTCGGCGGCCTCCTTCTCCGCCTCGTCCGCCATGCCGCCGAAGTCGGGCGGGCCCTGCGCGACGGACTGGAGCTGCTTGCCCTCGTACTGCGCCAGGCCTGTGACGACGAAGTTGTCGACGGCGTCGTCCAGCAGGAGCACCTCGATGTCCTTCGCGCGGAACGCCTCCAGGTGCGGGCTGGCGGCGGCGTCGGACAGCCCCGGCGCGAGGAGGTAGTAGATCTTGTCCTGGCCGTCCTTCATCCCGGACACGTAGTCGGCGAGCGACACGCGGGCCTCCCGGCCCGACCGGGTCGAGGTGAAGCGCAGCAGCCCGGCGATGTCCTCCCGGTGGGCGGGATCGTCGAACACGCCCTCCTTGAGGACGGCTCCGAACTGCGTCCAGAACTCGGCGTACTTATCCGGCTCGCCGTCCGCCATGTCCTTGAGCAGCCTGAGCAGCTTCTTGACCGCGCTGGCGCGGATGTGGTCGATCGCCTGGCTGCCCTGCAGGATCTCCCGGGACACGTTCAGCGGCAGGTCCGCGGAGTCGATGATCCCGCGCACGAACCGCAGGTACCGCGGCAGCAGCCGTCCGTTGTCCTCCAGGATGAACACGCGCTGGACGTGCAGCCGCACACCCTGCCCCGGCTCCGGCATCCACAGGTCATAAGGCGCCCGGGACGGGACGAACAGCAGCAGCGTGTAGTCGTACCGCCCCTCGACCTTCGCGTGGACGTAACCGAGCGGATCGGTGAAGTCGCCGGTGAGCTGCTTGTAGTACTCGTGGTAGTCGCCGTCTTTCAGCTCGCTTTTCGGACGCGTCCACAACGCCGACGCCTGGTTCACCGCGCTGTCATCCTCGCCGACCGTGATCGGCCGGGCGATGTGGTCGGAGTATCGCTTGATGATCGAGCGGAGCCGGTGCTCGTTCAGCAGCTCGTCCTCGCCGTCGCGCAGATGCAGCACGATCGTGGTGCCCCGCTCGGCGCGCTCGACGGTCTCCAGCGTGTACTCGCCCTTGCCGTCGGACGCCCACCGCACGCCCTCGTCCACGGGCAGCCCGGCCCTCCGCGTGGTCAGCACCACCCGCTCGGCGACGATGAACGCGGCGTAGAAGCCGACGCCGAACTGGCCGATCAGCGCGGTGTCCCGGCGCTGGTCACCGGTCAGCGACCGGAGGAACTCCGAGGTGCCGGACTTGGCGATCGTCCCGATGTTCTCGATCACCTCCTCCCGGCTCATCCCGATGCCGTTGTCGGCGACGGTGATCGTCCCCGCGTCCTTGTCGAAAGAGACCTGGATCCGCGGCTCGTCGTCCCCGTCCTCGGCCAGTTCCGGACGGGAGAAGCGCTCGATTCGCAGCCGATCGATCGCGTCCGAAGAATTCGAGACCAGCTCGCGAAGGAATATCTCCTTGTTGCTGTAGAGCGAATTGGCCATCAGATCCAGGATCTGTGCCGCCTCCGCCTGAAAGCGAAATGTCTCCTCTTCCGCTTGCAATGACACCTTTCCCCTCCCAGCAGGTGGCCACCAGACAACCGTTCAGGATAGAAATCCTCGGACCCGGCGGTCAACCGGTCGCGGCGGATGCCCGGCGAAGCTCCCGCGGCCTGGGCCCACCGAACCCGACATAACAGATCAACATGGGTGGTACCGCACCGCCCGCACCACGGGTGGCACCGCTCACCCGCCGCCGACTCGATGGACGCGTCTCCCGATCCCTGGGATCGTTGAGCATTTGGATGCCAATCCCCGGCCCTTTGGTCCCTCGCCCGTGCGCGGCACGAAAATGGAACGGTCCTTTGTTAAAATTCAAGGGTTGACTTTCAGCAACGGTACATCGAGTTGAAATATGCCGATTGACAACACTTGGATCCTTGGTTACTTTCCTCGGCAAAGATCTTGAACTCCGTATCCAAGGTCTTATGGCGGCTGACCAAGAACATGTCAATCTCCTGAAGGAGAATCGCGTGTATAAGGGAATCGCGCTTTACGCCGCGGCCACCGCGCTGCTTACCCTGACCGCCACGGCCGTAGCGCCCGCCGCCGCGGCCGCGCCGCCGGGCGTCGGCCCGCCTCCGTTGCTGAACATCAAGACCGCGACCGGCTCCGGATGCACGCTCGACACCACCGGTGGGTGGGGGGAATGGGACTACAGGGGCTTCACCGTCGTATACGAGGACTACAAGGCCCAAGCGGGCGGCGACTCGAGGCCCGCCGACGCCCGTAGGAACTGCCAGCTCTCCCTTGAGTTGGTCGCGGGATTCGTCTCCTACACCTACGCCGTCCGGAGAACGACCTACAGCCTGGACGCCGAACTGCAGAGGGGTGCGCAGGCCATCCTGAAGGCCAACTACCATTTCCCGGGCACCCCGCAGGGCGAAATGAAAACGCACCGGGCAATGGGCCCCAGCAGTGACGAGTTTCGGTTCATCGAATCGGTGCCGACGTCCGAGCTCGTGTGGAGGCCGTGCGGGCAGCGAACCGAACTCGTCATCAACACGGAACTGCGGGTCGTCAATGGAACGGAGCGGGACAAGGTCAGTTCTGCCTCCATGAACTACGACTACGACGCCGGCGGCCCCCGGCAGACCTACGAGCTCGAAGTGAAACCCTGCCCCTGATCGGCGCGGCGCCTACGGGACGAGAGCCTGCCGACGACGCTCTTCGCGGTCGGCAGGCTGCGACCGTCCCGGGGCGGTCAGGAAAGGCGCGGCGTCAGAAGGCCGACCAGACGCTGAGGCCCGGGGTGGAGAAGTAGCGCCGGGATTCGCCGCGTCCCAGGCTGTCGAGAGGCTCGCCGGTGCAGTCCTCGCCCGACATCACGCCCAGGACGACGGGAATGCCGACACCGCCGCCCGGGATCGTGTTGGCGGCGGATCGGATGGGGAACGGCGTGGTGACGCAGCCCTCGCTGGTCGTCGCGGACGGGGTGATCGCCTCGACGAACGCGAAGTCGTCCGGAACCGACCGCGCGCAGATCTCGGAGATCCTGCGCAGGAGTGCGACGAGCCGGTCACGGTCCAGCGGGACCCGGAGCCCGGCCGATCCTTTGACCCGCAACGCCCGGCCCGAGTCGAGACCGAGGTCCTCGGGATCGACCATGCCGGCGAGCCTGCCGACGATCTCGGTGTACTCGCTGAGCCCGATGTGCCGATGGGAATGCCGGACGGGACGTGGGTGGCGTCCTGCCGGCCGAGCCCGGTCATGGAGCGCCGCACGACGGTGCGAACCTGCTCGGCGTCGACGGCCCGGATGGCGAAGCTCAGCCCGAAGCGATGGTCCTTGAACTGTTCGGGAATGGACCGCCAGCCTCCGCGAAACCCGATCGCGTATCTTTCGCCGTTCACATCGAGGAGCAGCAATGCCCCGCAGTCGACGGCTTCGTAGGGGGAGCGGACCGATGAGATGCGTCGCGGCATAAAGCCAAGGCACCGGGACGTGACCGCGCTGCCAATGGAACGCCACGGCCCCGGCGTCCGGGTATTCCGGGAAGGCCATGTCGCTGGATGCGGCCTCGTCCAGGTAAGTGCCTTGCAGCGTTTCCAGAAAGGCGTCTACATCGGTTGCGGTCTCGGAGATGCGATAGATGGTCAGTTCGCGGGCCGTCTCGGGCATGGCGGACCTCCGGAGGAAGGCGTCGTCCGGCCTGCACGGCCGGTGGATCGGAAGGGTGCGCGGCGGTCTCGCGGAGGTCACCGCGCCTCGTCACTCACGTAGTAAACAGAGTCGCGCAGCTTGTTAGCGTTATCAACACGTTTGAATATTGTTCACACGCTCACAGGCGTGTACGTTGCCGTTATGACTGACGACGAGGCGGTGCTGGTCCCGCCGGCGGAGATCGCCCGGATGGCCGGGGTGACCCGCGCGGCCGTGTCGAACTGGCGGCGTCGCCACCCGGACTTCCCCGAGGCCGCGGGCGGTACAGCTGCGGCGCCGCTGTTCGCGTTGGCGGAGGTCCGCCGCTGGCTGGAACGTCAGGGCAAGGGCCAGCCGGTGGCGGACGAGGTCAGGCTGTGGCACGCGCTGCGCGCCGAACGCGGCGAGGACATGATCGGGGCCTTGGCGGCGGTCGCGGCCGAACTACGCGGCGAACCCGTGAAACGTCCGCTGAACGGTCCCACCGCCGACCTGGTCGCCGAGATGTCGCGTGACCGGACGCCGGGGCAACTCGTCCGGGACCTTGCGGAACGGTTCGTGGCATCGGCGAGCCACAGCGGAGGGGAGCATGTCTCGACGCCTGCACTGGTGCGCGTCGTCCGGCACTTCGCGGGCGAGACGAAGGGCGTGGTCTACGACCCGGCGTGTGGGGTAGGCGACATGCTGCTGTCCGTCGGCGGCGCCAACGTGGCAGGACGCGTGGGACAGGACGCGGCGGAAACGCTGCCCGCGTTCGTCCGGTCGCGGGCTGCGCTGGAGGGACGGCCCGGCACGATCGAGGTGGCCCACGGCGACGCCCTCCGCGACGACCGGTTCCCGCGCCTCAAGGCCGACCTCGTCGTTTGCGACCCGCCGTCCGGCCAGGCCGACTGGGGACGCGACGACCTGCTCCTCGACCCCCGCTGGGAGATCGCGCTGCCGCCGAAGGCGGAAGGCGATCTCGCGTGGCTCCAGCACTGCTACTTCCACACCGCGCCCGGCGGACGCGCCCTCATCGTCCTGCCCGCGTCCGCCGCGTACCGCAGGTCGGGCCGCCGGATCCGCGCCGAGATCGTGCGCGGCGGCATCCTCGACACCCTGGTCGCTCTGCCCGGCGGCCTCGTCGCCGGGCATTCCGCGCCCGTGCACCTGTGGGTCCTCCGGCGGCCGGCGGCGCAGCCCGGCCCGGACGCCCGCGTCCGCATGATCGACCTGACCGACGCCGACCTCCCCGGACCGATCGAGCCCGGCCCCGACCGTGTCGCCGACGTCCCGGTCATCTCCCTCCTGGACGAGGACGCGGACCTGACTCCCGGCCGCCACGTCGCAGCCGGCCAGCCCGGCGCGGCCGCGTACGACAGCGCCCGCGCCCGCTTCGAGGAGACGCTCGACGCCCTGCGCGGCGCACTGCCCCGGCTGCCCGAAGGGACGGCGGAACTCGCCGCCACCGTCAACGTGTCCGAGCTGATCCGTGGCGGCCTCGTCCGGGTGGAGGACGGGAGCCCCGTCTCCACCACCGACCAACTCGACACGGACTTCCTGCTCGGCTTCCTCAAGAGCGCGGTCAACACCCGCCGCAACACCTCCGGCTCCGGAACGCACCGCGCCGATCCCCGCGGGGCCCGGGTCCCGCAGATGGACCCGGACCGGCAGCGCACCTACGGTGCCGCGTTCAGAGAACTGGAAACCTTCGTGCGCCACCTCGAAGAGGCGGCCAAGATAGGACGCCGGGCCGTGCAACTGGCCCACGACGGCCTCACGAGCGGGACACTTGACCCACCCGGAACGAAAGACGAGGGCGACGAGTGAGCGTTGACCAGAACCTGTCCGCGTTCATCTGGTCGGTGGCGGACCTGCTCCGCGGCGACTACAAGCAGTCGGAATACGGGAAGGTGATTCTGCCCTTCACCGTCCTGCGCCGCTTCGACTGCGTGATGGAACCGACCCGGCAGGCCGTCTGGGAGCGCGATGCCGCCTATCCGGGCGACACCCCGCCCGCCCTGCTGAAGGGCCGTGCTGGCCCTCGGCCGGGCGGCCTTCGGGGCCTTGGTGACCGGTATCCGGGCTGGACGGTACGACCGGAAACCCGTGTTCGGGAGACGGACGAGGGCCTCACGCCATGATCAGGTGTGAGGCCCTCGATGCGTTCGCGCGGCGGCCGGTCTTACGGGTGCGCTGTGAGTGGGGCCTCCGTTGGCGTCGGCGGGCGCCTGTTCCGGTTCATGAGCGGCCGTCGGCACCGGTGACGAAGTCCTCGATGTCTCCGATCGCCTGCTCTGCATATCCCGCCGTCCGGGGATCGTGCAGAGCCGAACGGAGCACCGGGAGGACCCGGTCACGATCAATTGCTCCATGTATTCTCGCGACATGCCCCAGGCAGAGCAGGGCGATGGCGCGGACGTCCCACGACGGGTGATCTTTTAAGGCCAGGCATTGATCCTGCACCCAAGTTCCGTCTTCGTCGTGAAGCGCCAGCCCCACGAGTGCCGTATGGATCGCTTCGTTGTCCTTCTCAGCGAGCGCACGTCGCAGCTCGTCCCGGCGAACGGGCGGCACGCTCTCGTATTTCATCAGAGGATCTTGCCCTTCTTGTTCACGAGTCCCGCGCGCCGTAGCGCATTCTTCATTTCGTCTCGCAAGTCTTCCCACTTACGGACATGTCCATGGTATTCCTTGCCGTAAGGATGTGTCTTGTCCAGGACGACGATCTCGCCGTTCTCCTTGTCCACACCCACCCGCCGATCAGTGTTCTCCCCCAGGGGTACCGAATTCTCCAATGCCTCTTGGCCGTCCGTTGGCTCTGCAGAGTTCGGGCCCCGGCTGGTCTGCCTTTCTGTACGTCCGTGTTTACCCCCTGGTTCGTAAACTAGCTCTTCATCGGTCTCCGCCTCAAGTATGCGAACGTTCGGCGCGTTAGTCGCGCCGGCGACGACCGATGTCACCAGGTGACCCGCGAGAGCGCCCGCGCTGATCACACCCACGGTCTGGAGAAGTCGTCCAGCGGCTTCCGCCATCGCGGCGCGCACGGCGGCGGCCTGAGCCACCGCGGCGATGGGATTGCCCGAGACGCTGTTCACCGACATCTGAGCCTGCATGACGGCGCCCGCGTAATCCGAGCATGCCTTGGAAATGCTGGAGCACAACTGCGGGAGGCTCGCGAACAGAGCAGTCGCGGCACCGCCGTAAAGCCGTCCCCAATATCCGCGGAATGCGTCCAGGTCAGGAGCGTCGCCCTGTGTCGTGACGGTGTTGACCTCGGCCACGAGCTGGCCGCGGATCTCGACCAGGGAGTCATGGGCGCTGCGCCAGGACGCGGCGGCGGTGTTGAGCGCGGACCAGTCAGCGGTCGGCCAGTACTCAGTGACATCGATCAGGTCGATGCCGGTGACCGTTTCGAGAAGTGAACGTGGCGCTTCCTTGCCGGGACCGGCCGCCAATGCGGGACCTTGTACGTTCAGCGGATCCGAGACCACGAATCCCAGCAGACCGTCCCGAAACGATCCTGGTTGGCGTGGCACCATGGAAAAGCGGCTGCCGATCACTGAATGCTGATCGGCCTTGGCGTGGTTCTTGGCTGTCTGGGTCAGACCTCGGGACATGTCGCCGACTGACTTGTGCAGGGCGGAAAAGCCTCTCCACACGGCCTGGGCGGCGGGTGTGTAGGCGGCCACGAACCTTGCGGCGGCCGCGTCCTTGCCGGGGTTTCCGGCCATGCCCTCGGTGGCGTCTAATTCCCCGGACAGGGTGGTCCAGGCGTTTCCGACACGGTTCTGCCCCGCGGCGACGTGTTTGGCGGACCGGCTCACCAGTTCAGTGTCGATCTTGACCTGGGTCAACCCGACCACATCCGTACGTTCGCTTCGCTGGAGCTGCGGAAGTTCTTGTGCGCTCGGGCGATCGCCTTGTGCAGGCGTGCCAGCTCGGCGTGTAGTTCTCGGGCGGAGCCATTCCATTCGGCGCTGGCCTCCGCGTAGGCGCGCCGGGCGTCATCCTCCCATCGCGCCAAGGTCGACTCGAGGTCCGACTCAAGGGAGTCCAGTTCTGCTTCGAGCTTCCATAACACCCGCTGAAACAAATCCTCGGCTGCCTGGAAAGCGGCGAACTCCGCTCTGATTTCGACCATTAGATGCCTCTCGTGAGCGTGCAACGAGCTGCGAGGTGATGATCAATGCAACTACATGTACCTGGAGGAGTCAAGGAGAGGGCGACGCTGGAACTTTGTCGATGGACGAGCACAAGTGGAAGGACGCCCGCGGTCGAGATCGAGAGTGCATTTGAGCGTTGGGCTAGCGGAAAGCTATGACCGGGCACCAGTTCTGGTCCTACGGCAGGTGGGCGCACAACCGTCCCAGTCAGCTGGGTGCCGTCCCCCGCCGGGCGGACCCGACAGCCGGCCGAGGCTCGTGGCGTTCGCCAAGCTGTGGCCATCCGCTGATCAGCGCCTCATCTGTGCTGCCGTTTCCGCGTCGCCGATAGTGACAACCAAAGTGCCGGTCGGCACGAGCACGCAGGCAGTAGGGGCCGGACGCCGCCGGTGCCCGGGCGGGTGCGACTCGCCTGAATGATCTTCCGATGGCGTGAGAGAGTGTTAGCGACGTTAACAATCTGAAACTCATGGCAAGATGCTCACATGGGGCGTATCATCCCTTGGGACGGGTCCTCTGGCGGTGGCGATGAGGTGGGTCGGTGAGCGCGAAGGTGTACGGAGAGAAGACGTTCGAGGGCGCCGTCGAGAGTGCGTTGAACGCGCACGGGTGGGCGCCCGGTGAGCCGGTGAACTTCAACCGGGAGCTTGCGCTCGACACGGCCGAGCTGGCGGTGTTCCTCGGAAGGACGCAGATCCGGGAATGGGAGCGGCTCCGTGACGCCTACGGGGAGGACCCGGCAAGGCCGTTCGCGCGGCTGGTGGCCAAGGAGATCGACGCGCGGGGCGCGCTCAACGTGCTGCGGACGGGCGTGAAGGACAAGGGCATCCGGTTCCGGCTCGCCTAATTCCGTCCCGCACACACCCTCGCCGCCGGGCTCCTGGAGGCCTTCGGCGAGGACGAGCTGCCGTCCAACACCTACTACGGCGACGGCGGCCGCATCCCGAGCGCTCGACGACTACGGGGCGAACCGGCTGACCGTGACGCGGCAGCTGCATTACTCCGCGGATGAGCCTGCCAATTCCGTCGATCTGGCGTTTTTCGTCAACGGGATCCCGGTGGCGTCCGCGGAACTGAAGAACCCGGCGACCGGGCAGACCGTCGCTGACGCGCGAGCCCAGTACCGGAACCGCGACCCCGAGGCCGTGTTCTTCGCTCGGCGGACGCTCGTCCATTTCGCCGTGGACACCGATCTCATCTTCCTCACGACGCGGCTCACCGGGAGCAAGACGCGGTTCCTGCCGTTCAACCAGGGCTCGAACGGGCCGGGCAGGTCGGGGTCGGCGGGCAACCCGCCCGCCGGGGAATCCGATTACCGGACGTCCTACCTGTGGGAGCAGGTTCTCCAGCGCGACAACTTCCTGGAATTGCTCCAGCAGTATCTGCACGTCGAGGACGCGGACGCGAAGGCGGGCAAGGCGCCGTCCTTCAAGCCTTTCGCGGCGCACACGCAGCCGCTCATCTTCCCCCGATTCCACCAGTGGCACGCGGTGAAGCAGCTGATCGTCGACGCCCGGGAGAAGGGCGCGGGAGAGAACTACCTGATCGAGCACTCGGCGGGATCGGGGAAGTCGAACACGATCGCGTGGCTGGCGCACCGGCTGTCCACGCTGCACGACCGCGGGAACGAGCCGATGTTCGACAAGGTCATCGTCCTCACCGACCGGCTCGTCCTGGACAAGCAGCTCCAGGACACCATCTACCAGTTCGAGCAGGTCCAGGGCGTCGTCGAGAAGATCGAGAAGGACTCCGCGCAGCTCGCCGAGGCGCTCGCCGGCGCACGTGCCCGGATCGTGATCACCACGCAGCAGAAGTTCCCGTTCGTCCTGGACAAGGTACGCGGCCTGGTGAAACGCAAGTACGCGATCATCATCGACGAGGCGCACTCGTCGCAGGGCGGGGAGGACAACGCGGCGCTGAAGAAGGCGCTCGGGTCCCGGACGGAGGACGAGTCGGGCGACCCGCTGACGTCGGCGGCACTGGCGCGCGGCAAGCAGCCGAACCTCTCGGTGTTCGCGTTCACGGCGACGCCGAAAAAGAAGACCCTCGACCTGTTCGGCCGGTTCAACGCCGAGAAGGGCAAGAAAGAGCCCGTCCACGTCTACTCGATGCGGCAGGCGATCGACGAGGGCTTCATTCTGGACGTGCTGGAGCACTACGTCACCTACGCGACCTACTTCAAGCTGTCGCAGGCCGCCGCCGACGAGGCCGAGCGGATGGTCGACCCGCGCAAGGCGAAGGCGCAGATCGTCCGGCAGGCGCTGTGGTCCGAGGCGTCCACCGCGCTCCGCGCGAAGATCATTGTGGACCATTTCCGGTCGCACACCGCGCCGCGCATCGGCGGGCGCGCCAAGGCGATGGTGGTCACGCCGCTGCGCGCCGACGCGCTCCGGCTCTACCAGGCGATCCGGACGTACGTGGACGAGCGCGGATTCACCGACTGCGGCACGCTCGTCGCGTTCTCCGGCGTGCTCCGGCCAGAGGAGGGCGGCCCCGAGTACACCGAGGCCAAGCTGAACGGATTCCCCGAGCGCGAGCTGCCGCAGCGGTTCGGCTACACGCGGGCCGACGACAATCGTGCCGGAGCCGTCCCGAAGCAGGAGTACCGCATCCTGGTCGCCGCGGAGAAGTACCAGACGGGCTTCGACCAGCCGCTGCTCACCACGATGTACGTGGCGAAGCCGCTGGCGGGCGTCGCCGCCGTCCAGACGCTGTCGCGGCTGAACCGCACGCACCCGGGCAAGACCCAGGAGGACCTCTTCGTGAGAGATTTCGCGAACAGGCCCGAGGACATCCTGGCCGCGTTCCAGCCCTTCTACGAGACGACGATCAGCGAGCCGACCGATCCCGACCTGCTCTACGCCAAGGAACGGGAGGTGCACGCCTACCGGCTGCTCGTCGAGTCGGAGATGCGGCGTTTCTTCGAGGCGTTGACCGCCGAACGCGCCAAGGCCGCCGACGAACGCGAGCTGATCAAGGCGCACGGGAAGCTGTACCGGTGGCTGGAACCGGCCGTGGACCGGTTCGTCGCGCTCACCGCCGCAGAACCCGACAAGGCTGAGGCGTTCCGAGGCTCGCTTGGCGACTTCGTCCGCTCCTACGGATGGCTGTCCCAAGTGATCGGCTACAACGACGACGACCTCGAACTCCTGTACCAGTACGGCCGGTTCCTGCTGAACAAGCTGCCGCCGCGGGGGCAGGAGGCCGCCGTCGACGTCGGCGAGATCGAGCCGAGCCACCTTCGGGCCGAGGCGCGCAGATCGCGTTGGTGCTGGACGAGGTGCACCGGCACGACGTCGTCCACCGGGACATCAAGCCGGCGAACCTCATGCTGACGCCCGGCGGCATCGTGAAGGTGCTGGACTTCGGCGTCGCCGCGCTGCTCGGGTCCGGCGACAATCCGCGCCTCACCCAGGTGGGCACCACGGTCGGAACCCCGCCCTACATGTCACCGGAGCAGGCGCTCGGCAACACGATCGGGCCGACCTCGGACGTTTACGCGCTCGCCTGCGTCCTGTACGAGGTCCTCACCGGGCGGCCGCCGTTCGCGGAGTCGGCGTCGAGATCGCACCAGTGGCACCACGTGCACTCCGCGCCGCCTCGGATCCGGGACGTGCGGCCGGACGTTCCGGAGGAGATCGAATCGCTACTGGTGGCGATGCTGGCCAAGGAGCCTGAGGACCGGCCCGACGCGTCCGGCGTCTATGAGCAGCTGCTGCCGTTCGCGTCCCGACCCGCCGGGGCGGGGTTCCCGGCCGACATCGCGGACATGGATCCGTGTCTGCCATTCGTTCGGCCCATGGGCGGTCGACTGCGGCGCCGGAGAACTCCCGCACCGGCTGTGCCGGTCGCCGCTACGGCGCTCACGGAACGGGCGCTCGACGACATCGGCGAGCAGGTGGAGGCGCTGCTGCGAGAGAACCTCTTCGTGGAGGCGTTCGACATCCTCGAAGACGCGCGCGGGCGCGCGGATCCCACGATCCGGGACGAACTGACGTTCAAACTCGCCACCGCCAAGTATCTCGCCGGCCGCCACACCGAGGCCGCCGCCCTGTTCACCGAAGTGGGCGCCAACCTCGCCGCGCGCTTTGGACCGGACGACCCGGACGTGCACATCGCCCGCTACTACCTGGCGGAATGCCGGGACGCACTGGGCGACGTCAGCGGCGCGACCGCCGCGTTCCAGGATGTGGCCGAGGCCGCCTTCGACCCGTCAGACGATGAGGCGGTCGAGCGGCATCTCGACGCTTTGGCGTCGCTCATGCGGCTGCATGCCGTCAGCAGGCGCCATGACCTCCTCATGGACGCGACGTCGCGCATGCGGGAGGCGATCCGCCGGTACCGGCCGGACGAGGCCGAAGCGATGCTCGCCGAACTCGACTCCTTCCTCGCCCGGCTGGACCGGCTGCTCGACGGGCGTAGCGGCCGCGCAGCCGGGGCTTTCTGATGTCGGCGGGGAGGCTTATTCCCCGCACGGCTTGGCTTGGATTCTTGGATGTTCCGGCCGTTGCCGTCCGGGTCGACGCGGCCTCAGGGGATGGGCGGGTTACCAGACTGACCAGACGCTTAGGCCGTCGGTGGGGAGGGAGGGCTGGGACTGGCCGCGTTGCAGGTTGACGAGGTCCTCGCCGGTGCAGCCCTTGCCTGACATCACGAGCAGGGCGACCGGGATGCCGACACCGCCGCCTGAGAATGTGTTGGCGGCGGATCGGATCGGGAACGGCGTGTCGACGCATCCCTCGCCCGGACGGAACGTCGTCACCTGGCCCGTGAAGTTGGTTCCCGACCAGGCGCACAGCGACCTGGCCGGGCAGTCCGGGAGGGGCGCGGTGGTCTTCGCGGACGCGAGTGATGCGGGTAGTACGGTCGCGGACGCCGCCGTTGCCAGGGCTAATGCGGCTCGGCCTAATGATCGCCTCATGGGGGTGCACTCCTTTGGTGAGTGGGTCGTGCCCCACATGATCAACGCGCGCGGCGGTGCAGGCCAGAGGGAGATCGACTTTGCCGGAAGTGGACAGGCGTGTTTGGGCGTCCTACCCGGGAGTTTGGATTTCTTGGACGTTCCAGCCGTTGCCGTCCGGGTCCTTGAAAAAGACGAAGCGGCCCCAGGGGAAGTCGTGGATGTCGCTGACCTGGACGCCGCGGGACGCGAGTTCGGCGCGGGCGGCGTCGGCGTCCGCGACGACGAGTTGCAGGCCCTGAAGGGAGCCGGGGGCCATCTCGGCGCCCAGGCCGGTGCCGATGGCGATCGAGCAGGCCGAGCCGGGCGGCGTGAGCTGGACGAAGCGGATCTCGTCGCTGACCCGGTGGTCGTGGTCGGCGTTGAAGCCGACCTGTTCGGTGTAGAAGGCTTTCGCGCGGTCGACGTCCGAGACGGGCACGGAGACCAGTTCCAGTTTGAAGTCCATGCGTCACTTTCTATCCCAGGGGTGACATCCCTATGCCGGATGGGTCAGGTGGGTTTGGGTCTTCGGCCTGGACGTGCGCCGGGGGCGCGGATGAGGAACGTTCCAGCGATGACCACCAGTCCGGAGAGGGCCAGGACCAGGCGGGGCGGGACCATGCCGAGCGGGCTCACGTCCCACCGTTCGAGCAGGTCGGACGCCGCGCCCGCGAGGAGGGCGGCGAGTGCGAGGCCGAAGCGCAGGACGGCGTGGAACGCGGTGAGGGCGAGGTTGCGGCGGTAACCCTCCAGGCTCTCCTGCATGTAGGTGATGCCGCCGACGAGGGCGGCGGTGGCGGCGCCGCCGAAGAGGATGGCGCCGATGAACGACCAGGTGATCGAGGCGACCGCGCCCATCGTGGCGATCGTCGCGCCCTGGAGGGCGGTGGCCGTCCGGATCTGGGTCATCAGGGGCCATCGGCCGTTGCGGACGATGATCAGCCCCGTCACCGCGCCGACCCCGAACAGCGCCACCAGGACGCCGAAGCCGACGGGGCTCGCGTCCAGGACGTCCTTGACGAACACGACGCCGAGCGAGAACAGCGCGCCGAGGCCGAGCGCGACGACCGCGACGCCGGGCAGGACGCCGCGCACCACGCGTAGGCGGAGGGCGTCGAGGAAGCTTCCCTGCTGCTTCTGCTCCTGTTCGGCGGCCCAGCGTTCCCCGGGAGCGGGGCCGAGGTCGGGAATGGAGCGGATCGCGAAATAGGAGACGAGATAGGTGAGCGCGTTCAGCCAGAACACCACGACGTAGCGCCAATGGCCTTCCCAGCCCGCGTTGTTCGACGCCCAGAGCATCAGGCCGAAAAGGCCCGCGCCTACGGGGATCATGCCGTAGGACGTGGCCATTGTGATGCCGTTCGCGACTTCGAGGGTGCCGGTGTCGTGCTTGCGGCCGTGTTTCTTTTCGTCGTCGTCCTCTATGAGGTACGGGATGGAGGCGTCCCGGGCGGGAAGGAAGCACAGGCCGACGACCTCGATGGCGAACGCCCAGAAGTACACCCACCACAGCCACGGAAGGACGGGCAGCGCCACCGCCATCCCCATGCGGATCAGGTCGGACGTCAGCATGACGGAACGGCGCCGCCACCGGGTGACCACCCGTGCCGCGACCGGCGCGCCCAGCGCCGAGGGGAGCAGGCGCAGCACGAGGACGCCGCCCACCGCCGTCGTGGATCCGCTCAGCTCCAGCACGAAGTACATGAGGGCGAGCGTCCCCATCCAGTCGCCTAACGAGGAGACGGTCTGGCCCACCATGAGCCGCCGGAAGTCGCGGCGGTTCAGGCTCTCCTTGAGTCCCATGCGGGCTCGACCCCCCGTACGGCGTCCCGGAGCTCCTGGCCTTCGCGGGACGGCTCCGCGTGCTCCTCCTGAGGGACGGGGGCGCCGCGGAGGAGGGCGGCGAGGCGGGCGGCGGCCCGGTCCCAGCTCCACTTCCCGCACACCCAGCGGCGGCCGTTCTCGCCCATGAGACGGGCGCGGGCCGGGTCCGCGAGCAGGTCGTGCAGGACGCCTGCGAGACCGTCCGTCCGGGACGCGTCGACCAGGACGCCGGTGCGCCCGTCGATGAGGGACTCGGGGCTGCCGCCGGACCGTCCGACCACGACCGGGAGGCCCGCCGCCGACGCCTCCAGCACCGACAGGCCGAGCCCCTCGACCTGTAGCCCGCCGCGAGTGTCATGGCAGGGCAGGACGAACACGTCCGCGGCGGCGTAGTAGCGCGGGAGGTCCGCGGCGGAGACCGTTCCGGGGATGGTGACCGTGCCGGGCGCCGATCGCGCCGCCTGGTCGATCAGGTGGGTCCGCATGGGGCCGTCTCCGACGATCACCAGCCGGGCGCCCGGATGCCGCCGGACGACGTCGGGCCACGCGTCCAGCAGCAGGTCATGGCCCTTGCGGCGGACCAGCCGGGACACGCTGAGCACGACGGGCCCCGGCCCGAGCCCGTGCCGCCGCCGCACCGCCCGGCCGTCCAGCCCGGGACGGAACCGGACGGGATCGACGGCCCCGGCGAGCTGGATCAGCCGCGTCCGGTCGCCGAGGGCCGCCGCGATCTCGCCGCGCGTGCCCATGCTGAGGAAGGTGAGCGCGTCGAAGGCCGGGGCCACGGCGCGCAGCGCGGCGCGGGTGGGCGCGCAGCGGAACCAGCCGAGCTCCTGGCCGTGCGTGGAGCCGATCAGCCGGTGCACGCCCGCCATCTTGACCAGCGGCGCGTACATGGCGAACGGCGCGGCGGCGGTGATCCAGCCGACGTCGGCGCCGTGCCGGGCGGCGAGCCGGCGCAGGCCGCGGAACAGCAGGTAGGCGTGCCGGCGGACGACCGGGAAGTCGAGCCCGGCGTCGAAGCGGGCGTCCCCGGGCCAGGCGGGCGCGACCACGAGCAGCCGGTCGGCGGGCAGGCGGCGCACCAGTTCCCAGGTGAACGTCTGCACCCCGCCGGGCTCCGGTGGGAAGTGCCCGGTGATCACGACCGTCCGGGGTATGTCCATGAGGACCCGTTTCCCCGGGAGCGCGACACCATTCACTTGGGCGGCGTCGGCGGGCGCTCCACCTCGGTGAACGCCGCACCGGGCCCGGTGCCACCCACACCGGGCCCGGTCGCGGAAGGGAACCCCACGCGTCCAGCGAATCACGTCCTACAGGCATAGTCAACTATTTCTACTTCTATAGTAGGAAATTAGTCTCCGATGTGGCCGAGCTTGTCCGGGTTGGCGACGGCGTAGATGCCGCGGACGCGGTCGCCGTCCTCGTCCAGGTCGAGGACCATGACCGCGAACGGGGCGTCCGCGTCGAACAGCACCGCGGACGGGTCGCCGTTGACGGTCCGGTAGCGGATCTCGAGCCGCTCGGTCTCCTCCCGGTGCGCGGTGCCGGTGATCACGCGCGCCACCCGGTCGCGGCCGTGGATCGGGCGCAGCGGGCCGCGCCTGCCGCCCGCGTCCCGCCAGAGCGTCACGTCCGGGGCCATCAGCTCCAGCAGCGCCGCGAGGTCGCCGCCGAGGGCCGCCTTGAGGAAGCGCTCGGTCACCTGCCGCTGCACCTTCGGATCGGCCTGGTAGCGGGGGCGCCGGGCCTGGACGTGTTCGCGCGCCCGGTGGGCGAGCTGCCGGACGGCGGACGGGCTCCGGTCCAGGATCGGCGCGATCTCGGTGTGCGCGTACCCGAACACCTCGTGCAGCACGAACACGGCCCGTTCCAGCGGCGTCAGCGTCTCCAGGACGACGAGCAGCGCCATCGACACCGCCTCCGTCCGCTCGGCGGACTCGCCCGCGTCCGCGCGGGCCACCAACGGCTCGGGCAGCCACGGCCCCACGTACGTCTCGCGGCGGCGGCTGATGTCGGCCTGGCGGGCGAGCGCGGTGTTCACCGCGACCCGCACCAGGTAGGCGCGCGGGTTCTCGATGTCGTCGGGGCCGCTGCTCCTGGCCGCCCAGCGCAGCCATGTGTCCTGCAGGACGTCCTCGGTGTCGGCGACGCTGCCGAGCAGGTTGTAGACGACCGAGAACAGCAGCTCCCGATGATCGGCGAACACCCGCGTCGCGGCGTCCTCGGTGATGCCTTCGGGCATGGCTGACCTCCGTCCTGTCACCCCCTAGAGGGAAACGGGCTCCGAAGTGTGACATCGCGGGCCGGAATGTGATGTGAGCCTCATCCGCGGGCGTCCGTGTCACACTCCCGCGCGCCGATCCGCTCATGGGACGCGACAAATCCGACTCGGAGGTCTTCATGACGGACACCCAGTCCTTCCTCGCGACGAGGCGCGGCAAGCTGACGCTGACGCTGCTGTGCTCCATCGCGTTCCTGGACTTCATCGACGCCTCGATCGTCAACGTGGCGCTGCCCGCCGTCCGGCGGGACCTGGACTTCTCCGTCCAGGACCTGCAGTGGGTGCCGAGCGGCTACCTGCTCACCTACGGCGGGTTCATGCTGCTCGGCGGGCGCCTCGCCGACCTGCTCGGCCGCCGCCGCGTCGTCCTCGCCGGGACGGTGCTGTTCTCGCTGTCGTCCCTGGTCGGCGGCCTGGCGGTCAACTCCGGGATGCTGGTCGGGGCGCGGCTCGCGCAGGGCGCCGGGGCGGCGCTGATGCTGCCCGGGACGCTCTCGATCCTGACCACGATGTTCAAGGAGGGCGGCGACCGGGCCAAGGCGCTCGGCGTCTGGGGCGGAGTCGCGGGCGGCGCGAACGCGGCCGGCGTCCTGCTCGGCGGGCTGCTCACCGACGGCCTCGGCTGGCGCTGGGTGATGCTCGTGAACTTCCCGGTCAGCGTCCTGGTGATCATCGGGCTGTTCCTGCTGGTGGACGGCGACCGCCGGTCCGCCCGCCTGAAGAGCTTCGACATCGGCGGGACGGCCCTGGTCACCGGCGGCATGCTGCTGCTCGTCTTCACCCTCGTGAAGGCCCCGGAGACCGGCTGGGACTCGGCCCGCACCATCGGCGGCCTCGCCGGGACGGCCGTGCTGCTGGCCGCGTTCGCCGTCAACGAGCAGCGCCACCGCAGCCCGCTGCTGCCCCTGTCGATCTTCCGCGTCCGGGGCCTCGCCGTCACCGACGTCGCCTACCTCGTCGCCGTCGCCGGGCTGGCCTCGATGTTCTTCTTCCTGAGCCTCTACATGGTCAACGTCCTCGGCTACTCCCCGCTGAAGACCGGGGCCGCGTACCTGCCGCTGTGCTTCGGCGTCGGCATCGCCGCGGGCATCACCCCGCGGCTGCTCGCCCGCACCGGCACCCGCCCGCTGATCGTCGGGAGCCTGCTCGTGACGGGCGCCGGGATCCTCTGGCTGTCCCGCATCCCGGTGGACGGCGCGTACCTCACCGACCTCCTGCCGGGCCTGCTGGTCACCTCGCTGGGCCTCGGCGTGGTGTTCGTCGCCATCACCACCGCGGCGAACGCGAACGTCCCGGCGGACAAGGCCGGGCTCGCCGCCGCGCTCCTCAACGCCTCGCAGCAGATCGGCGGCGCGCTCGGCCTGGCGATCTTCTCCGCGGTCGCCACGTCCCACACCGACCACCTGCTCGCCGAAGGGAAACCGGTCTCGGAGGCCCTGACCTCAGGCTTCGCGAGGGCCCTGCTGGTGTGCAGCGCCTTCCTCGCGGTCGCCGCCGTCGTCGCCCTCCGCGCCGCGAACACCCGAGGCGAGGCCTCCGACGCCGAGACCGTCCAGACCCCCGACCCCGTCCCCGTCAAATAGGGACACGAGTGTCCCGCCCGTGAACGCACGACACGGCTTCATGATCAACGACCGGAAGCGGACAGCGCGGGTCACTGGATGATGACGGTGTCCCCGCGGGCGGCCTTGTCGTCGGTCCAGCCGTCGTGGCCGGCGTCGGCCTGCCAGTGGCGTCCCGCGTAGCGGACCTCGGTGAGGCCGTAGGCCTGCGCGTGCGTCACCGCCCACGCCGCCACCGCCCAGCCCGCCCGCGAGTTCGTGACCTTCACCGCGTTCCAGGAGTCGGGGTTCGAGGCCGCGCCCGTCGTGAGCGGGCTCGGGCCGCCGACGCGGACCCTGCTCCCGAACGCGCGCCGCATCTCCCGGATCGCCTCCGGACGGCGGGACGCCACCCTCTTGCCGGGCGGGTACCAGCAGCGCGCGGTGCCCGCCTCGCGTCCGGTGAACGCCGCCGCGAGGAGCTTGCCGTCGTCCTCGTGCTGGGCGTAGGCGCGGCCGTCCGCGCTGCGCTGGACGGTCTGCGCCGCGTCGTGCAGGTCGCGGTCCAGGTAGCCCTTCACCTTGACCAGCGCGTTGAAGAACTTCGTGGTGGACTCGACGGGGTCGCGGAGCTTGTGCGGAGGGCCCCAGCCCTGCGACGGGCGCTGCTGGAACATGCCGACCGAGTCGCGGTCGCCGCCCGGCAGGTTGCGGATGTGGGACTCCTGGATCGCGGTCGCGTAGGCGATCACCGCGGCCCGCTCGGGCAGCTGCTTGCGGAACGCCACGGCGGCGATCGTGGCGGAGTTGGCGCCCTGCTCCAGGTCGAGCGGCATCTTGCCGAGGCTCGTGCTCACCTCGCAGCCGGTGCCGTGCAGGTACGGGCGGGCCTTCTGGAACAGCGTGTACGCGCCCGCGCCGAGCAGCACCAGGACCGCGGTCACGCCCGCCGCCCAGCGCCGCCCGCGGCGGCGTCCCCCGTGGTCAGGCCCCTCGCCGGGGCCCGCCTTCTCCCTCGCCCAAACAGCCACGCGTTGACGGTACCGGCAGACGGCCCCCAGTAAGCTCATGGCCCATGACCGAAACGTTCACCAGCCCGATCTCCGGCGGCATCGACGAGCTGTGGGAGCGGCGCGCCGACCTCACTCCGGACGACGCCGACGCGCGCGCCGCCATCGTGGCCGCCGTCGACCAGATCGACGCCGGCGAGGCCCGCGTCGCCCGCATCGACCTCGGCACCGGCGAGGTCCTCGTCGACGAGCGGGCCAAGCGCGCGATCCTGCTGTCCTTCAAGGTCCTCGGCATGGTGCGCTCCCAGGTCGGCGACTTCCGGTACCACGACCGCATCCCGCTCAAGACCCGGCTGGACGGCGTCCGCGTCGTCCCCGGCGCGATCGCCCGCTGGGGCTCCTACCTCGCGCCCGGCGTGGTGCTGATGCCGTCGTTCACCAACATCGGCGCCTACGTCGACTCCGGCACGATGGTCGACACGTGGGCGACCGTGGGGTCCTGCGCGCAGGTCGGCAAGAACGTCCACCTGTCGGGGGGCGTGGGCATCGGCGGCGTGCTGGAGCCGCCCAACGCCAAGCCCGTGATCATCGAGGACGAGGCCATGATCGGCAGCCGGTCGATGATCGTCGAAGGGGCCCGGGTGGGGCGCGGCGCCGTCATCGGCTCCGGGACGAACCTGTCGGCGTCCATGCCGGTCATCGACGTCGAGACGGGCGAGGAGGTCGCCCGCGGCCGCGTCCCCGACTGGTGCGTCGCCGTCGGCGGCACCCGCTACAAGGAGTTCAAGGGCGGCACGTTCGGCCTCCCCGCCGTGCTGATCCTCAAGCGCCTCGAAGAGGGGCAGCGGCACGACAAGGCGTCCCTCAACGACATCCTGAGGGACCACGGCATCAACACGTGACCTCGGTGATCTTGAGGGGACGGTCGGTGAGGACGGCGGCAGCGGCGGCGTAGCCGGGCCCCGGGTCGAGGTCGGCGAGGCGGACGGGAGACACCGCCGCCTCACCGGCCCACGCGACGACCTCGGCGGGGTCGTCTGGAGCCGAGACGTGGATGTCGGTCATCGGCGCGGCCAGGCCGTGGCCCGTCGCCTTCAGGAGGGCCTCCTTGCGCGACCAGTAGCGGTGGAAGCCGCGCCGCTTGTCGTCCATGGCCGCGAGGGCCGCGCGCTCAGGAGCGGCCAGGACCATCTCGGCGAGCCGGTCGATGTCGCGGTCGTTCTCCTTCTCCACGTCCACGCCGACCTCGGCGCCCTCGGTCAGGGCGATCACGACCCGGTCGCCCGAGTGGGAGAGCGAGAAGTCCACGGCGGAGCCGGGCAGCCGAGGCTTGCCGTGGGCGCCCGCGCAGTGGGGGCACTCGGTCGTGAACCGCATGGTCCGCGGGTCCAGCCCGGTGGCCTCGGCCAGGGCCGTGCGGGCGAGGAACCGTCCGGTGACGAACCGGGCCTTGTCCTGCGGCTGGCGGAAACGTTCGTAGCGTTCGCGCTCCCCGTCATCGAGGAGGCCGCGCATCTCGGGGGTGTCGGCAGGACGCGCCCAACGTACGGCGCACTCGAGCACAGGCATGTCCACGACGCGATGATAGGACTTGGGGATGGGCCTGGATCTGTTCTCGGACGTGGCGGACCTCACGGCGGCCATCGTCGACATCGAGTCGGTGAGCGGCGCGGAGAAGGCTCTCGCCGACGCCGTGGAGGAGGCGCTGCGGGCGTTTCCGCATTTGGCGGTGGAGCGCGTCGGGAACAACGTCGTCGCTCGGACCCGGCTGGGACGGGCCGAGCGGGTCGTCCTGGCCGGGCATCTCGACACCGTGCCGTTGAACGGGAACCTTCCGTCGCGGGTGGTCGGCGAGCGCCTCTACGGGTGCGGGACGACCGACATGAAGAGCGGGGTCGCGGTCGCGCTGCGCCTTGCCGCCACCGTCGTCGAGCCGACGCGTGACATCACGTACGTGTTCTACGAGTGCGAGGAGATCGAGGCCGAGCACAACGGGCTGCGGAAGCTCGCGGTGAGCCGTCCTGAACTGCTCGCCGGCGACTTCGCCGTGCTGATGGAGCCCACGGGCGCGCAGATCGAGGGCGGCTGCCAGGGGACGCTGCGCGCCGAGGTCACGGCCGTGGGGGAGCGGGCGCACAGCGCGCGGGCGTGGATGGGCTCCAATGCCATTCATACGGCCGGGCGGATCCTGGACGTGCTGCGCGCGTACGAGCCGACCCGTCCGGTTGTGGACGGGCTGGAGTTCCGCGAGGGCCTGAACGCGGTGTTCATCAGCGGAGGCGTCGCGGGGAACGTCATCCCGGACGAGTGCGTCGTCACCGTGAATTACCGGTTCGCGCCCGACAAGTCCGTCGCTGAGGCCGAGGCGTACGTTCGGGAAATCTTCGACGGCTTCCAGGTGACGGTCACCGACGCCGCGTCCGCGGCCCGGCCCGGGCTGACGCATCCGGCGGCGGCCGCGTTCGTCGCGTCCAGCGGGGCCGGCGTCCGCGCCAAGCTCGGCTGGACGGACGTGGCCCGCTTCTCCGAACTCGGCGTCCCGGCCGTCAACTACGGCCCCGGCGAGCCGACCCTCGCCCACACGAAGGACGAATACGTCGACATTCCTCTCATCGCCGAGTGCGAGCAACGCATGCGCATGTGGCTGGAGGGTCCTACTAACGTGGGTCCATGACATCGGATGTGAATTCCCGCTCGCGCCGGCAGGGACCGGCCATGCTGCGGGGACGGGCCGTTCCCCAGACCACCACCGACCAGCGGCTGCTCGACGGACGCGGCCCGGCCGACTGGGTGCACGCCGACCCCTGGCGCGTGCTGCGGATCCAGGCGGAGTTCGTGGAGGGGTTCGGGCTCCTGGCCGAGCTGCCGAAGGCCGTCAGCGTGTTCGGCAGCGCCCGCACGAAGCCGGGCAACGGGGAGTACGAGCTGGCGGTGGAGATCGGCGCCCGGCTGCACGACGCCGGCTACGCCGTGATCACCGGCGGCGGTCCGGGGATCATGGAGGCGGCCAACAAGGGCTGCCTCGACAACGGCGGGCTGTCGGTCGGGCTCGGCATCGAGCTGCCGTTCGAGCAGAGGCTCAACGACCACATCGGCATCGGGCTGGAGTTCCGCTACTTCTTCGTCCGCAAGACGATGTTCGTCAAGTACTCGCAGGCGTTCGTGGTGCTTCCCGGCGGGTTCGGGACGCTGGACGAGCTGTTCGAGGCGATCACCCTCGTCCAGACCAGGAAGATCACCCGGTTCCCGATCGTGCTGGTCGGGACGGAGTTCTGGGGCGGGCTGCTCGACTGGATCGAGAAGTCCATGCTGCCCAGCGGCAAGATCTCGCCGCAGGACCTGGACCTGATCCACCTCACCGACGACCCGGAGGAGGTCGTCCGGATCATCATCGACGGCCACACCCGGGCCGAGCAGGAGATCATCGAGGCCCGCGCGTCGGCGGAAGCGGGGGAGACCGCCGGGGAGTGACCGCCCGTTCCAGGTCGGTGCGGGACTCGATCGCCCGGACGACCGCCGCCATGTCCGCCCCGCCGTGCCCCAGCGCCAGGGTCTCGCCGTAGAGGGCGTGGCAGGCGTCCAGCAGCGGCGAGGCGATGCCGGCGTCCCTCGCGGCCTCCGCGACCAGGCGGTTGTTGTCCAGGACGTTGGCGATCGACGCCTGGACGGCGAAGTCGCGCTCGACGAGCTTGTGCGACTTCGCCCGTGAGACGGTGCTCGCCATGGGTCCGGCGTCGAGTATGTCGCGGAGGCGGTGCTCGTCCAGGCCGTGCCGTTCGGCGAAGTGGAACGCCTCCGCCAGCCCGGTGACCATCGTGATCAGGAACAGGTTGACCGCGAGCTTCATCAGCAGCGCGTTCGGCACCGCCCCGCACTCGAACGACTCGTGGCACATCGGCCCGAGCAGCGGGCGGACGGCGGCCACCGCCGCGGGATCGCCCGCCAGCATCGCGACCAGCTGCCCTGCCTCGGCGGGCCCGCGCGAGCCTGAGACCGGCGCCTCGGCGTAGCGGCCCCCGGCGGCGCGGACGTCGGCTTCGAGACCGCGCGAGTAGCCCGGGGACGTCGTGCCCATGTGGACGATCACGCGCCCGGCGACGTTCGCGGCGAAGGCGGGCGTGCCGCGTCCCAGGACCGAGTCGATCGCGGGCCCGTCGGCCAGCATGAGGAACACGACGCGGGCGCGGCGGCACACGTCGGCGGGGCTCGCCGCCACCGCGGCTCCGGCGGCGCGCAGCGGCTCGCACTTCGCGGCGGTGCGGTTCCAGACGACGAACCCGGTACCGGCGCGGGCGCTGGCGGCGCGGGCGAGGTTGAGCGCCATGGGCTGGCCCATGACGCCGAGACCGATGAAACCGATGTCCGAACTCATCGCCGCCTCCGGCCGTGCCGTCGTCCGATCTTGCGAGTTATGACAACGGTCATGATAATGGCCCAGGTGAAAGACGCAATAGCCGAAAGTCGTGGGCCGCGGGAGCGGATGGTGTTCAGCGCGGCGCAGCTCATCCGCCGCGACGGGGTCACGGCCACGGGCCTGCGGGACGTCGCCGAGCACGCCGGTGCGCCGCGTGGTTCGCTGCAGCACTACTTCCCGGGCGGCAAGGAGCAGCTCGTCAACGAGGCCGTGGAGTGGGCGGGCCGGTACGCCAGCAAGCGCGTCGCGCGGTTCATGTCGGCGATGTCGCGTCCGACGCCGGGCGGGCTGTTCGCGGCGATGGTCCGGCAGTGGATCGACGAGTACCGGACGGCGGGCTTCGCGAAGGGTTGCCCGGTCGCGGCGGCGACGGTCGACTGCGCCGACACCGTCGAGTCGACGCGGGCCGCGTCCGCCGCGGCGTTCGCCGACTGGCGGCGGCCGGTGGCGCGGGAGCTGGCCGCGATGGGCGTCCCGTCCCGGAAGGCGGACGCGCTCGCCACGCTGATGATCAGCTCGCTGGAGGGCGCGATCCTGATGGCGCGGGCGGAGCGGAGCGTCCGTCCGCTGCGGACGGTGGCGCGCGAGCTCGGCCCCTACCTGGACTCCTGTGTAGAGAGGCCCTGACGGCCGTCCGCGTATGGATCGCGTGAAGATGGCGGGCGCGGGCGTAGGGAACGCGTCAAGACCGGCGGAAAGCGTCCGAAACGGGTGTTTTCTGCAGGCATGGCAGACCTTGTGCTCATCGTGCTGACGCTCGCGGTCTTCGCGCTGCTCGGCCTCATCGTGAAGGGGGCCGGACGGCTGTGAGTCCCGAGAACGCGGTCGGGCTGGCCATCGCCGCCGGACTGCTCGTCTTCCTCGTCGTGGCCCTGATCCGTCCGGAGAAGTTCTAGATGGGCGCGACGACGGCGGGGATCCTGTTCATCGGATCCCTCATCCTCGTGCTCGCCGCGGTCCACGTGCCGCTGGGCGACCACATGTACCGGACGTTCACGTCCCTCCGGCACTGGAGGGCGGAGCGGCTGATCTACCGGATCGTCGGCGTCGACCCGGACGCCGAGCAGGTCTGGATCGTCTACGCCCGGAGCGTGCTGGCGTTCTCCGCCGTGTCCGTGCTGGCCCTCTACGGGCTCCAGCGGCTGCAGAGCCACCTGATGCTCAGCCTCGGGTTCGGCGGCGTCGACCCCGACATCGCGTGGAACACGGCGATCAGCTTCGTCACCAACACCAACTGGCAGGCGTACTCCGGCGAGAGCACCATGGGCCATCTCGCGCAGATGGCCGGGCTCGCGGTGCAGAACTTCGTGTCGGCCGCGGTCGGGATCGCCGTCGCGATGGCGTTCGTGCGGGGCCTCGCCCGGCGGAAGACCGGCGAGCTGGGCAACTTCTGGGTGGACCTCACGCGGGCCGTGACGCGCGTCCTGCTGCCGATCGCCGCGATCGCCGCGCTCGTGCTGGTCGCCGGTGGAGCGATCCAGAACTTCGCCGACCCGCACACCGTCACCACGCTGACCGGCGGGAAGCAGGCGATCACCGGCGGGCCGGTGGCGTCCCAGGAGGCGATCAAGGAGCTCGGCACCAACGGCGGCGGGTTCTACAACGCCAACTCCGCGCATCCCTTCGAGAACCCGACGAGCTGGACGAACTGGATCGAGATCCTCCTGATCCTGCTGATCCCGTTCTCGCTGCCCCGGACGTTCGGCCGGATGGTCGGCGACAAGCGGCAGGGCCGCGCGATCGTCGCGGTGATGGGCGTGCTGGCGCTGCTCAGCGTCGTCGCGCTGAACGCCGCGCAGCTCGCGCACCACGGCACGGTCCCCGAGTCGGTGACGGCGGCGTCGGAGGGCACCGAGGCGCGGTTCGGGATCTCGAACTCGGCGACGTTCGCGGCGGCGACGACGCTGACGTCCACCGGGGCGGTCGACTCGTTCCACGACTCCTACACCAGCCTCGGCGGCATGGTGACCATGCTGAACATGATGGTCGGGGAGGTCGCGCCCGGCGGCGTCGGCTCCGGCCTGTACGGGATGCTCATCCTGGCGATCGTCACGGTGTTCGTCGCCGGGCTGATGGTCGGCCGCACGCCCGAGTACCTCGGCAAGCGGATCGGCGCCCGCGAGATCAAGCTGGCCTCGATGTACTTCCTGGTCACGCCGACGATCGTGCTGGTGGGCACCGGGATCGCGATGGCGTTCGACAAGCCGCGCGAGAGCATGCTGAACGCGGGCCCGCACGGCCTGTCGGAGGTGCTGTACGCGTTCACGTCGGCGGGCAACAACAACGGCTCGGCGTTCGCGGGCCTCACCGCCGCGACCACGTTCTACGACGTCGCGCTCGGGCTGGCGATGGCGTTCGGGCGCTTCCTGCCGATCGTCCTGGCCCTGGCGCTGGCCGGGTCGCTGGCGAAGCAGACGCCGGTGCCGGTGTCGGCGGGCACGCTGCCGACCCACCGCCCGCAGTTCGTCGGCATGGTCGCCGGCGTGACGCTCATCCTCGTCGCCCTGACGTTCTTTCCCGCGCTCGCCCTCGGGCCGCTCGCAGAGGGGATCCGCTGATGCTCGCAAGCATGCTGCTCGCCTCCGCGCCTCCGGCGCTGCGCAAACTCGACCCGCGTGTCATGTGGCGCAACCCGGTGATGCTCCTGGTCGAGATCGGCGCGGTGTGGACGACGGTCCTGGCCGTCCTCGACCCGTCGGTGTTCGCGGTGCTGATCACGGCCTGGCTCTGGCTCACCGTGATCTTCGCGAACCTGGCCGAGGCCGTGGCGGAGGGACGCGGCAAGGCCCAGGCCGACACGCTCCGCAAGGCGAAGAAGGAGACCACGGCGCGGCGGCTGACCGAGGCCGGGAGCGAGGAGACCGTCGCGGCGGCCGAACTGCGGCGCGGCGACCTCGTGGTGGTCGAGGCCGGGCAGATCATCCCCGGCGACGGCGACGTGATCGAGGGCATCGCCAGCGTGGACGAGTCGGCCATCACCGGCGAGTCGGCGCCGGTCATCCGCGAGTCCGGCGGCGACCGCAGCGCGGTCACCGGCGGGACCCGGGTGCTCTCCGACCGGATCGTCGTGAAGATCACGCAGAAGCCCGGCGAGTCGTTCGTGGACCGGATGATCGCGCTGGTGGAGGGCGCGTCCCGGCAGAAGACGCCGAACGAGATCGCGCTGAACATCCTGCTCGCCGCGCTGACGATCATCTTCCTGGTGGCGATCGCGAGCATGCAGCCGCTCGCGATCTACTCGGTGGCGAACAACCCCGGCGCGGACGGCGGCTTCGCGCTCGACGCGCACGGCGTGACCGGGATCGTGCTGGTCTCGCTCGTGGTGTGCCTCATCCCGACGACGATCGGGGCGCTGCTGTCGGCGATCGGCATCGCGGGGATGGACCGGCTCGTCCAGCGCAACGTGCTGGCGATGTCGGGACGCGCCGTCGAGGCGGCGGGCGACGTCAACACGCTTTTGCTCGACAAGACCGGGACGATCACGCTCGGGAACCGGCAGGCGTCGGAGTTCGTCCCGGTCGGGGGCACGACCGGGGCCGAGCTGGCGGACGCGGCGCAGCTCTCCTCGCTGGCCGACGAGACGCCCGAGGGGCGCTCCGTCGTCGTCCACGCGAAGGAGGCATACGGGCTGCGCGAACGGCACCCGGGCGAGCTGGCGCATGCCGGATGGGTGCCGTTCACGGCGCAGAGCCGGATGTCCGGCGTGGACGTGGACGGACGGCGGCTCCGCAAGGGCGCGTCCGGCGCGGTCACCGACTGGGTCCGCGACCAGGGCGGGGACGTGCCGCACGCGCTCGCCGCCGTCGTGGACGGGATCTCGGCGTCCGGCGGGACCCCGCTGGTCGTCGCCGAGGCCCGGGACGGCGCGGCGGCGGGCCCGAAGGCACGGGTGCTCGGCGTCGTCCACCTGAAGGACGTCGTCAAGGCGGGCATGCGCGAGCGGTTCGACCGGATGCGCGCGATGGGCATCAAAACGATCATGGTGACCGGGGACAACCGGCTCACCGCGAAGGCCATCGCCGACGAGGCGGGCGTGGACGACTTCCTAGCCGAGGCCCGCCCCGAGGACAAGATGGCGTTCATCAGGTCCGAGCAGGAGGGCGGACGGCTCGTCGCGATGACCGGCGACGGCACCAACGACGCGCCCGCGCTCGCCCAGGCCGACGTCGGCGTCGCCATGAACACCGGCACCAGCGCCGCCAAGGAGGCCGGGAACATGGTCGACCTGGACTCCGACCCGACCAAGCTCATCGAGATCGTCGAGATCGGCAAGCAGCTGCTCATCACCCGGGGCGCGCTGACGACGTTCTCCATCGCCAACGACGTCGCCAAGTACTTCGCGATCATCCCGGCGCTGTTCGTCGCGCTGTTCCCGGGCCTGGACGCGCTGAACGTGATGCGGCTGTCCAGCCCGGAGTCGGCGATCCTGTCGGCCGTCGTGTTCAACGCGCTGATCATCGTGGCGCTGATCCCGCTGGCGCTGCGCGGCGTCCGGTACCGGCCCGGCTCGGCGTCCCGGCTGCTGAACCGCAACCTGCTGGTCTACGGGCTCGGCGGCGTCCTCGCCCCGTTCGCCGGGATCAAGCTCATCGACCTACTCGTCCAGTTCATTCCGGGGATCAACTGATGAACGTCCTACCGGGCTGGCTTCGCCGGCATCTCGCCGCGCTCCGCGCGCTGCTCGTCTTCACCGCCGTCCTGGGCGTCCTGTATCCGCTGGCCGTC
This sequence comes from Actinomadura sp. KC06, assembly GCF_004348735.1. GTDB lineage: Bacteria > Actinomycetota > Actinomycetes > Streptosporangiales > Streptosporangiaceae > Spirillospora. Next base: position 36,987 of record NZ_SMKT01000013.1, read on the forward strand.
ACGGCCGTCGCCCAGCTCCCCGGCCTCAAGGACCGGGCCGACGGGTCCTACGTCAGCGCCAACGGCAGACAGGTCGGCAGCGAGCTGATCGGCCAGTCGTTCACCGACGCGGAAGGGAACCCGCTCAAGCAGTACTTCCAGAGCCGTCCGTCCGCTGCGGGCGACGGCTACGACCCGACCGCGACGTCAGCGAGCAACCTCGGCCCCGAGGACATCGTCGACAGGGGCGGCGAGCAGAGCCTGCTCAGCCTGGTCTGCTCCCGCAGCAAGGAGGTCGGGGAGCTGAACGGGGTGGACGGCTCGCGCCCGTACTGCACCAAGAGCGGGGTCGGGGCCGTCCTGTCCGTCCAGCCGACCACCGGTCGGCCGGCCAGGGTGATCAGCGTCAACCAGCCCTGCCCGGCCGTGCCGTTCATCGCCGAATACGGGGGCGTCAAGGTGGAGTGCGCCGCGCCGGGCCAGGACCCGCGCGCCGGGAAGATCGTGCCGATCCGGGGAAGCGCCCCGGCCGAGCCCGCCGTCCCGCCGGACGCCGTCACCGCGAGCGGCTCCGGCCTCGACCCGCACGTCTCCGTCGCCTACGCCGATCTTCAGGCGCGGCGCGTCGCGGAGGCGCGGGGCGTCCCGGTCGGCACGGTCCGGAAGCTGGTCGACGGCGCGACCACCGGGCGTGCGCTCGGCTTCATGGGGCAGCCGGCGGTGAACGTCCTGCAGCTCAACATCGCCCTGGACAAGGCCGCCCCCTACCGGGGCTGAGAGGATGGAGAGCATGGCCAGAGGGCAGCTCCGCATCTACCTGGGGGCCGCCCCGGGGGTCGGGAAGACCTACGCCATGCTGGCGGAGGCGCGGCGGCGGCAGGAGCGCGGCACCGACGTCGTCGTCGGCTACGTCGAGACGCACGGCCGTCCGCGCACCGCTGCCCTCCTCGACGGCCTTGAGGTCCTGCCGCGCGCCACGACGACGCACCGGGGCGCCGAGTTCACCGAGCTGGACGTGCCCGCCGTCCTGCGCCGCGCCCCCGACGTCGTGCTGGTGGACGAGCTCGCCCACACCAACGTCCCCGGCGGCCGCCACGACAAGCGCTGGCGGGACGTCGAGGAGATCCTCGACGCCGGGATCGACGTGATCACGACCGTGAACGTCCAGCATCTGGAGTCGGTCAACGACGTCGTGGAGAACATCACCGGGGTGCCGCAGCGCGAGACCGTCCCGGACGAGGTGGTCCGCAGCGCCGGGCAGGTCGAGCTGGTCGACATGGCGCCGGAGGCGCTGCGCCGCCGGATGGCGCACGGCAACGTCTACACGCCCGAGAAGGTCGACGCCGCCCTCTCCAACTACTTCCGCGTCGGGAACCTCACGGCGCTGCGCGAGCTGGCGCTGCTGTGGCTCGCGGGCAAGGTGGACGAGCAGCTCGACCGGTACCGCACCGACCACGGCATCGGCGGCACCTGGGAGGCGCGGGAGCGGATCGTCGTCGCGCTGACCGGCGGGCCGGAGGGCGAGACGCTGCTGCGCCGCGCGACCCGCATCGCCGCCCGGTCCAAGGGCGCCGACCTGCTCGCCGTGCACGTGACGCGCGGCGACGCGCTGAGCGGCGCCCTCAGTGGTGCACAGGCCCGCGACCTGGCCCGGCAGCGGGAGATCGTGGAGGGGCTCGGCGGCACGTTCCACCAGGTCGTCGGCGACGACATCCCGCGCGCCCTGCTCGACTTCGCGCGGGCCGTCAACGCGACGCAGCTCGTCCTCGGCATCTCCCGGCGGGGCAGGCTCGCGCAGCTCCTGCGGCCGGGGATCGGGGTGACGACCACCGCGCTGTCCGGGACGATCGACGTCCACATGGTCACCCACGACCAGGCCAGGCAGGGCATCCGCCGGACGGTCCGCGACCAGGGCCTGTCGGCGCGCCGCCGCGCCGCCGGGTTCCTGGTCGCGGCGGGCGGGCTGCCGCTGCTGACGTTCGGGCTGACGGAGGCGCGCCCGGCGCTGTCGCTGCCGTCCGACATCCTGTTCTTCCTGGCGGCCGTCGTCGGGATCGCGCTGGTCGGCGGGATGTGGCCCGCGCTGTTCACCGCGGTCGCCGGGTTCCTGCTGCTCAACTGGTTCTTCACGCCGCCGCTCTACCGGTTCACCGTCGCCGAACAGGAGAACCTCATCGCGCTCGCGGTGTTCGTGCTGGTCGGCGTCGGCGTCAGCATGGTCGTCGACCACGCGGCGCGGCGGTCGCGGGAGGCGGCGAAGCTCGGGAGCGAGGCCGGGCTGCTGTCCGCGCTCGCCGGGAACGTGCTGCGCGGCGAGCGCGCACTGGACACCCTGCTCGGACGGATGCGCGAGACATTCGGGCTGACGTCGGTGACGCTGCTGGAACGTCCCGTGCCCGCCACGCCCGACAGCCACGGCGACCCGGCCGACTGGCGGATCGTCGCGACGGTCGGCGGGCGTCCGTGCACCTCGCCCGGCGAGGGCGACACCGAGATCCCGGCGGGCGACGGCCTGACGCTGGCGATCCGCGGCCGTCCGCTCCCGGCGGGGGACCGGCGGGTGCTGGAGGCGTTCGCCGTCCAGGCGGCGGGCGCGCTGCGCCAGCAGCGGCTGGAGGCGGAGGCCGAACGGGCCCGGCCCCTGGAGGAGGCCGACAAGATGCGGACCGCGCTGCTCAACGCCGTCAGCCACGACCTGCGCACGCCGCTGGCCTCGGCGAAGGCCGCCGTCGACAGCCTCGGCACAACCTCGGTCGACTGGACGCCGGAGGAGCGCGCCGAGCTGCTCGACACCGCCGCCCAGTCCCTCGACCGGCTCGACCGGCTGGTCGCCAACCTGCTCGACATGAGCCGCCTGCAGGCCGGCGTGCTCGGCATCGCCGCGCAGCCCATCGCGCTGGACGAGATCATGCCGCGCGCCCTGGACGACATCGGCGACACCGGGGACCGCGTGACCGTCCGGCTCGATCCGCGGTTGCCGGAGGTGACCGCCGACCCGGCGCTGCTGGAGCGCGTCCTGGTCAACCTGGTCGAGAACGCGCTGCGGCACAGCCCGCCGGACGAGCCCGTCCTGATCACCGCCGGGGCCATCAAGGACCGGGTCGAGCTGCGGATCGCCGACCGCGGCCCCGGCGTCCCGCCCGCCGACCGGGAGCGGATCTTCCAGCCGTTCCAGCGGCTCGGCGACCGCGACAACCACACCGGCGTCGGGCTCGGCCTGGCGCTCGCCCGCGGCCTCACCGAGGCGATGGGCGGCGAGCTGGTCCCCGAGGACACCCCGGGCGGCGGCCTCACCATGATCGTCGCCCTGTCCGTCCACAAGCGGGGGCCCGTCCATCCGAAGGGGGAGGCGCTGTGACGCGGGTCCTGGTCGTGGACGACGAGCCGCAGCTCCTGCGGGCCCTGCGCATCAACCTGCGCGCCCGCGACTACGACGTGGAGGTCGCCGCCGACGGCACGACCGCGCTCCGCCAGGCGGGCGCGTCGCCGCCCGACCTGGTCGTCCTCGACCTCGGGCTGCCCGACATCCCGGGCGTCGACGTCATCCACGGGCTGCGCGGCTGGACGCAGGTGCCGATCATCGTCCTGTCCGGACGGGCCGGCAGCCAGGACAAGGTCGAGGCGCTGGAGGCGGGCGCCGACGACTACGTCACCAAGCCGTTCGACATCGAGGAGCTGGTCGCCCGCATCCGCGCCGTGTCCCGCCGCGTGCCCGCGACCGGCGAGGTGTCGCGGGTGGACGTCGGCGATCGCACCGTCGATCTCGCGGGCAAGACGGTCAGCGGCGGCGTCCGCCTGACCCCGACCGAATGGCATCTGCTGGAGATCCTGATCCGCAATCCCGGCAAGCTGATCAGCCAGCAGCAGCTCCTCACGACGGTCTGGGGCCCGTCCTACCGGCGCGAGACCCACTACCTGCGCCAGTACATGGCGCAGCTCCGCCGCAAGCTCGAAGCCGACCCCGCCCACCCGAAACACCTGCTCACCGAGCCCGGGATGGGCTACCGCTTCCAGCCGTGAACCCGCATGCCTGATCTCCGGGAGGAGGGAAGGAACCGGGCCGGGAGGTGGGGAGCGTGGAAAGGAAAGCCAAGGTCAAGGCATGCGCGGCGGTGGTCGCGGCGGGGGCGCTGGCGCTCGCCGGATGCAGCGGCGACGAGGGCGCGGGGACGACGGCCGCGCAGACGTCCGCCCCCGTCAGCGCCGGGTCGGCTGCGGATCTCCAGCAGCAGTACGAGAAGGTCGTGGACGCCGTCCTGCCCTCGGTCGTGAAGATCCAGACCGACAAGGGCGAGGGGTCGGGGGTGGTCTTCGACGGCCAGGGCAACATCGTCACCAACGCGCATGTCGTGGCCGGGGCGAACAAGATCCAGGTGACGGCGGCCAGCGGCGGCTCGCCGCTGGACGCCGAACCGGTGGGCGCGTTCGCGGCCGACGACCTCGCCGTGGTCAAGGTGTCCGGCGGGTCGCTGCGCCCTGCGTCGTGGGGCGAGTCGGGCAAGGCGGAGGTCGGGCAGATCGTCCTGGCGATGGGCAACCCGCTGGGCCTCGCGGGAAGTGTCACGAACGGGATCGTGTCCGCGCTGCACCGGACGGTCTCGACCAAGGGCGAGGGCGACTTCCAGGGATCGACGATCGCCGACGCCATCCAGACCAGCGCGGCGATCAACCCCGGCAACAGCGGCGGCGCCCTGGTCACGCTGAACGGCCAGGTGATCGGCGTGCCGACCGCCGCCGCGTCCGACCCGTCCATCGGCGCGCCGACGGCCGGGATCGGGTTCGCGACGCCGAGCGACACGGTGAAGCGGATCGTCCCGCAGCTCATCCGGTCCGGGAAGGTGTCGGACTCGGGGCGGGCGGCGCTCGGCGTGACGGTCCGGACGATCGTCGACCCGCAGAGCGGGCAGCGGTCGGCGGTCGCGGTCGTGGAGGTCCAGCGGGGCGCCGGCGCCGCGAAGGCGGGGATCGAGCCGGGCGACCTGATCCTGTCGGTGAACGGCACCGCCACGCCCGACCAGACGGCGCTGTCGTCGGTCCTCGCGACCCTCGAGCCGGGCGGCGTCGCGAACGTCGAGATCCAGAAGCCGGACGGGACGAAGAAGCGCGTCCAGGTGACCCTCGGCGAACTTCCCGGCGGCGGCTGATTCCGCTCGACATCCTCGCCTGTACAGAGGTACAGTGTACATCGGTACAGCTTACTGAACGAATGTACAGGTGGTGGGGATGGCAGCCGGGGAACGGGCCGAGGACCTGACCGGACGGGCCCGTATCAGGGACGCCGCGCTGGAGCAGTTCGCCCTGCGGGGCGAGAGGGGCGCGACCGTCCGCGGAATCGCCAAGGCCGCCGGGGTCTCGCCCGCGCTGGTCCAGCACCACTACGGGACCAAGGAGGCGCTGCGCCGGGCCTGCGACGACTACGTCATGCAGGTCCTCACCGAGACCAAGAAGGACGCTCTCGCGGGAGGCATGGCCAGCCCCGGGTTCCTGGCGGTCGCCATGCGGACGGCCAGACCCGTCCAGCGGTACCTGGCGCGCGTCCTCACCGACGACTCCCCGGCCTCGCGCGCGCTGTTCGACGAGGCCGTCGCGTTCAGCGTGGACATGCTGGAAAAGGGAGCCCCCGGTCTCGCCAAGGCCAAGACCGACGATCTGCTCGCCTACTCGGCCGTCATGACCGCGATGAGCTTCGGCGTGATCGTCCTGCACGAACACCTGTCACGCGCGCTCGGCGGCGACGTCCTGATGGGCGACGGCTATCCCCGGATGTCCCTCGCCATGCTGGACGTCTTCGACGACAGGCTCCTGTCGCCGGAGCTGGTCGACCAAGCGCGCGCCGCCGTCAAGAGCATGCTCGCCTCCGGCGAGCAGTCACCCAACGAGGAGAACCGGTGACCGAGAAGACGCCCCCCGTCGAGATCCGCGGCCTGGTCAAGACCTTCGGCCAGACCCGCGCGCTGGACGGCCTGGACCTGACCGTCCGGCCGGGAGAGGTGCACGGCTTCCTGGGCCCGAACGGCGCGGGCAAGTCCACCACCATCAGGGTCCTGCTCGGCCTGCTGCGCGCGGACTCGGGCACGGCCCGGCTGCTCGGCGGCGACCCCTGGCGGGACGCGACCGAGCTGCACCGCCGCCTCGCCTACGTCCCCGGCGACGTGACCCTGTGGCCGAACCTGTCCGGCGGCGAGGTGATCGACCTGCTCGGCAGGATGCGCGGCGGGACGAACCCGCGCCGCCGGGCCGAGCTGCTGGAACGCTTCGAGTTGGACCCGCGCAAGAAGGGCCGCGCCTACTCCAAGGGCAACCGGCAGAAGGTCGGGCTCATCGCCGCGCTGGCGTCCGACGCCGAGCTGCTGCTGCTGGACGAGCCGACCTCCGGCCTGGACCCGCTCATGGAGGAGGTGTTCCAGGAGTGCATCCGCGAGGAGCGGCGCGACGGGCGGACCGTCCTGCTGTCCAGCCACATCCTGTCCGAGGTCGAGGCGCTGTGCGACCGGGTGACGATCATCCGCAACGGCGCGGCCGTGGAGTCCGGCACCCTGGACGAGCTGCGGCACCTGACCCGCACCTCGATCCACGCCGAGCTGGCCGCCCCGCCGGACGGCCTTCCGCTGCCCGGCGCCCATGACGTCCACATCGACGGCACCACGATCAAGTTCGAGGTCGACACGCCCCGGCTGGACGAGGCGCTGCGGCAGCTCACGGAGATCGGCGTCCGGAGCCTGACGAGCCGTCCGCCGACGCTCGAAGAGCTGTTCCTGCGTCACTACAAGGACGAGTTGGAAGAGGTCTCCAAATGAGCGGAGCGAACCGGGGGGTGCGGGGGGTCGTCCCCCCGCAAAGAGCACGGAGCGCGCTCGTCGGAACGGGCGGGCTGGTCCGGCTGATCCTGCGCCGCGACCGGTTCCTGCTCCCCGCCTGGGTGATCGTCCTCGCCCTCCTCCCGATGGGCTTCGTCGGGGCGACCGACAGCCTCTACCCGGAGGCCGCCGACCGGCTCAACTACGCGAACACGACCGGCACCAACCCGACGTTCCTCGCCCTCTACGGGCCGATGTACGACACCAGCCTCGGCAGCATCATCGCGCAGCGCTCCGGGTTCATCCCGGTCGTGGTCGGGATCATCAGCGCGCTGATGGTCGTCCGGCACACCCGCACCGAGGAGGAGGCCGGGCGCCGCGAGCTGCTCGGCGCCACCGTCACCGGGCGCGGCTCCGGCCTGGCCGCCGCGCTCATCGTGACGATGGCGGCGAACCTCGTCCTCGGCCTGCTGCTCGCCGCGGGCCTCACCTCCCAGGGCCTCCCGTTCGCCGGGTCGCTGGCCCTCGGGCTGCAGCTCGCCGCGGCCGGCTGCCTCTTCGCGGCCGTCGCGGGCGTCACGGCGCAGCTCAGCGAGGGTGCGGGCGCCGCCCGCGGGATCGCGCTCGCCGCGCTCGGCGTGGCGTTCGCCGTCCGGATGGCCGCCGACGTCGGCGGCGAGGGCAACGGCCTGTCGTGGCTGGGCTGGGTGTCGCCGTTCGGCTGGATCAACCGGCTGGAGGCCTTCGGCGGGGAACGCTGGTGGACGCTCGCGCTGGTCGCGGCGCTCATCGCCGTCCTGGTCGCCGCCGCCGCGGCGCTCCAGGCCCGCCGCGACGTGGGCGCCGGGATCCTGCCCCCGAGCCTCGGTCCGGCCGCCGCCGCGGAGCGGCTGTCGGGGCCGTTCGGGCTCGGCTGGCGGCTGCAGAGCCGTCCCCTGTACGGGTGGCTCGCCGGGTTCGTCGCGCTCGGCGTCGTCTACGGCGCGCTCGCCAAGGGCGTCCGGGGCATGGTCGAGGACAACCCCGACCTGGAGGAGATCTTCACCAGGATCGGCGGGCAGTCCGGGATCACGGACGCCTACTTCGCCTCGGTGATGAGCATGCTCGGCCTGATCGTCGCCGCCTACGCGGTGTCCGCCGCGCTGCGGCTGCGGACCGAGGAGTCCGGGCAGCGCGCCGAGCCGCTGCTCGCCACCGCGACCGGACGGCTGCGCTGGGCGTCCAGCCATCTGGTGTTCGCGCTGCTGGGGCCCGCCGTCGCGCTGGCCGTCGCCGGGACCGCCGCCGGGCTGACGCACGGCCTGAACGCAGGCGACGTCGGCGGCGAGCTGCCCCGCGTCCTCGGCGCGGCGATGGCGCAGCTCCCGGCCGTGTGGCTGGTCGCGGCGATCGCGCTCGCGCTGTTCGGCGTGGCGCCGAGGCTCGCCGCGGGCGGCGCCTGGGCGGCGGTCGGCCTGTTCGGGCTGCTCACCCTCTTCGGGGCGAGCCTCGACCTGAACCAGCGGGTGCTGGACGTCTCGCCGTTCGCCCACATCCCGAAGATCGGGCAGGACTTCGCCGTCATGCCGCTGGTCTGGCTGGCCGCGATCGCCGCCGTCCTGGCCGTCCTCGGCATGGCCGGGTTCCGCCGCAGGGACCTCGCCATGCACTGACCCCTCCGGCTCGGCGCCGGCCCGTAGGATTGGGCTGGTGACCTCTCCGAAACCCCTTGCCGTCTGCGTCTTCTGCTCGTCCAGCGGGACGATCGACCGCCGCTACGTCGACCTCGCGGCGCAGGCCGGAGCCGAGCTCGCCCGGCGCGGGCACAGCCTCGTCAGCGGCGGCGCCCAGGTCTCGTGCATGGGCGCCGTCGCCCGCGCCGCGCGGGCCGGCGGCGCCCGCACCGTCGGGGTGATCCCCGAGGGCCTGGTCAGCGTCGAGATCTCCGACGAGGACAACGACGAGCTGATCGTCACCCCCGACATGCGGACCCGCAAGGGCGAGATGGACCGCCGCAGCGACGCGTTCCTCGTCCTGCCCGGCGGCATCGGCACGCTGGAGGAGCTGTTCGAGGTGTGGACGGCCCGCGTCCTCGCCATGCACGCCAAGCCCGTCGTGATCCTCGACCCGACCGGCGTCTACGACCCGCTCCGCGAGCTGATGCGGGGCCTCACCGAGCAGGGCTTCGCCCGCGCGAAGATCTGGGACGCCATCGGCTGGACGGACTCCGTCCCCGAGGCGTTCGACCTGCTGGAGCGGTCCCAGCCCCGCATCGAATTCTCCCCGGAGGACTACGCCGAGACGCAACTCTGACGCTGGTCGGGCTTCCGGTGCTCAGTGCTTCCGGCCGGGCATGTTCTCGTACATCTCGGTGAGCTTCTGGCGGAAGCCGCGGGCCGCGATGCCGATCTTCTGCGGGTCCTTGACGCCCGCCTTGAAGGTCTTCTTGGCCTGGTCGGACATGATGTGCGGCGGGATCGGGGCGATCTGGTCGTCCACGACGAACTCCAGCACGACCGGACGGTCGCTGGCCAGGGCGTCCCGCCAGGCGTCGGTGACGCCCTCCGGGTCGTCGCAGTAGACGCCCTTGAGCCCGCACATCTCCGCGTACTCGGCGTACGGGAAGTCGGGGATCGACTGCGAGCCCTCGTACTTGGGGTCGCCGCCCATCGCGCGCTGCTCCCAGGTGACCTGGTTGAGGTCCTGGTTGTTGAACACGCAGAAGATCAGCGGGGCGCCGGCCATGCGCCCGGCGTACCGCTTGACCGTGAGCATCTCGTTCATGCCGTTCATCTGGAACGCGCCGTCCCCGACGAAGCAGATCACCGGACGGTCCGGGTGGGCGAACCGGGCGGCGATCGCGTACGGGACGCCCGGGCCCATCGTGGCGAGCGTCCCGGACAGGGACGCCCGCATGCCCTCGCGGAGCTTGAGGTGCCGGGCCCACCAGTTCGTCGCCGACCCGGAGTCGGCGGTGAGGATCGCGCCGTCCGGGAGCAGCGGGGACAGCTCCTGCGCCACCGCCTGCGGGTTGATCTTGCCGTCGAAGCTCTGCCCGGCCCGCTTCTCCAGGACGGCGTTCCAGGCGCGGACGTTCTCCTCGATGCCGTCGCGCCAGGCCCGGTCCTCCTTGCGCCGCAGGAGCGGGATCAGCTCCCTCAGGGTCTCCCCGGCGTCGCCGACGACGTGGGCGTCCATCGGGTAGCGGACGCCGATCATGCTGCCGTCGATGTCGATCTCCACGCCGCGGCAGGAGCCCTCGTCCGGCAGCCACTCGGCGTACGGGAAGCTGGTGCCGATCATGAACAGGGTGTCGCAGTTCATGATCATCTCATCGCTGGCCTTGGAGCCGAGCAGGCCGATCGGGCCGGTCACGAACGGCAGCGTGTCGGGGACGACCTCCCGTCCGAGCAGCGCCTTGGCGATGCCCGCGCCGAGCAGCTCCGCCGCCTCGACCACCTCGGCCTGCGCGCCCGCCGCGCCCTGCCCGACGAGCATCGCGACCTTCTCGCCCTCGTTGAGGATGTCCGCGGCCTTCCGCAGCTCGTCGGGATCGGGCAGGACGCGCGGCCGGCTCCAGCCGACGCTGGAGAACACCGAGCCGTGCTCCTTCGGCGGCGACGGCATCTCGTCCGCCTCCTGGACGTCCTCCGGGATGACGATCGTCGCGACGCCGCGCGTGGTCAGCGCCGTCTTGAACGCCCGGTCGATGACATGCCTGACCTGCCCGGGATGCATGACGATCTGGCAGTACTCGGACACGTCGGAGAACAGGTTCTCCAGCGCGATCTCCTGCTGGTAGCGGGTGCCCTGCGCGAGCCGCTTCTGCTGCCCGATGATCGCGACGACCGGCTGGTGGTCCAGCTTGGCGTCGTACAGGCCGTTCAGCAGGTGGATCGCGCCCGGCCCGGACGTCGCGACGCAGCAGCCGACCTCGCCGGTGAACTTGGCGTGCCCGACGGCCATGAACGCGGCCATCTCCTCGTGCCGCGTCTGGATGAACTCCGGCCTGCCTTTGGCCCGGTCGAAGGCGCCGAGCATGCCGTTGATGCCGTCGCCGGGATATCCGAAGACCCGCTCCACGCCCCACTCGGTCAGCCGCCGGAGGACGTGGTCGGCCACTTGCTGCGCCATCGCTCTCTCCTCAGTCGTGATCCCGGTACCCGCCCCCACGCTGCGCCGGATCCGGCCCAGAGACCCACTGCCCGTGTCGCGGGGCCTGTAACGCGCGGCCCGGCGGGTCCCGGGCCGCGTGCCCGCGCGCCCCTCGGATACCGTCGGAGGCGTGCGCGCCCGTGAACTCGCCGCCGAGTACCCCACCGTGACGCCGTCCGACAGCGCGATGGACGCCGCCCGCCTCCTCGCAGCTCAGGGCCTTCCGGGCCTCGTCGTGGACGGCAGGGGCCGCGCCGTGGCGGTGATCCCCGGTTCGCGGCTGCTGCGGCGGATCGTCCCGGCGCACGTCCGCGACGACCCTGCCCTCGCCCGCGTCTACGACGAGCGCCACGCCGACCGGCTCTGCGCCGGGCTCGCCGACCGGACCGTCGCCGACCACAACGCCACCGTCATGGAGATCGCCAGCGTCATGGCGGGCTCCCGCGGCCCCGTCGTCGCGGTCACCGACGACGAGCGGCGCCCGGAGGAGGGCGCGGTCCTCGGCGTGGTCACGGCCGCGCGCCTCCTGGAGCGCCTCCTGCCCTCCTGACCAGCGTCCTGCCCGACCCGCAAGCCGTCACCCGAGCCGTCACCCCGAGCCGTCATCCGAAGGAGCCGAATGAACGTCGACGTGCCCGCCTCGCGGGAGCTCGCCGCGATCGCCGAACTCGCCGCCCGCACGACCGGCGGTGAGCTGCGGACGGCGTTCCGCTCGCGTCCGGAGGTCGATGTCAAGAGCGACTTCCACGACCCGGTCACCGAGCACGACCGCGCGGCGGAGGAGACCATCCGGGAGGTGCTCGCCGAGCACACCCCCGGCAGCGTCGTCGTCGGGGAGGAGGGCGGCGCGCGCGGCGACTCCGCCGCCGAGATCCGCTGGTACGTGGACCCCATCGACGGGACGGCCAACTTCGCGGTCGGCCTGCCCTTCTGGTGCGTGTCGATCGCCGCCGTCGCGGGCGGCGAGCTGGTCGCGGGCGCCGTGTACGACCCGGTGCGCGACGACATGTTCACCGCGACCCTGGACGGCGCCACCTGCAACGGCGAGCCGCTCCGCAGCCGCGGCGCGACCCACGACGCGACCGCCGTGGCCGCCACGTCCTACCCCAGCCCGCACGACCTCGCCGGCGGTGACCGGGACGAGACGCTGCGGCGCTTCGGGCTGATGGTGGACGCGTTCGCCACCGTCCGCAGGCCGGGCAGCGCCGCGCTCACCCTCGCGCACATCGCCGCGGGCTGGACGGACGTCGCCTACGACTCGTCCATCAACGCCTGGGACATCGCCGCCGCGATGCTCCTGGTCAGGCAGGCCGGCGGGACGTACCTGCCGCTCGGCGGACGGCCCGGCGGCCACGACTGGGACGCCCCCGGATACCTGGCCTGCGTCGGCGGATTCGACCTCGCCGGCTCGGTCATGACCGAGATCACCGGGCTCGCCGGCGCCGGGACGCGGTAGCCGCAGCCCCCGCCCGAAGCCCGAAAACTGAAGATTGTCCTGGGGGTTTGCCATCCGGCCGGTGCTCGTTCACCACCGGTTAAGGGCCGGCGACCAGGCTCCCGCGTGATCCCCTCACGTGAAGGAGTGCCCATGTCCGTGACCCGTCGCGGAGTCGTCAAGGGCGGCGCGGCCGGTGCGCTGTCCATAGCCCTCGCCGGAAGCCTGGACGGAATCTTCCAGACCTCCGCGGGCGCCGACACCGGAGAGGCATACGGCTACGGCCCGCTCGTCCCCGATCCCAAGGGCGTCCTCGACCTGCCCAAGGGGTTCTCGTACAAGACGCTGTCGGTGGAAGGCGAGCCCATCTCGGACGGCGTCGTCGTCCCCGGCCACCACGACGGGACGGCCACGTTCCCCGCGCGCGGGGGCCACGACCACTTCCCGCACTGGCCCGACCATCCCGGATTCCCGGACTGGCCGAACTTCAGCAGCCAGGAACGCGCCCGCGAGCGCGGCAACGGCCGCCGGGGCCAGACGATCCTCGTCCGCAACCACGAGCAGAGCAACAACGGCACCCGCGCCGTCGCGCCGCCCGAGCTGACCTACGACCCGGCGGCCAACGGCGGCACCACCAACCTGCTGGTCGACCGCGACGGCGACCTGGTGTCGCAGTACGTCAGCCTCGCCGGGACGGCCGTGAACTGCGCGGGCGGCCGCACCCCCTGGGGGACGTGGCTGACCTGCGAGGAGACCGAGGGCTTCAAGGGCGAGACCAAGAGCCACGGCTGGGTCTTCGAGGTCGACCCGTACGGCAGGCGCACCAAGCCGGTCCCGCTGACCGGCCTCGGCCGGTTCGCGCACGAGGCCGTCGCCGTCGACCCGCACACCCTCACCGCCTACCTGACCGAGGACGCGTCCAAGCCGTTCGGGCTGTTCTACCGGTTCCGTCCCAAGGCCCACCGCGGCGGCTACCACGCCTACCTGAAGGGCGGGGAGCTGGAGGCGCTGAACGTGCCGGGCGTCCCGGACCTGTCGCTCGTCACCGAGCCCGGAACGAAGCTGCGGGCCCAGTGGGTGGACGTGCCGGACCCGTCCGCGAAGCAGACGTCCGTGCGCAAGCAGTTCGAGTCGATCACGCGGAGCCAGAAGCTCGAAGGCGCCTGGTGGGGGCACGGCAAGGCGTACTTCGTGGCCAGCTTCTCCAGCAAGGAGGACGGCGCCGCGGGCGACCACGCCGGGCAGGTCTGGACGTACGACCCGCGCCGCAACGAGATCCAGCTCCAGCTGATCTTCAAGCCGGGCGGCCGCTTCGACGGGCCGGACAACATCACGGTCTCCCCGTACGGCGGCGGCGTGATCCTGGCCGAGGACGGCGACGGCGAGCAGTTCCTCGTCGGCACCACGCGGCAGAACAAGCCGTTCGCGTTCGCCCGCAACGCCCTCAACGGCAGCGAGTTCGCCGGCGTCACGTTCTCGCCGGACGGCCGGATCCTGTTCGCCAGCCGCCAGTCCGACCCGGGCGCGACGTTCGCGATCTCGGGCCCCTGGCACCGCCTGCGCGGCTAGGGCCCGGCCGGGCCCGCGGTCAGGCGAGCCCGCGGCGGGCGGCGGAGGGGGGCCGGGTCCCCTGGATGGACGCCACCATGTCCAGGACCTGGCGGACGCCGTCCGCCTGCGACTCGGGGACGCGGAACAGCGCCGCGCCCAGCCACGCGTAGACGGACGCCGCGGCGAGCAGCCCGGGATCGGGCTCCCCGGCGTCCGTCTCCAGCGTGACGAGCACCATGTCCCCCGCGGCCGCGTGCCGCTCCACGCGGTCCGCCGGGGGAGCCGTGCCCGCGTCCACGGCCCCGTCCGGGACGGGCGCGTCCGATGCCAGGACCATCCGCTCTCGCACTTCCATGCCGCAAAGCGTGGCACGATCTGGGTTCGGGAAACGTCCTTCAGAGGGACGCGTGCAGATCGGAGCGTGATGGTTGTCCTGGTTCTCGTCCTGGCCGGCGTGGCCGTGCTGGGCGCCGTCGTCGTCCTCGCCATGGGCCGGGGCGGCGAGCTGGCCGAGACCCATCCGGACTATCCGCGGCTGCCGCTCGGCGCCGCCGGCCGTCCGATCACCGGCCCGGACGTCGCCCACATGCGGTTCCCGCGCACGTTCTGGGGCTACCAGCCGCAGGTGATGGACGAGGCGCTGCGCCGCGTCTCGAACGCGCTGTCCGAACGCGACGCCCGCGTAGCCCTCCTCGAACAGCAGCTCCACGACCTGCGCCACGGCGCGGGCTCGATCGGCGCCCTGCACGGCCTGGAGGAACCGCCCCCGAACGGCGCCCTGGACGAAACGGCCCCGAACGGCGCCCTGGAGGAACCGGCTCCGAGCGGCACCCTGGAGGAACCGGTCTCGAACGGCGCCCCGCCCTCGCTCGCCAAGGACGACACCGACGAGGAGCGCGTGAGCGGCGCGAAGGAGGACCGGCCGTGAGCAGCGTCGCCGTCCACGCGGAGGCGGTCTCGGCCGCGCCCGCCGACCGGGTCTTCGACGTCCTGACCGACTGGCCGCGGCACGCGGAGTGGATGCCGTTCACCAGCGCGGAGGGCGGCCACAAGGTCGGCGACGACCTCCAGGCCCGGACGGGCATCGGCCCGGTCGGGTTCCTCGACACGATGGTGATCACCGACTGGCAGCAGGGCCGGCGGGTCGCCGTCCGGCACACCGGGCGCGTGGTGCGCGGCGAGGCGTGGTTCAAGGTCGTCCCTGAGGGGGCGGGCAGCCGCGTCGTGTGGGCCGAACGCGTCGACCTGCCGCTCGGCCCGCTCGGCCGCGCCGGATGGCTCGTCGCCGGGCCGGTCGTGAAGGCGTTCATGCGCCTGGGGCTCCGCCGGTTGGCCGCTTTGTCGGAGGCGTGAGGTAGAACGGGCGGGTGAGTACCGCGATTCTGGGCGAGGACGGCCTGGCCCGCTGCCCCTGGGGCCTGTCGGCGCCCGACTACGTCGCCTACCACGACGAGGAGTGGGGCCGTCCCGTCCGCGACGACCAGGGCCTTTACGAGAAGCTGTGCCTGGAGGCGTTCCAGTCCGGGCTGTCGTGGCTGACGATCCTCCGCAAGCGCGAGGCGTTCCGGGCCGCCTTCCACGGGTTCGACCCCGAGAAGGTCGCCGCGTTCGGCCCCGGCGACGTCGAGCGCCTCATGGCGGACGCCTCGATCGTCCGCAACAGGGCGAAGATCGAGGCGTCGATCGCCAACGCCCGCGCCGCGCTCGACATCCCCGGCGGCCTGGCCGAGACGGCCTGGCGCTACGCCGACCCCGACGCCCCGGCGTACGCCGACACGTCCGACATGCCCGCGTACACCGACGGCTCGAAGGCCCTGTCCAAGGAGCTGAAGAAGCATGGCTTCCGCTTCCTCGGCCCCACCACCGTCTACGCCCTCATGCAAGCCTGCGGCCTCGTAGACGACCACCTGAGCGGCTGCCACCGCCGAGGCGCCTACAAGTAGGGCCGACGAGCATGAGCCGGCTCATTCGGCTTTGGCGGCTTCTAGGACGGGCACGTCGGCGGCGCGCCGGGCCGGGAGGGCGGACGTCGCCAGGGTGACGGCCGCCGCACCCGTGATGACCAGGGCGAACAGCCACCAGGGCGGGCTCGGCGCCAGGAACGAACTGCCCGTCCCGACATGCATCAGGAAGCCGGTGCCGAGCGCCGTGCCGAGCCCGAGGAGGGTGCCGAGCAGGACGACCGTGGCGGCCTCCCAGCGGACGACCGACCGGATCTGCGCCGCCGTGGCGCCGACGGCGCCGAGCAGGCCGAACTCCCGGGTCCGTTCGGAGACGCTCATCGACACCGTCGTGGCCATCCCGAACAGCGCCAGGACGAGCGCCATCCCGATGAACCCGTAGATGACCCTGATGCCGTTGGTCATCGCCTTCGCCGCCGTCTTGATGTATCCGGACTCGTCGAGCACCTGCGCGCCCGGCACGTCCGCGACCGCGCGGGTCAGGGCGTCCTTGGTGCCGCCCCGGACGAGGACGGCCTGCGTCCCCGCGCCCGGATCCAGCCGCTCCATCGTGACCGCGGACACCAGCGCCTGCTCGGCGAACAGGTGGGACGGGTCGTGGTAGGCCCCGGCGACGGTCAGCGCGACCTTCCCCCGGACGCCGCGCACCACGATCCGCTGCCCCTTCTTCAGCTTGTTCGCCTTCATGACCGTGGACGCGACGCCGATCTCGCCGGGGCGGAGCGGCCGCAGGCTCCCGCCGAGATCCAGGACGGACGGCAGCGCCGCCGGGTCGGCGCCGGTCACGTCCAGGAACACCGGCTCCGCGGGCTCCTCGGGCGACGGCCGTTTCGGCGGCGGGTCCACGAGCCGGACCCCGGTGCCGGTCAGCGCCATCGCGCGCGACACGCCGGGCGCGGCGGCGGCCTTCGCGACCGTGTCGCGGGGCAGCGGCGCCTGCCCGGACGACGTCTTCTCCGTCGCGGCGATCGCGTGCTCGGCCAGCATCACCTCCTTCCCGGCCTCGTCGAAGCGGGCGTTCACCGACAGGACGAGCAGCGCCGTGGCGGACACGAGCGCGACGCCGAGCATGAGCGAGGACGCGGCCGACGACACCCGCCGGGGGCTGCGGGTGATGGTGGCGCGGGCGAGCCGTCCGGCCTCGCCGCTCACCGCGGTGCCGATCCGTCCGACCAGGCCCCCGAGCGGGCCGACGAAGAACGGGGCGAGGACGGCGAGCCCCGACACCGCCGTCATGGACCCCATCAGGATCATGATGCAGACGCCGACCGTGCGCTCCATGCCCGGCGGCTCCTCGGACCGGATCGCGAACACCAGCCCGTAGAACATGCCCGCCAGGCCGAGGACGGCGAGCGCGCCGATGATCCGGGGCCAGCGGCGTCCGGCCGAGTCGGTGCTCGCGGCGCGCAGGGCCTGCATGGGCGCGATCCGGGAGGCCCGGCGGGCGGCGCGCCAGGCGGCGAGCTGGGTCACGAGGATCCCGGCGAGGGCGGGCGCGGTGAGGGCGATCCAGCCGAAGTCGGCGTCGGCGACGGAGATGTCGAAGCCGTCCTTGGCGAACAGGTTGGTGAGCAGGCCCGACACCGGGTAGCCGACCAGCACGCCGCCGAGGGACGCGACGATCCCCAGCGCGAGCGCCTCCAGCCGGATCAGGCGCTTGATCTGGCGGGGCGTGGCGCCGATCGCGCTGAGCAGCGCGAGCCGGCGGGTGCGCTGCCGCACCAGCATGCCGAACGTGTTGGCGACGACGAACAGCCCCACGAACACGGCGAGGGACGCCAGCATGCCCAGCGAGCCGCCGACCGAGACGCCCGCGGAGTCCAGGGTGGCGGACTGCGCGTCCCGCACCCCGGCGGCGGTCCGGACGGTCACGTCCTCGCCGCGCAGGTCACGGGCCAGATCGGCGCGCAGCTCCGCCGCCGTGACGCCGGGCGCGGCCTTGACCCACACGCCCTGCCACGTCCCGGGCGGCAGTTCGGCCGCCCGCCGGACGGTCTCCGGCGGCGCCAGCAGCAGGTCGCCGCTCGCCACGGCGCTGCGCCCCTGCACGGTGACGATCCCGACGATCTTCATCGGGCGGGTCTGCTTCGGCAGTGTCGTCCGCATCGAGTCGCCGACGCCGAGCTTCCCGGCGCGGGCGACGTGGCGGGTGACGGCGACCTCGCCGTCGGCGGCGGGGGCGCGCCCGTCCTCCAGGCGGTAGGGGTTGAGCCGGTGATCGGGCGTCCACGGCCGGAGCATGGTCGACGCCCCCGCCGGAGGCAGGATGATCTTGCCGTCGGCGCCGGTGGCGGTCACCGGGACGGTCGCGTCCCCGGCCACCGCCGCCACGCCGGGCCGTCCGGCGACCCTGTCCAGCGGCACCTGCCCATCCGGGACGGCGTAGATGTCGCCGGGGTCGGTCGTCCCGCCGAGCACCAGCACGTCCGCGCGGGCGTACTCGCTGGCGTCGGTGCCCGCCACCGCCTCCTGCGCCCGGAAGGTGAACTGCAGCGACCCGGCGATCAGCCCGATCGCGAACGTCGCCGCCAGCAGCGTGGCGGTCAGCTGCTTCCAGCCGCCGGTGAACGAGCGGCGCGCGATGAGCCACATGGCGCGCTCAGCCCTCCATCCGCCGCATGGCGGCGTGGACCTGGTCGATGGTGGGGGAGTGCAGCTCGTAGACGATCATCCCGTCGGCGAGGAACAGCACCCGGTCGGCGTGCGCGGCGGCCAGCGGGTCGTGCGTCACCATGATCACCGTCTGCCGGTAGGCGTCCACGGCGGTGCGCAGGAACCCCAGCACCTCGGCGCCCGATCGCGAGTCCAGGTTGCCGGTCGGCTCGTCCGCGAACAGCACCTCGGGCCGGGTCAGCAGCGCCCGCGCCACCGCGACCCGCTGCTGCTGCCCGCCCGACAGCTCGCTCGGACGGTGTCCCAGCCGCTCCCGCAGGCCCAGCGCGTCCACGATCGTGTCGAACCACTGCCGGTCCGCGCGCCGGTTCCCGAGCCGCCCGGTGAGCCGGATGTTCTCCTCCGCCGTCAGCATCGGCAGCAGGTTGAACGACTGGAACACGAAGCCGAGCCGGTCGCGGCGGAGCTTGGTCAGCGCCGTCCGGGACAGCGTGGTGATGTCCACGTCGCCGATCAGCACGGAGCCGGACGTCACCGCGTCCAGCCCGGCCATGCAGTGCAGGAACGTCGACTTCCCGGACCCGGACGGTCCCATGATCGCGGTGAACCGGCCGCGGGGGAACGCCGCCGAGACGCCGCGCAGCGCGGTCACCGCGCCGTCGCCCGTCCCGTAGGACTTCACCACGTCGCGGGCCACGGCGACATGGTCGTGGACCTGCCCGGCCGGAGGTACGGCGGTTGTCTGGATCATGCCGTCCAGGAAACCGCCGGAGACCCCTCCGGCGCAGTGACGCCCACTCCCGAGCCTCCGGTGGGGACAGCCCCACTACGGCTGGGGAGGAGCCCTCAGCGGCCCTCGAAGGCGGGCTGCTCCTTCTTCAGGAACGCCTCGGTCGCGTTGCGGTGGTCGCTGGTCTTCTCGCACTCGTCCTGCAGCTCCGCCTCGCGTTCGAGCGCGGACGCCAGGTCGTGCGTTGCCGCGAAGTCGAGCGCCGCCTTGACCGCGCCGTAGGAGACCGTCGGGCCCGCGGCGAGGCGGCGGGCCAGCTCCACCGACGCGGGGGCCAGCTCGTCCGCCGGGACGACCCGGTTCACCAGGCCCAGCTCCAGCGCCGCCTCAGCCTTGACCGGCTCGCCCAGCAACAGCAGCTCGGCGGCCTTGGCGCGGCCGACGAGCCGCTGCAGCGTCCACGACATGCCGCTGTCCGGCGCGAGGCCGATCCCGGTGAACGCGGTCGCGAACCGGGCCTTGTCGGACGCGACGATCAGGTCGCACGCGAACGCCAGCGACGCGCCCGCGCCCGCCGCCACGCCGTTCACGGCCGCGACCACCGGCTTCCGCATCCCCGCCAGCGCCAGCACGATCGGGTTGTAGTGCCTGCGGACGGTGTCGTCCAGCCCCTTCCCGGCGGCGAGGTTGTCGCCGTGCTCGCGCAGGTCCTGCCCGGCGCAGAACGCCCGGCCCGCGCCCGTGAGGACCACCGCGCGGGCGGCGGGGTCGGCGGCGGCGCGGACCACCGTCGCGCGCAGCAGTTCCTTCATCTCGACCGTCAGCGAGTTCATCCCGTCCGGACGGTTGAGCGTGATCGTCCCCACACCGTCGGTCAGGTCGTATAGCACGGTCTCAGCCATGGTCGTCCCCTCCGTCAAGCCGTCCGCCGATCCTCTCATCTTCCGATCTGGAGGCTGATCGTTACCACTTCGCGCCCGGAAGACGAGATAATGGACCACTACTGATGACGCGGATGCGACACGCGGCCACGCGGCCAACGGTGTGCGAAGGCCGCGGCCCTACGCAGGAAGGGGATACGCATGGCGGCGATGAAGCCGCGGACGGGAGACGGTCCGCTCGAAGTGACCAAGGAGGGACGCGGAATCGTCATGCGGGTCCCATTGGAAGGCGGCGGACGTCTCGTGGTCGAGCTGTCCGCCGACGAGGCCAAGGAGCTCGGCGAGGCCCTCAAGGGCGTCGTGGGCTGACGGCTCAGCCGTTCCCGGCTTGTTGGTGACGGTCCCGGCGGGGTATCGCCGGGGCCCTTGCCATTCCCGCACCGGAAAACACCCGACCGAAAGAACCTGGGGGAATCTCCGCCATGCCCATCGAGACCCGCGTCCACGCCGCCGGCGGCACCGTGTCGCAGACCGCGGTCGACATCGGCGCGGAGGTCGTGGCGGTGCCGGTCGGGTCCGGGCCGGCGGCGCCGGCCGCGGAGGTGGCGCGGTCGCTGCCGTTCACGCTGGACGAGCTGCTGGAACTCCACCGGGCCAAGGGGGAGCCCGGCGAGATCACGGCCACCCAGGTCCGGCTCGGCGACCGGATGCGGGAACTGCTGCTGTACGGGGTGGGCGACGCGGCCCCGGCCGACCTGCGCAAGGCCGGCGCCGCACTGGCCCGCCGCGGCAAGGGCCGCGCCGCGCTCGTCGCGGGCGTGCCCGCCGGTGACCTGGCCGCGTTCGTCGAGGGCGCGCTGCTCGCCGCCTACGAGTTCAAGATCGGCGCCGCGCCCGCGAAGAAGGCGCTCGGCACGCTCGCCGTCCTCACCGAGGCCGGTCCCGGCTCGGACGCGCCCGCGATCGAGCGGGGCACGGCGCGGGCCCACGCCGCCGCGCTGGCCCGCGACCTCGCCAACACCCCGTCCCGCGAGAAGGACCCGTCGTGGCTCGCCGCGCAGGCCGAACAGGTCGCCGCCGACGCGGGCCTCACCGTCCGCGTGCGCGGCGAGAAAGAGCTGGTGGACGAGGGCTTCGGCGGCCTGGTCGCGGTCGGCGGAGGGTCGTCGCGCCCGCCCCGGCTGATCGAGCTTTCCTACGTTCCGGACGGCGGGCCCGCCGAGCGGCATGTCGTCCTCGTCGGCAAGGGCATCACGTTCGACAGCGGCGGCCTGTCCCTCAAGCCGAACGAGGGCATGAAGACGATGAAGACCGACATGGCGGGCGGCGCGGCCGTCATCGCCGCGATGAGCGCGCTGCGCGGCCTCGGTGTCCGCGCCCGCGTCACCGGGCTGGTCGCCGCCGCGGAGAACATGCCGTCCGGGTCGGCCATGCGGCCCGGCGACGTGATCGCCCACTACGGCGGGACGACGTCGGAGGTGCTGAACACCGACGCCGAGGGACGGCTCGTCCTCGCCGACGCGCTCGCCTACGCCGACGCCGCGCTCGCCCCCGACGTGATCGTGGACGTGGCGACGCTGACCGGCGCGGCGAAGGTCGCGCTGGGCCTGCGGCACGCGGCGCTGTTCGCCGGCGACGACGCCCTCGCCGCCGCGCTCACCGAGGCCGGAACCGCGGCGGGGGAGCCGGTGTGGCGGCTGCCGCTCGTCGACGACTACCGCGCCGCGATCGACTCCGACGTCGCCGACATCAACAACATCGGGCGCGGCGGCTACGGCGGCGGCTCCATCACGGCGGCGCTGTTCCTGCGCGAGTTCGTCGGCGACCGTCCCTGGGCGCACCTCGACATCGCCGGGCCCGGGCGCTCCACGTCCGACGACGCCGAGCTCACGCGCGGCGCCACCGGCTTCGGCACCCGCCTGCTCCTCACCTGGCTGACCACCGGACTGACCGCCTGATCACTTGGTGCGGCGGTCGATCACTGGGACCTGGCGGTAGCGCCTCGCCTGCTTGACGATCTGCGGGAGCGTCGCGTCCCAGTCCGAGTGCACCGCGAACGACCACGGGACGGCCTCCGCCGTGGACGGCACGTCCCGCAGCGTCAGCGCCACCAGCCGCGGCCGTTCCGACGTCCGCGCCATCTCCGCCAGCTCGGGGGACGGCAGGAACACCAGGTAGTCCAGCTCGCCCCGGCGGGTTCCGGCGGCGCCGCGCCGCAGCGCCGCGATCGCCGCGACGTCCGGCCAGGGCAGCGCCCGCCCGGCCCGGCGGGGCAGCGGCCAGCGCGCCGGGCGCCGCACCCCGCCGCCGTCGAACTCCAGGACGGGACGCCGCGCCAGCATCCCCCCGGCCGACGCGAGCAGCCCCGCGCCGAACAGCCCGAGCCCCGCCACACCCAGGATCATGATCGTGACGCTCGCCGCCCCGGCGCCGCGCATCGCGCCGCCCGCGATGAACGCCACCGACGCGAGGAACATGATCAGGAAAGCGATGAGCCGCCACATCCCCCGCCACGTCACCCGTTGCCGCACCGCGAACGCCTCGCCGGCGGCGGCCTCCGCCTCGCCCACCCGGCTAGTCGCGCTTCACCGCGCAGAGCAGGCCGTCGCCGACCGGGACCAGCAGCGGGACGAGCCGGTCGTCCTCGCGGATCATCCGGTGCACCTCGCGGATCGCCTCGGTCTCCGGGTCGCGCCGGGCGGAGTCGGCGACCCGGCCGCCCCACAGGGCGTTGTCGAACGCGACGACGCCGCCGGGCCGCAGCAGCCGCAGCGCGCCCGTCAGGTAGTCGGGGTACTCGCGCTTCTGCGCGTCGCAGAACACCATGTCGTACGCGCCGTCGGTGAGCCGCGGCAGCACCTCCAGCGCGGGCCCGATGATCATCCGGGTGCGGAAGGAGCCGAGGCCCGCCTCCGCGTACGCCTGCTTGGCCAGCCGCTGGTGCTCGGGATCGATGTCCACGCTCGTCAGCACCGCGTCCTTCGGCATGCCGCGCATCAGCCACACGCCGGACACGCCGCAGCCGGAGCCGATCTCCACGACCGTCCGCGCGCCGATCAGCGTCGCGAGGAAGCGCAGCGCCGCCCCGCCCGCCGGGCCGATCGGCGTCGCGCCGATCTCTTCGCCGCGGCGCCTGGCGTCCAGGAGCGGCTCGTCTTCGGGGAGGAAATCCTCCACATAGGCCAGTGTGGCCTGGTCGGCGTCGATGGCTGCCTCCTCGCGGGACCCCCGCCTGGCTCATGCTGGAAAGACCATATCGCTGACAGGGAACCGACTGGAGTTTCAGCGCGTTGTAACCAGAGCAGGAACCCGTCATGCGCGGGTTGAACCCACGAGAACCCAGTCGGTCCAGAACCGCCCCAGCCCAGGCGAGACCGTGCCGTTCCAAGGCGAGACCTTGGCTCACGAGAGAGGAACAGCCCGGCACCATGGGAGTCGCAGCACTCAGTTTCAGAAGCGCTGTGGGGGTCGGCCCCGGGCAGGGGCTAGGTAGCGTCGCGGGCACTCGCGAGAACGCCCCCGAGGCCGAGTGGGCGCCGCCGTCCTGGGACGAGGTCGTCCGCGAGCACTCCGCGCGCGTCTACCGGCTCGCGTACCGGCTGACCGGCAACCAGCACGACGCGGAAGACCTCACGCAGGAGGTCTTCGTCCGCGTGTTCCGTTCCCTGTCGAACTACACGCCGGGGACGTTCGAGGGCTGGCTGCACCGGATCACCACGAACCTGTTCCTCGACATGGCGCGCCGCCGCCAGCGGATCCGCTTCGAGGGGCTCGCCGACGACGCCGCCGAACGCCTCCAGGGCCGGGAGCCGACCCCGGCGCAGGCGTTCGACGACAGCAACTTCGACGCCGACGTCCAGGCCGCGCTCGACGCGCTGGCCCCCGAGTACCGCGCGGCCGTGGTGCTGTGCGATATCGAGGGCCTGTCGTACGAGGAGATCTCCGCGACGCTCGGCGTCAAGCTGGGGACCGTCCGCAGCCGCATCCACCGGGGCCGCGCGCAGCTGCGCGCCGCGCTGGAGCACCGCGCGCCGACGCGGCGCCGGCCCGGCACGCGGAACGAGTTCCAGCCCGCGGACGCCCTGCTCATGGAAGCCGCGGAGCTCGACGGCGCGGACGTGGACGACAGGGGGACCGCCGACGACGAGGACCCGGCCCTGCACGCGGCAGGCGGCCGGTCCCAGCCGGAGGGCGTGTAAAGCTGTGCTCGCCGCGCGGTGACGGGACCGCGCGGATGACAGAACGGGAAAGACGGAGGCCGCGTGAGTTGTCTGGGGGAGCGTCTGACCGCTCTGGTCGACGGCGAGCTGGGACATGAGGAGCGCGACCGCGCCCTCGCCCACCTCGCGTGCTGCGACCATTGCAGGGACGAGATCGCCTCGCTGCGCAAGCTCAAGGGCCGGCTGCGGGGGCTGGACGAGACCGGCGAGCTTCCGTCCCCCGACTTCCTGATCCGGCTCCGCACCCTGCCCGCCGCCGCCGGCTCGCCCGCGCCCGGCGACGTCCCGCTGGAGCCAGCGGGCCCGGCGGCCGAGCCGCTCGCCGCGGCACAGCACACCGCCCGGCCGATCCGGTCGGCGACCCGCCTGAGCAGGCAGCCGTCCGGCGCACGCCCGCGCGACAATCGTCCCGCCGGACGCGGCGCCGCCGCCGCGCTGGCCGTCCAGCCCCGGCGCCGCTACCTGGTCATGGGCGCCGCGACCCTGTTCCTCGGCCTCGGCGGCGCTTCGTACGTCGTCGGCGGCGGCGAGGACCCGCCGACCGTCACCCCGGCGTTCGACCGCTACGCCGTCCAGCACGCGCTGACCTCCGGGGACGCGCCGATGACCGACCCGCTCACCGACCCGGTCAACCAGGTCCAGGTCTCCCCGGGGCCGTGATCGCGAAGACCGTGACCCGCCCGGGACGGCGCAGATCCGTCCTGGTCTGCGGGCTGGCGGGCGCGCTCGCCCTGGTCGCGGCGCTCGCCGGCGACCCGGCCGCGACCCGGCGCGTCCGCAGCGACCCGGGCGCGGTGGGCCTGCTGCGCGCCGCCGCCGACGCCGCCCGCCGCGTCCCGTTCGAGGGCCGGCGGTTCCTGACGACGTGGAACCGCAGCCGGTCCAGCACGTCCCGCGTCATGGTGTCCCACACGCCGGGCGACGGCGTCCGCTACCGGTACGGGACGGGCGCCGGGGACGAGTACCGTCCCGACGCCGGCGCCGGCGACCTCACGGGCTTCACCGCGGAGACGCTCGAGCTGCTGACGCGCAACTACTCGGTGGTCCGCGCGGCCGACTCGGCCGTCTGCGGCCGTCCCGCCCGCGTCGTCGAGGCCCGCCGCCACGACGGCAGCCCCGCCGGACGGTTCTGGATCGACTCCGAGACCGGGCTGATGCTGCACCGCGAGCTGATCGACGCCACCGGACGCCGCGTCGTCGCCGCCGGGTTCAGCGAGATCAGCTACGCCGCGCCGGCGAAGGTGCCCGCGGCCTACGGCATCGGCGTCCCCCGCGGCGGGGCCGCGCGCTTCCCCTCCTCGGGCGGGCAGGGCGCCGCGGCCGTGTGGAGCGACCGGCTGGACCGCGCCGACCTCGCCGACCTTCGCGAGCGCGGCTGGCACGTGCCGAAGGCCCTGCCGGGGCGCCTCACCCTCCACGACGCGCGCCGCGACGCGGTCGGCGGCGCCGTCCACCTCAGCTACTCCGACGGCCTCGCCGCCGTCTCGGTGTTCGTGCAGCGCGGCACGATCGACGAGCGGGGCCTGTCCGGCTGGCGCAAGACCGTGCAGCGCGGCCGGACGATCTTCCACCGCGAGTCCCTGCGCCGCTGGGCCGTCTCCGCGGGCGACGGCTACGTGTACACGGTCCTGACCGACGCCCCGCAGAGCACCGCCGACGCGGTGGCCGCGAACCTGCCTCGCGACACCACCTCGTTCTGGACGCGCGTTTCCCGCGGCGCCCGCCGCCTCGCCGCGGTCGCGAACCCCTTCGACTGAATGATCGACTTGGCGGAGCGCCGCGCCCGGAGGTCTTATGCTCGCCACATGCCGGGCCGGGCACCATGAGCACAGATGACGAGAACCATGCTCGGTAGGAGAGATGGGGATGACGGAAGACAACCGCGGGCCGGTCAGGGCGCCGTCGGACGACGAGGACGTCGTCCCCGGCCAGGAGCCTGAACGGCAGGAGGCGGCGGCTCCTCCCGAGACGGTGACCGACCAGGAGATCCCCGTGGAGCCGCCGGTCGACACGCCGCCGGACCAGGACGCCGGGGCCCCGGCCCCGGACGCGTCCGACGACGACCCGGAGCCCGAGCCGGAGCCCGGCAACGACCCGGAGCCCGGCAACGGCGACCGGCTCGTCGCGGGCGGCTTCGCGCCGCCGGACTCGCTCGGCGACCCGCCCGACACCAGCGAGGACGTCCTCTCCCGCGGCGGCCCGTCCGACATGGGGCCGCAGGAGGTCCCGCTGCAGGACGCCCCGCCGCGCGACATGCCGCAGCCGCCGCCCGTCCCGCTCGACAAGCCCATCGCCGACACGCCCGACGACCACGGGCGGCCCGGGTTCGTCCCCTACGACCAGGACCCGAGGGCCGCGCAGGGCAGGCCGCCGTACGGCGGCGGCTGGCCGCAGCAGTCCCATCAGGGCCCGCCGCCCCCGCCCGGGGCGGGCAGGCCGCCGATGGGTCCGCCGCCCGCGCCGATGGGCCCGCCGCCCGGCGGCCCCCGCCCGATGGGCGGTTTCGGGATGCCGCCCGGAGGGGGCCCGAACTGGGCGCCCGTCCCGGCGCTCCCGTCGTCCTCGCGCGGCGGTCCGGGCCTCGGCCTCTTCGCGATCGTCGCGCTGATCATCGCGCTGGTGGCGGGCGCGGTCGGCGCCGGGGTCGGCGTGATCGCGACC
Source organism: Actinomadura sp. KC06 (assembly GCF_004348735.1). GTDB lineage: Bacteria > Actinomycetota > Actinomycetes > Streptosporangiales > Streptosporangiaceae > Spirillospora. Next base: position 63,949 of record NZ_SMKT01000013.1, read on the forward strand.
GACGACGGCGACGACGGCGGCTCGGTCAGCCTCGGCGGCGGCAGCGACAGCGGCGAGGGCCAGGTGCAGGCCCGCCCGCCGGACTCGGTCGCGGGCGTGGCGCAGCGCGTGCTGCCCAGCGTCGTGAGCATCCGCGTGCCGTCCGCGCAAGGCGAGGTCGGCGGCACCGGCTTCATCGTCAACGGCGGCTACGTGATCACCAACAACCATGTGGTGGCGAACGGCGGCGGGCAGGTCCAGATCGTCTTCAACGACAAGAAGATGCTGCCCGCGACGGTGAAGGGCGCCGACGCGAGCTCGGACGTCGCCGTCCTCAAACCCGAGGGCCAGCACTCGCTGCCCGCGCTCGCCGTCGGCGACTCCAGCAAGATCGCCGTCGGCGACCCGGTGATCGCGATCGGCTCCCCGCTCGGCCTGCAGGGCTCGGTGACCACAGGCATCGTCAGCTCGCTGAACCGCGCAGTGCCCACGCAGGGCGAGGGCGGCGGCGACGCGTCCTTCCTCAACGCGATCCAGACCGACGCGGCGATCAACCCCGGCAACTCGGGCGGCCCGCTGGTGGACGCGAAGGGCCGCGTGATCGGCATCAACACCGCGATCGCCACGGTCGGCGGCGGGGGCCTCGGCGGCGAGCAGCAGAGCGGCAGCATCGGCCTCGGCTTCGCGATCCCGATCAACCAGGGCAAGCGGGTCGCCGAGGAGATCATCAGGTCGGGCAGCGTGCGCCAGGCCAAGCTCGGCGTGCTCCCCGACCCGCGCTTCCAGGAGGGCGGCGCCCGGATCATGCCGCAGGCCGTCAACGGGCAGGACCCGGTGACCAAGGGCGGCCCGGCCGACAAGGCGGGCCTGAAGCCCGGCGACGTGATCACCTCGCTGGACGGCAAGCCGATCGAGGACGCCACCGACCTGATCGCGCAGATCCGCAGCCGCGCGCCCGGCGACAAGGTCAAGGTCACCTACCGCCGCGACGGCCGCGAGAGCACGGTCGAGGTGACGCTCGGCTCCGACTGATCCCTAGGGCGGCCGATCCCGGCAGGGTGACGCCGATCTTGGCAGGGATGTTCAGGTCCGGTTCATCCGGGCTCGGGATACGCTGGGGGGACCGGTCCGCCGCAGGGCCGGCCCCCTTCGGCGGCGTGTGGAGGACGGGTTGTTCGACGTCGGACTCGGTGAGATGGCGGTGCTCGTCGTCCTCGCCCTGGTGATCTTCGGGGACAAGCTGCCCCAGGTCGCCGGGCAGGCGGGCCGCATGCTGCGGCAGTTCCGCCAGATGGCCAACTCCGCCAAGGCGGACCTGCAGGAGGGCCTCGGGCCGGAGTTCAAGGACTTCGACATCGCCGACCTCAACCCGAAGACGTTCGTCCGCAAGCACCTTCTCGAAGACGACGACGACTTCCCGAACGGCAAGGACGGCCTGTCCGACGACGAGCCGGCGATGGTCCCGGCGGGCGGGGAACTCGCCTACGGCGAGCGCCCGCCCTTCGACTCCGAGGCGACCTGACCCCTGGACCGAACCTCAGCCGGGGTCACGGGCCGGGGGTCCAGGGGCTCTCCCCTGGGGGTCAACTGCGCTTGGGCGCGATTCCGAGGGACATTCCGGCGAGGCCGCGGCTGCGGCCCGCGAGCGTGTCGGCGATGGTCCGCAGCTCCTTGGCGGCGCCGGCGTCCGGGTCGGACAGCACCAGCGGGACGCCGTTGTCGCCGCCCTCCCTCAGCCGCGGGTCGATCTGCACCTGGCCGAGCAGCGGGACGCGGGTCCCGAGCGTCTTGGTCAGGGCGTCGGCGACCGTCTGGCCGCCGCCCTCGCCGAAGATGTGCTGCCGCTCGCCGCAGTGCGGGCACGTCAGGTACGACATGTTCTCGATCACGCCGACGACCTGCTGGTGGGTCTGCGCGGAGATCGCGCCGGCCCGCTCGGCGACCTCGGCGGCCGCCTGCTGCGGGGTGGTGACCACGAGGATCTCCGCGGACGGCAGCAGCTGCGCCACGGAGATCGCGATGTCGCCGGTGCCCGGCGGCAGGTCCATGAGGAGGATGTCGAGGTCGCCCCAGTAGACGTCCGCGAGGAACTGCTGCAGCGCCCGGTGCAGCATCGGCCCGCGCCACACGACCGGCTGGTTCCCGGCGGTGAACATCCCGACGGAGATCACCTTCACGCCGTGCGCGGACGGCGGCATGATCATGTCCTGGACCTTGGTGGGCGAGCCGTCCACGCCCAGCATCCGCGGCACCGAGTGGCCGTAGATGTCGGCGTCCACGACCCCGACCTTGCGGCCCTGCGCGGCCAGCACAGCGGCCAGGTTCACCGTTACCGACGACTTGCCGACGCCGCCCTTGCCGCTCGCGACCGCGTACACCTTGGTCAGCGAGTTCGGCTTGGCGAACGGGATCTCCTTGGCGGGCTCGCCGCCGCGCAGCTTGGTCTGCAGGTCCTTGCGCTGCTCCTCGCTCATCACGTCCAGCTCGACCTCGACGGCGGTGACGCCGTCCAGCTTCGACACGGCCTCGCGGACGTTCCTGGTGATGGTGTCCTTCATGGGACACCCCGCCACGGTCAGGTACACGCCGACGCGGACGGCGCCATCGGCGGCGATGTCGACGCTCTTGACCATGTCGAGCTCGGTGATCGGCTTGCGGATCTCCGGATCGATCACGGTGGAGAGCGCCGCGGTCACCTGCTCGGTCGTCAACTGGGAGGCCATGCCCCCATGGTATGAACCGGACGCCCCTCCCTCCTAATCAGGGTGTCCCACGGCACAGGACGTGTCCCCGTGTTCATCGCGCGTACGGCGGCGCCGCCGTACGATCGGGTCCGTGACTAGCAGCACCCTCTCGGCCACCGAGCTGATCGTCTGGCGCACCATGCTCCGCGCCCAGGCCCTCATCTCCCGCCGGCTCCAGGCCGACCTGCTGGACCGCCACGGCCTCGCGCTCGGCTCCTACGAGGTGCTGATGCACCTCGGCGAGGCCCCGGCGGGACGGCTCCGGATGAACGACCTCGCCGACCGCGTCCTGCTGTCCCGCAGCGGCCTGACCAGGCTCGTCGACCGGCTGCAGCGCGAAGGGCTCGTGGTCAGGCAGTCGTGCACGAGCGACGCGCGCGGGCTGTACGCCGTCCTGACCGCGGCCGGGCGGGCCCGGCTGGAGGCGGCGACCCCGACCTACCGCCAGGGCGTCCGGGACTACGTGCTCAGCAGGCTGGACGAGCCCGACCTGCGCGCCCTCGGCACGATCCTGGACAAGCTCGCCGACGAGGAGATCCCCGCGTAGCCCTCAGCGGGGTGTCTCCTTGGCGTCCAGCTCCTTCATGATCTGCTGGAGCTCGGAGCGCAGGAAGTCGCGGGTGACGACCTCGCTCAGCGCGACCCGCAGCCCGGCGATCTCCCGGGTCAGGTACTCGGTGTCGGCCATGCTCCGCTCGTTCCTGGAACGGTCCTGCTCGTACTGGACGCGGTCGCGGTCGTCCTGCCGGTTCTGCGCGAGCAGGATCAGCGGCGCCGCGTACGACGCCTGCAGCGACAGCATCAGCGTCAGGAAGATGAACGGGTACGGGTCGAACTTCAGGAACGACGGCGCGGCCAGGTTCCACACGATCCAGACGGTGACGAACACCGTCATGTAGACGAGGAAGCGGGCCGTCCCGAGGAACCTCGCGATCCGCTCCGACAGGCGTCCGAAGGACTCCGGGTCGTAGTGGACGCGCGGCACGAACGTCCGGCGGATCTCCCTCGGCTGGTCCAGGCGAGCGGGCATCTGGCGTGTCGTCATTGCATGTCCCCCCGGAGAGCCTCTTCCTCGGGATCGCGGTCGGCGGACTCCTCCGCGGCGGCGTCCATCACGGCCTCCCGCCAGTCCTCGGGCAGCAGGTGATCGAGGACGTCGTCGATGGTCACCGACCCCAGCAGGTGGCCGTTCTCGTCCACGACGGCCCCGGCGACGAGGTTGTAGGTGGCCAGGAACATCGCGACGGCCTCCAGCGACATGGTCGGCCGCAGCGTGTCCAGCTCGGCGTCCACGATGCCGCTGACCAGCGTCGGCGGCGGTTCGCGCAGCAGTTTCTGGAAGTGCACGGTGCCGAGGTACTTGCCGGTCGGCGTCGCGGTCGGCGGGCGGCACACGTACACCTGCGCGGCGAGGGCCGGGTTCATGTCGGGGCGGCGGATCAGCGCGAGCGCCTCGGCGACGGTCGCGTCCGGCGGGACGACCACCGGGGCGGTCGTCATCAGCCCGCCCGCCGAATGGTCCGGGTAGGTCAGCAGCCGCCGCACCGGCGCCGCCTCGTGCGGCTCCATCAGCGTCAGCAGCTGCTCCCGCTGCTCGGTGGGCAGGTCGCCGAGCAGGTCGGCCGCGTCGTCGGGGCCCATCGCCTCCAGGACGTCGGCGGCCCGGTCCACGCCGAGCTTGCCGAGGATCTCGATCTGGTCGTCCTCCGGCAGCTCCTCCAGGATGTCGGCGAGCCGCTCGTCGTCGAGCGCGAAGGCGACCTCCGCGCGCCGCTTCTCCGGCAGCTCGTGGATGATGTTGGCGAGGTCGGCGGGCTTCATCCGCTCGAATGCGGCGATCAGCCCGGCGGCGCCCTGCCCGTGCTCGACGGCGGAGAACCCCTCGACGTCATCCCAGTTCACGACGAGGCTCTCCCCGCGCTTGCGGAGCCCGCGGCCCGTCCGGCGGCGGACGGCGACCTTGCCGACCAGCCAGTCGCGGGTCCGGGTCGGCTCCATCGCGACGTCGACGACGGCGACGGGCTCGCCGGTGTCGCGGAACCGGACCGTCCGGTCGAGCATCTGCCCGATGACGAGCGTCTCCGACTCGCGCTTCTGGAAGCGGCGGACGTTCAGCCGCCCGTCGAAGATCACCGCGTCGGCCTCGAACACCGTCACCCGCGTGATCGGCAGGAACACGGTGCGGCGCCCCGCGACCTCCACCACCAGCCCCAGCACCCGCGGCGGACGCGGCGCGAGGCGCAGCGCGGCCACCACGTCGCGGACGCGTCCGACCTGGTCACCGGCCGGGTCGAACACCGCGACGCCCGCGAGCCGGGCGATGAACACCCGCGTCGGAGCTCCGCTCATGGTCCGGACACTACCCATGATCGCCCCGCTGATCCGGGACAAAGGGGGGTGATACGGGGCGCGGGGGCCCATGAGAAGCTGAGGACCGTGAGCGACGTGATGACGGAGCCGTTCGAGGAGCACCGCGGCCTGCTGTTCGCGGTCGCGTACCGGATGCTGGGCACGGCCGCCGACGCGGAGGACGCCGTCCAGGACGCCTGGCTGCGCTGGTCCGCGGCCGACCGGGCGAGTGTCGCCGACCCGAAGGCGTACCTCGTCCGGATCACCACCAACGTCGCGCTCGACCGGCTGCGCTCGGCGCGGGTCCAGCGCGAGACCTACGTCGGGCCGTGGCTGCCCGAGCCGATGCTGACCACGCCGGACGTCGCCGCCGAGGGCGCCGAGCTGGCCGAGTCGGTGTCGATGGCGATGCTCGTCGTGCTGGAGACGCTGAGCCCGCTGGAGCGGGCCGTCTTCGTCCTCAAGGAGGTCTTCGGCTACCCGTACGCCGAGATCGCGGAGGCGCTGGACCGCTCGGAGGCGTCGGTGCGCCAGCTCGGCACCCGCGCCCGCAAGCACGTGGAGGCGCGGCGCCCCCGCTTCGAGGCGCGCGGCGCGGAGCGGCGCGCCGCCACCGAGCGCTTCCTGGAGGCGGTGCTGGGCGGCGACATCAACCGGCTCATGGAGGTCCTCGCCCCCGACGTGACGCTGTGGACGGACGGCGGCGGCAAGGTCAGGGCGCCCCTGCGCGTCATCCACGGCGACCGGAAGGTGGCCCGCTGGCTCACCAGCGTCACCGGCCAGCCCTACGCGGGCGTCCAGCCCGAGGACATGCAGATCAGGCGTGTCGACCTCAACGGCGAGCCCGCCCTCATCGTGGAGGGCCCGGGCGGCCGCCCGATCGGCACGGTCAGCGTGGAACTGGACGAGAACGAGCACGTCCGGGCGGTGCACCTCGTCGCCAACCCCGACAAGCTGGCCTCCATCATGGAGGGCCGCCACCTGCCGATGTGACCGCCGCGATTCCGGTCACCGGCCGACGCGGCGGGCGTTACCGGTCGACGTGGCGGCGCTTGCCGCCGAACAGGCGCGGCGGCGGGCCCGCGGTCGTCGCTGGCGTCGGGACGGGACGGACGGTCGCGTACTCGTCCGCCGCCTCCGCGACCTCCTCGGCCGGGGTGAGCCGGACGATCCACGACTCGGTCGTCCACCGCTCCACCTGGCCCTCGTGGGACCCGGCGTTCAGCCGGTCCTTGGCCAGCAGCGGCGTCACGGCGTCCCACAGCTCGGACCCCGGCTCGACGACCTCGGCGTCGGCGGCGAACGAGACCAGCCGCCCGCCCTTGTCCTTGCTGCGCAGGATCACCGTCACCCGCGCGGCCTCCGGCAGGCCGGGCAGCGGCTGCTCGCCCTCCCCGCCGGTCAGCACGTACGCCGACCCCTCGTGCCACACATGCCAGGCGGCCCTCGGCTGCGGAAGGCCGGGCAGGTCCAGCCACAGCAGCCCCGACTTCTTGGCCGCCTCCTCCACCAGCGCCGCGTTCAGCTCACCCATGTTGAGAGGGTCTCACATCGCCCGGATAGCATCCGGGCCATGCGCGCCCGACGAACCACCCTCTCCGTCCCTGCCAGCAACCCCCGTTTCATCGAGAAGGCCCAGGGCCTCCCCGCCGACGAGGTCCTCCTCGACCTGGAGGACGCCGTCGCGCCGTCCGCCAAGAAGGAGGCCCGCAAGCTCGTCGTCGCCGCGCTGAACGAGGGCGACTGGACCGGCAAATCGCGGGTGGTGCGGATCAACGACCTGGACACCCACTGGGCGTACCGGGACGTGATCGAGGTCGTGGAGGGCGCCGGCGCCAACCTCGACGCGATCATGCTGCCCAAGGCGCAGGACGCCGGGCACGTCCAGTGGCTCGACCGGCTCCTCACCCAGATCGAGGCGGCCACGGGCCTGCCCGCGGGCCGCATCGGCATCGAGGCCCAGATCGAGGACGCCCGCAGCATGGTCAACGTCGACGCGATCGCCGGGGCCTCGCCGCGGCTGGAGTCGCTCGTGCTGGGGCCGGGGGACCTGATGGCCTCCCTCAACATGAAGACGCTCGTCGTCGGCGAGCAGCCGCCCGGCTACACCGAGGGCGACGCCTACCACCACATCCTGATGCGGATCCTGATCGCCGCCCGCGCCAACGACCTGCAGGCCATCGACGGGCCGTACTTCAACATCAAGGACGTGGACGCGTTCACGCGGGTCGCCGAGCGCGCCGCCGCGCTCGGCTTCGACGGCAAATGGGTGCTGCACCCGACGCAGATCGAGGCGGGCAACGCCGTGTTCTCCCCGTCCCAGGACGACTACGACCGCGCCGAACTGATCCTCGACGCCTACGAGCACTCCGTGGACGTCGAGGGGCGCGGCGCCGCCCGGCTCGGCGACGAGATGATCGACGAGGCGTCCCGCAAGATGGCGCTCGTCGTCGCCGCGAAGGGCCGCGCCGCCGGATTGACCCGCACGCGCGGTTGAACGGCGCCGTGGGCGGACGGCGCGGCGCTTGGAGATGCGCCAGAGGGGAACTGACACCCCGTACGATTCGTCCCACGTAGGCGAGGCATTACGGGAGGGTCGCACGTGTCAGAACCAGGGGACGCCGAAGGCTGGGCCCCGCTCGACCCTGACCTTCCCACCGGCCGATCACCAGAGCCGCACCCCGGGCAGCAGCCCCCGCAGCCGCCACGCCCGCCCGAGCAACAGCAACACCCGCGACAACCGCAACAGGCGTTCCCGCAGCAGCCGCAGCAGCCGCCCGCATGGGGCCAGGAGTACGGCGCGCCTCAGCACCCGCAGGCGCCCTACCCCCAGCCGCCCTATCCGCAGGCGCCCTACGCGCCCGGCCCCCATGGGCAGGAGTACGGCGCGTACGGCGGGTACGGTCCGCCGCCCGTGAAGCGGGACTGGAAGGTGGACGCGCCGAAGGGGAGCCCGTTCCACCGGCTGGCGCGCACCGACGTGCACCGGTGGTGGCGGCCGCTGGTGGGGACGCTGGCGATCGCGGCCGCCGGCATGGGCCTGGCCCTCGGCCTCATGATCATCGGAATGATCGTCCGGGTGGCGGTGACGGGCGACCTGCCAGAGTCGTCCGGGCCCGAGTCCGACACGATCTTCGGGGACGAGACGGCCGACCTGGCGTTCAACCTGGCGGCGCTCGCGGTGTTCCTGCCCGTGGCGCTGCTCGCGGCGTGGGGGATCCAGCGGCGGCGTCCCGGCACGCTGTCGTCGGTCGCCGGACGCCTCCGCTGGCGCTGGATGCTGGCGTGCTCCGGCCTGGCGATCCTGTTCTGCGTCGTGTCGTACGGGACGTCGATCCTGGCCGGCGTCTCCCTGGACGAGCAGTCCGACGGGAACGAGCAGTGGGTCGGCTGGGGCGACTTCATCCTCCCGGCGGTCGTGATCGTCCTGCTGGTGCCGTTCCAGGCGACGGCGGAGGAGTACGTGTTCCGCGGCTGGATGCTGCAGGCCGTGGGCGCCTGCACGCTGGAGAAGGCCAAGCGGCGCGTCGGACGTGCGCTCAGCGTCGTGTTCCGTACCCCGTGGCCCGGCATCGTCGTCGGCTCGGCGCTGTTCACGTCCGGGCACGGCTACACCGGCTGGGGCATCCTCGACATCTTCGCCTTCGGCGCGATCGCCGCGTGGCTGGCCGTGAAGACGGGCGGCCTGGAGTCGGGCATCGCGCTGCACGTGTTCAACAACCTGATGGCGTTCCTCCTCCCGGCGGCGGTCGGCGAGCTGGACATCGAGCAGGGCGGCGTCCCGTGGCAGGTCGTCGTGGCCGACGTCGTCCCGATGGCGCTTTACGCGGCGGCCGTGGTCTGGCTGGCGCGCCGGATGCGGGTCCAGACCGTCACGACCGGCCCGGAGGACGAGGACGACGTGCCCGTCGCCGCCGAGCCCCAGCCGACCTCGATCTCATAGCAGCCCCCACAGGACGAGCGCGTCCAGCAGCCCGTCCGTGACGGGCAGGTGGCGCAGCTCGTCCGGCGAGATCCACCGCACCTCGGCCGCGTCATCCCCGGCTTGAAGCGTCCCTCCCGTCACGGTCGCGGCGTAATCGTGGATCTCGTAGACGGCGCCGCCCGGCCCGGGGCGCTCCACCGTCCCGATCTCCACACCGGCGACGACGTCCAGGCCCGTCTCCTCCTTGAGCTCCCGCGCGACCGCCGCCGGATCGTCCTCGCCGGGCTCGGCCCGTCCGCCCGGAATGGACCACAGGCCCTCGCCCGGCGGGCGGCCCCGCCGCACCATGAGCAGCCGCCCGGCCTCGTCCCGGACGATCCCGCCGACGCATCGCACGCGCATGCCCCCCATATTGCCGCCCCTTTCCCGGGCGCCGACCCGGCCGAACTTGACGAACCGGGACGTCGCCGCGCAGGGTGGGTAATCATGAGGGCGGAGCCCACCTGCCCGCGGTGCGCGGGTCCCGTGCAGGCGCCGGGACTCTGGTCGAGCGACTGGATCTGCGGCGTGCACGGCGCCGTCCTGCCGAGGCAGCCGTCCAAGCGACCCGGCCCGGACGGGCTGGCCGCCGTGCTGCGCGACACGAGAGTCCCCGTCTGGACGCCCTGGCCCCTTCCGCTGGGCTGGCTCGTCACGGGCTTCGCCACGGTCGGGGACGACCGCTCGGGCGCGCGGGCGACGGCCGTCGCCGCGTCCGGGCCGGGGCTGGTCAGCGGCCCCGCCGACCTGGTGCTGATCGCCGAGCAGCCCGGCGTCGGCCTCGGCGCCCACTACGCGGGCCTGGACGGCGCCGACCCCGGCGAGGTGTTCGACGGCAGCCCGCCGCACGTGAAGCTCGACATCAGCGGCCCGGCGGCGACCTGCGGCCACACGGTGCCGATGTGGTCGGTCGGCGAGCAGGCCGACCGCGCCGTCTACGTCGGGGAGGCGATGGGCGACTGGCTGTGGGTCGCGCTGTGGCCGGCCGACGCCGGCGTCCTCATGCTGGAGCGCCAGAACCTGCTCGACCTGCGCGAGCCCGGCATGGAGATCGACCTCCCGTACGGCGCCCACAGCCCCCGCCTCGACGACTGACGCGAGCCGGCCGACGCGAGACGATTCCACGATGCGCATCGACCTGCACAGCCACAGCGACGCCTCCGACGGCACCCGGCCGCCCGCGGAGGTCGTCCGGCGGGCGCGGGAGCGCGGGCTGGACGTCCTCGCGCTGACCGACCACGACACCGTCGCGGGCTGGGACGAGGCCGCCGCCGCGCTGCCGGACGGCCTGACCCTCGTCCCCGGAATCGAGCTGTCGTGCAATGAGGACGGCCGCAGCCTCCACCTGCTCGGCTACCTGTTCGACCCGGACGAGCCCGAACTGGCCGCCGAACTCGCCCGGATCCGCAACGACCGGCTGATCAGGGCCCAGGGCATGGTCGACAAGCTCCGCGACCTGGGCGTCGACGTCACCTGGGGCATGGTCCGCGCGCTGGCCAAGGGTGAGGCGGTCGGACGTCCGCACATCGCGCGGGCCATGATCGAAGCGGGCGCGATCGAGACACAAGACGAGGCGTTCACCGAGCGGTGGATCGCGCAGGGCGGCCGCGCCTACGTCGAGCGCTACGCACTCGACCCGGTGCGGGCGATCGGGCTCGTCCGCGCGGCCGGGGGAGTGTGCGTCCTCGCCCATCCGCGGGCGCGGCGCAGCGGGTTCGTGTTCGGCGACGAGGTGATCGAGCGGCTCGCCGCCGCCGGGCTCGCCGGGATCGAGGCCGACCATCCCGACCACGTCTCCGAGGACCGCGCCCGCCTGCGCGAGATCGCCGCCGCGCTGGGCCTCGCCGCGACCGGTTCCAGCGACGACCACGGCGCCCCGACCGGCGACCGGCTCGGCTCCGAAACGACCGGGCCGGAGGCGTTCGCGCAGCTCATCGCGGGCGCGTCCGGCGGTGATCTCCGTGTGCCGGATCGGGGTCGCGAAGCACGGTAGGGTGCCTTGCGTGGACGCGCGCATCGAACAGGTTGTGACGTCGGGGAAGCTGACCCTGGACGACACCGAGTACGACGTCGAGAACAACACCTACATCGTCGGCGACGACGACGAGGTCATCGTGATCGACCCGGCGTACGACGCCGAGGCCATCCTCAGCGAGGTCGGCGACCGCGAGGTCATGGCCGTCCTGCTCACCGACGGCAACGAGCACCACCTCAACGCGGTGCTCGAAGTCGCCGCCGCCGGTGAGGAGGACGAAGAGAACTGGGCTCCCATCGCGCTGCACCGCGCCGACCGGCTGCTGTGGCGCGAGTACTTCGCCCGCCTCGCCAAGGAGGAAGAGGACGAGGACGACGCCAAGGCGCTCCGGGCCCTCGAACCCGACATCTGGCTGGAGGACGGCGGCATCTTCGAGATCGCCGACGCGCAGCTGGAGATCGTGCACACCCCGGGCCACACGCCCGGCAGCGTCTGCGTGATCAGCGAGCAGCTCGGCTCGCTGTTCTCCGGCGACACGCTGCACCGCGGCCGTCCCGGCTCCATCGGCGGCGTCTACGAGGACCTGCGCAAGCAGCTCAACTCGATCGGCGCGCTGCTGACCCCGCTGCCGAAGGACCTGCAGGTCCTGCCCGCCCAGGGCGAGGAGACCACGGTCGGCGAAGAGGACTCCCGCTGGGAGACGTGGGGCGCGCTGGCGCAGGAGTCCGACGACTAGCGGTGGAGCAGCTCGGCTTAGAGGGCATGCCCCGGCGGCTGTACACGTGCACGCCGTCACGGCTCAACGCATGGCTGGACTGCCCGCGGCGCTACCGGATGACCTACCTGGATCGTCCGATGCCGCCGAAGGGTCCGCCGTGGGCGCACAACAGCGTGGGCGCGAGCGTCCACAACGCGCTCGCGGGGTGGTGGCGGCTGCCCGTCCACGAGCGCACGCCCGAGGCGGCCGGACGGCTCCTCACCCGGGGCTGGCTGACGGACGGCTTCCGCAATGAGGCCCAGTCCGCCGAATGGCGTGACCGGGCCCGCGACATGACCGAACGCTACGTCGCGGGCCTCGACCCGTACGACGAGCCGCTCGGCGTGGAACGCACCGTCGCGACCCGAACCGACCGGATCGCCGTGTCGGGCCGTATCGACCGCCTGGACGCTCGCGGCGCCGAGCTCGTCGTCGTCGACTACAAGACGGGACGGCACGTCCTCACCGCCGACGACGCCCGGGGCTCCCTGGCCCTGGCGATCTACGCCGTCGCCTCGTCCCGCGTGCTGCGCCGCCCCTGCCACCGCGTCGAGCTGCATCATCTCCCGTCCGGCGAGGTCGCGGCGTGGGAGCACACGGACGAGTCGCTGGCCCGCCACATCCGCCGCGCCGAGTCGATCGCGGCCGAGGCCGCCGAGGCGGACGAGACGTACCGCGCCCGTGTCCCGAAGCCCCGCCCCGGCGAGACGCCCTCCGCCTCCGGCGCGATCCAGGTGGACCACGCCCCGCACGACGACGTGTTCCCGCCTCGTCCGGGCACCCTGTGCTCGTGGTGCGACTTCGCCCGCCATTGCCCCGAGGGCCAGGAGGCGGCCCCGCGCAAGGACCCCTGGTCCGCCCTGCCTGTGGACGTCGGCTAGCGGGCCCGGCCCGCTCAGGAGGCTGTGGCGAGGGCGTTCTGGCCGCTGGACGGCCAGCGGCGCGGGTCGCGGAGCCCGTAGAGGCCCTTGCTCACGTCGTACCCGTCCGCAGCTAGCCGCTGCCGGGCGCGTCCCAGCATCTCGCGGGTGTTCTTGGCGAAGGCGTAGTCGTGCAGCCGCTCCGGCATCGAGTTCATCGCCAGCCGGAACGACCTGAGCGCAGCCGTCACCGCCGGCTGCGGCACTTCGGGCAGCGCCCCGTACATCCTGCGCGCCCAGTCCGGCAGCGTGTAGTAGCAGAGCGCGCCGAACGGGAAGTAGCCGGGCTTTCCGGGCGCGAGGAACTTCAGGTTCTCCGGCATCGTCGGCCACATCAGGAACCGGACCGTGGCCGCCGCCTCGTCCGTCACCCGGAGGCAGGGCCGCATCTCCGCGAAGTACGCCTCCATCTCGGCGACGCTGCCCGGCACGTCCTCGGCGTGCAGCCCGACGAAGGTGGCGGACCGGCGCTGCTCGTCCAGATACTTGTCGGCCATGGCGCGGGTGAGCGGCAGCCCGGCGCGGCGCGCCACCTCCAGGTACGAGTACACCTCGGCGCAGTGCACCCACCGCAGCAGTTCGGGCTGGTCGAGCCGCTCCTTCTTGCCCGTGTCGTGGTCGAGGATGCGCAGGCTCCGGTGGATCTCCCGGACGCGGTACGCCGCCTCCTCGATCTCCTCGGGGCTCCCGAACGTGCCGAGCCCGACGAAGTCGGCGGTGCGCTGGAGCCGTCCGAACGGGTCGTCCTGGAAGTTGGAGTTCTGCCAGACGCCCCACATGGCCAGGGGATGCAGCGCCTGCAGCATGAGGCTCCGCACTCCGCCGACCCACATGGACCGGTCGATGTGGACGCGCCAGGTGACGCTCTCGGGGGGCTGGACGGTCGCGGGCATTCACACCTCCATGAGACAAACTCATGTAAGTGTGTCATTACTCCCGTCGTCCCGCGACACCGCCCCCGTCGCTTCAGTTCTGCCAGATGGATCGGCAGTGCTCGTCCAGCCACTTCACGCACTGGTCCTGCGTGAGGCCCGCGTAGTCGAACGGGTAGGGGCCGTGCGGACCGGTGATCAGATCCAGGGAGTCGGGACGGGCGATGAACACCGTCTCCAACTGGGCGTTCGCGCCGCGCCGGTACTCCGTGGGGAAGAAGAACTCCAGCTCCTGCCAGAACTTCGACGTCTGGTTCCGTCCGCCGTTGACCCTGCCCGTCTTGACCTCGGCCTCGTCGAACCGGAACCCGAGCGCCTCATAGGCGCCGAAGAAGAGGTCCTGGGCGGGCAGCGCGTGCACGGCGATCTCGTCGAAGTCGCCCCGGTCAACGGCGTTGTCGATCTCCAGGATCGTCCGGACGGCGGCCCGCGTCCCGCGCATCCTCCGGCCCTGGGCGTGCGTGATCGGCATCTCCCACGGCACCTCGATCGCGAGCCGGTGCTCCCGGACCTCGCCGGCCGCCAGCTCGAACGCCGGGACGGCCTGCGACGCGACGACCCCGGGGTTGTCCCAGCTCTTCTCGGTCGGCTCCGCCGCCTCGACCCGGGTGACGAGCTGGACGGCGATCCGCTCGATCCTGACGCCGGCCCCGCCGCCCTTCACGGTCACCCGGGCGTGGAGGGTTCCGCCGGGCGTGACCTCGTCCGATTCCAGGATCGTCGTGACTTCTGGCGCGTTGATGCCGAGCGAGCTGAGGATCGTGCGAAACGCCATGTGCGCCTACCTCCGGAACGGTCCCAAGCGGACGCCCCAGAGTAGGGTCTGGGGCGTCCGCCGAACCGCTTTCCACGGCAAACCGCCACTTCCGGCCACAGCGGTCAGCGCATCGCCGGCTGCTCGTCCTTGAGCATGCCGCGGATCTCCTCCCGGAACTCCGGCGTGTCCTCGTGCCCGTGCACCGATGCCGCGTGCTCGGCGGCGGCGCGGACGACCTCGTCCTCCTCGCCGCTGATCGTGAGCGTGCAGTTCATCTCGCTGGGCGTCTCCCGGCAGTCGGCCACCTTCCGCATGGCGTTCTCCCCCCTTCGCCGGCCGGCCCGCGGGAGAGAGCGACCCCGCGGCGCCGGCCGCTATCGCGTCTCCCTCTCATCGTCACATAGGCCCAGGTCAGAAGGAAGTTCGAGGGAAATGTCGGACGGGGGGCGTAGGGTGGCGCGGCCGGTGAAGGGAGGCGGATCGGTGGACTGGGTCGAGTCGGGCGGGGGACCGCTGCTCCTGGCGCCCGCGTCCCAGCTCGCGCACTGGGGCGGCGCGACGGACGACGACGACGGCCCCGTGGAGACCTGGGGCGACTATGGCCGCGCCTGCTCGGTCGAGGGCTACATCGGCCTCGTCAAGATCGGAGCCCTGGACGGCCTGGTCCTCGGCGACGAACCCGCCACCACCGCGTACCTGCCCGACGAACGCCTCTTCCTCCGCTGGGCCGCGGCCGACTCCGAATCCGAACTCGTCGCCGCCGCCAGGAAGGCCGTCCACACCGCGCCCTGGGAGGAACACCTGGTCTGGGACGTGGACGGCCCCGTCGTCCTCATCGACTCCGCCTGGCCCGGCTCAGCCCCCGAACCGGGCAACCACCTGGTGATCGACCTTCCTGCGTCCCGCTACAACGTCCGCGCTGCCTACGTGGAGGAGGAACGGAACTGGATGATCCTCGTCCAGCTGACCCCTCGAACCACCTAGTTAGCGGCGTCGTACATGGCGACGATCGCAGCGGGGAGCGGCCCTGAGTCATTGACCCGCATGCCTCGCTCCTTCGCCCAGGCACGGATGGCTTCGAGATGCTCGTCGCGTTCCGGTGGCCGTTCCTCTGCGGCATGGCGCCGTCCGGCCTCGTGATCCGGCCAGAACCTCGCCACGTACCGTTCGATGCCTTCGGCGCGTTCCCACTCCTCATCGCCAGGGGCGATGTTCCGGGCGTACAGATCCTTCTCGATGTCGGGCATGACACTGCGGCGGTAACCGAGCAGATGGAGGTGATACCAGCCGGGCGGCAGCTCGAAGACGCCTGGTTCGACTCCTGTGGCGATGCCCTCCATTCCGATCGTCCCTTGCGTCACCTGGAAGCTCAGCCGGGTCTGCACCTCCGGCTCGTCCCCGGCGTCGGTGACGTCGGCAGGCGGAACGTCGCTCCATAGCTCGAACCGCATCCCGGGTTCGGGCAGCTCGCACATGGGGCGGATCTCCACCCCGCTGCGCGTCGCGGAGAACCAGCCACCGGAGACTTCGGGCTCGGCGAAGTCGCCTTCGTCATCGCTGAAGGCGAATACGCCGTAGCCGGTCATCGCCACCCGCTGCGTGGCCGCGACGAGGCCACTCGTGTTGTCCACGCTCTCCGGCCACAGCTGGACGTTGTAGGACTCCCGGCCGGTGAAGTTCCCGCCTCTGGCGGCCAGCTCGCGATGGCGTCCGGCAATGCGTGCGTGATACCGGCCGGGACGCACGGTGAAACCGTTCCGGACGAGCCGGTGCTGTCCAGTGAACGCCAGACTCCCCGTGGGGATTTCGATGGTGAGGGTCTCCTCGGTCTCGGGCAGGTGATCGTCCGGCGAAGGGGGTGGCGGCTCGCCGTCCCACAGCTCGAAATGGAGGATCTGCTCCGTGACGTCCTGGGCGACTCGGATGAAGATCGCCTGACCGGTCGCCGCCACCCAGCCGGACACCGGCGGCACCGCCCCCGCATCCCCGGCCGTGATCTCGAGCATGGACTCCCGCGACCAGGCCGAGTGCCAGGTCGACGAGATGCGCGTACTCATCGTCGAGTGCCGCTCTTCGGCTCGGCGACCCCGGCGATGAAGTTGGGGCCGACCGGCTGCACGTCGCCCGTCCAGCCCCACTCGTCCAGATCCCGGGCGAGCTGGTCGGCCTCGTGGAACACCTTCACGACCCGGTGCTCGCTGCCGTCGTCCAGCCGGCGCCGCACCGCGGGGACGTCGTCCTCGGCCAGGATCTCCTCGATCGCGGCCTCGCCGGGCCCATTGTCGATGAAGACGGCCTTGCCGCCGGGCGCGAGAGCGTCCGCCACGATCTGCCAGAAGCGGGACGAGAGACTCGGCGGGACGTGCGAGAGCCAGAAAGCGAAAAAGACCGTGTCGTACGTCCGCTCCGGACGCCAGCCGAACAGATCGGCGCACACGAACTCGACCTTCGCGGGCGCGACCCGCTCCCGCGCGATGGCGATCGTCTCGGGAGCCGCATCCACGGCCGTCAGCGAACGCGCCCGAGGGGCCAGCAGCTTCGTCCACTGCCCGGTCCCGCAGGCGAGCTCCAGGACGTCCCCGACGATCGGAAACTCGTCGAACACCGGCAGCAGGAGCCGCATGTCATCGCTCCGCTCGGCGTACTCCCGGTCATACTCCGGCGCCCGAGCCCGGTAGTAGGCGATCTGTTCCCGTAACGCTGCCTCAACGTCCAGTCCCATGCCCGCCACCGTAGACCGATCACTGCGGTCCGGGCCACAGCCTGGCGACTCGGGGGAAGTGCTATGCCTCGGTTCTGGTGTTCGTGGCAGGGATCGCTCTATCGATGCCTTGTGATGGAGACGAATCTGACGAACCTGTGCACCTCGAAGACCCAGAGAACCACTCCGGCGATGCGGGCCAGACCGATGATCTCCGGGCCGGTCGTGTGGACGGCGGTCTCGATGTAGAGCGCATCGGTGTCCCATGCCCGGGCCGCAGCCAGGCGGGCCGCTGAGGCGATCTGCTCAAGGGGCGCACGGACCGTTGAGCGTTGAGATATCTGCACCAGGATAGTCGTCGTACTCCTGCACGCTCCATATGGCCGGAAGCAGTAAGAAGATTGACAGGCAGAGCGCGCATCCGCTGACCAGCTTGGCCCACCCGGGAGACCTCCGTGTGCCGACCAGCAAGGCAAGAGCCAAGATCAGCGCGAGCAACAATGCCATCAGCGATAACACCGGGACAATGAAAGGAAACCCTTTCGTCCACTGCGCTGACGACGGATTCACCTCACACGCTCGCCGTGTGGCACGAGTCGCCCGTTCTCCAAGGACGTCCATCATCCAGCGGATCAAAGTGCCCAGGACGCTGAAGACCGCCGCACCCATGCAGAGCCCTCGCCAAACCCATTGATTTCTCAATCCCACATCCTCCAATAAGCACAGGTGCAGCCCGCAACACCTCGTCAGCTTGCACCGGAACGGCGCGTTATGGGGAACCGACGGCCAGGTGCGGCGAAGCGGAGGTGAGGCAGCGGGAAACGCGGGACAATCGGCATAGCGCGGGCGCGTTGCCCGGGTCGGCATGCGGGAGACGTAGTGAGTGCTAAGCGTCGTCAGGCGGTCGCGGCCGCAGCGGGTGTGGTGGTCGGCGCGGTGGTGAACGTGGCCACGGGCATGCTGACCCAGGAGTGGGCCCTGGCATGGCTGGCGGCGACGGCGGCGTTCGTCGTGACCGGCGCCGGCCTGCTGGCCTGGCTGACGTACCGCGCGACACCAGACCCGGACCCGGCACGCCCCGACCGAGTGTCGGCGTCCGGTGACGGCGCGATCGCCGCAGGCGGCTCGGTGAAGGGCTCCTCGACCAGGGTGACCCGACCACCCGCAGGCGCGCCGCCTTCACCAGGCCCGGAGACCGGTCAGGGAGTCAGCGCATCGGGCCTCGGCGCGATCACCGCCGGGGACGATGTAGACGACTCCCACACCCAAGTCACAGGCGAGGACCCCGCGACACCATGAGGCTCGGGCGAGGCGCCCCCTCTCCAGACGAGGCGGGACGGGACGACGAGCAGCGCGAGCAGCCAGACCAGCGGGTTGAAGCCCCTGGTCCCGGAGCGATAGCCGCAGGCGGCGACATCGTCAACTCATCCACGCACGTGGGCGATGTGTACCAGGCGGCGCCGCTGCCGCGCCCCGAAGAGGTGGAGCCACCAGCGTGGACGCCGCCCACGCTGCCGCTCCGCACGACGATGTTCGTCGGACGGGACGAGGAACTGGCCGAACTGGACGCGGCGCTCGCGGAGCCGGGCGGAGTGGTGGTGCAGGCGCTACATGGGCTGGGCGGCGTGGGCAAGAGCACGCTCGCCGCCCAATGGGCACACCGGCACGCCGACGCCCACATCCTGACGTGGTGGATCACCGCCGATTCGATGGCGGCGGTCACCTCCGGCCTGGCGGATCTGGCGGGGATGCTGGTGCCGGAGATGACTCGCAGCATGCCGGTGGCGGTTGCACAGGAGGAGCGGGCTGCCTGGGCGCGGCGATGGCTGGCCGCGCACACCGGCTGGCTTGTCGTGCTCGACAACGTCACCGAGCCCGCCGATGTGGCCGAACTGGTGACCAGTGCGCCCAGCGGCCGGTTCTTGATCACGAGCCGGCTGCGGGAAGGGTGGTACGACCTCGCCCCGGCGTTGATTGAGCTGGACGCGCTCAGCGCGTCCGAGGCACAGGAACTACTCGCCCGCATCGTCGCCAACGGCCGTCCGGCCGCTGATCTGGACGGCGCCGCCGAGCTTTGTGCCGAGCTGGGCCATCTGCCACTTGCCGTCAAACAGGCTGGTGCCTACATACGCCAGACACACCTGTCCCCAACGGCCTATCTGGAGCTGCTGCGTACCGATCCGGCCGCGCTCTACGACCAGGCCGCTCGTGGCGCTGACCCGCAACGCACCACCGCGCGTATCTGGCGCCTCACCCTGGACCACCTGGCCACAACCACACCGCTCGCCGGGGACCTGCTGCGCATTCTGGCGTGGTGGGCGCCCGAGGACATCCCCCGCAGCCTGCTCGTCCCCCTGAGCGACCCGGTCCAGCTCGCCGCCGCACTGGGCGACCTGGCCGCCTACAACATGATCAACCTAGACGCCGACACCATCACCGTGCACCGCCTAGTGCAAGCCGTCGCCCGCACCCCCGACACTCGCCCGGTCAAGGACGAGGGCGACGGCTTGCACTAGGCGGTGCACGGTGATGGTGTCGGCGTCTAGG
>NZ_SMKT01000140.1 GCF_004348735.1 Actinomadura sp. KC06
CCCCTGACGCCTTCGCCGTCGCGGCCCCGCCCCCGGCGGACGCCGTCCGGCACGCCCCCCAGCGCGTGCCCTGCAGCGCGCGCCCTGCGACACCACCGTGAACAGTCCTGCGCACGGCCCGAGGAAAGGATCGACCGCCCGTGGAAACCTTCACCGCCGCCGTCCCCGACGAGGGCCTGCTCGGCTTCGTCCGCGGCTCGTCCCTGGACGCCAAGGCCCGGACGCGGATCGCCGAGGCCGTCCCGGACGAGTTCTTCACCTACCCCGGCGGTCTCACCGCCCGCGACCGCCAGGCGCTGACCTACGAGCGGCTGCGGCGGGCGGGCCTGGCGGCGCCGCCCGCGGCCGAGCTGCTGGACGACCCGCCGGCGCTGTGCGCGCTGCTGGAGCGCGCCGCGATCGCCGACCCGGCGCTGTTCCACGTGATGCTGCTGCACTACACCCTGGCGCTCGGCCCGATCCTGCGGTTCGGCGCCGCGCAGATGCCCGAGACGGGCGCGCGGGGGGTGCGGGAGGCGCGGGACGCGCTGGCGTCGATGGACTCGTTCGGGACGCTGCTGATGACCGAGGTCGGGCGCAGCAACAGCCACCTGTCGCCGCGCACGATCGCCCGCCACGACCCGGCGTCGGGCGGGTTCGTGCTCAGCACCCCCGACGCGCAGGCCGCCAAGTTCCCCACCAGCACCGCGCACCCGCGCGTCCCCAAGACCGCCGCCGTCTACGCCACCCTCGTCCACGGCGGCGCCGAGCGCGGCGTGTTCGTGTTCGTCGTGCCGCTGCGGGGACCCGGCGGCGCGGTCGCGCCGGGTGTGCGGGTCGTGGACGCGCCGGAGACGACGGGGCTGCAGGTCGACTACGCCGCCGTCCTGCTGGACGATCTGCCCGTCCCCTACGGGGCGTGGCTGCGCGACGGCGCGTCCATCGGCGCCAACGGGTCCTTCCACGACCCGGCCGGGTCGGCGGCGGCGCGGCTGACCCGCTCGATGGGCATCGCCCCGGCGGTGTGGCGGGCGGTGATCTCCGCGTCGGCCGCGATCACCCGCGCGTCGGCGGGGACGCTGCTGGCGCATTCGGCGGGCCGGACCACGCTGGGGCGGCTGGCGCCGCGGCGCCCGCTGACCGACTACCGCAACCAGCAGGAGGCGGTGCTGGGCGCGCTGGCCGCCGGGTACGCGCTCACCGCCGTCGCCGAGCACGTCAAGACCGCCCGCACCGCCGCCGACCACCCCGGCGGCGCGGCGGGCGGGCCGGAGACGGCGTGGGCGCCGTGGTCGGCGGTCGACCGGGACCTGGCGCTGCTGAAGGCCGCCGCGACCGTCCAGGCGCAGGAGACGGTGTCGGCGTGCCGGGTGCACAGCGGCGCGCCCGGGTTCGCCGCCGTCGAGCGCCTCAACGCCTACCGGGGCCTGGCGCACGCCTACATGAACGCCGGCGGCGACAACGAGCTGATCCTGTACGACACCGCCCGCGCGATGGCCGACCTGGACCGCTACGTCCCGCCCGAGCCGGGCGCGGGCCCGCCTGACGGCGGTGACCTGGCCTCCCCGCGGGTGTGGCTGTTCCTGGCCCGCGAGGCCGAGCGGCGGATGCGCGACCGGCTCGCCGCGCGGGTCGCCGAGGCTCGCGGCGGCGATCCCGGAGACCAGCCGGACGCGTTCGCCGCGTGGAACGGCAACCTGGTCCTGGCGGCCAGGACCGCCGCCGCGAGCGCGGACCGGATCGTGCTGGAGATCGTCGGCGCCGCCGCCGAGTCGGGGCCGCCCGCGCTTCGGCCCGTGCTGGGCCTGCACGCCCTGAACGTGCTGGAGCGTCGCGCCGCGGACCTGCTGAACGAGGGCGCGGCGCCGCCGGGGTTCCTGGACGAGGTGTGGGCGGCGCGGCGGCGGGCCTGCGACGAGCTGGCCCCGCGCGCGGGCTCGCTGGCCGCCGCGTTCGAGCTGCCCGCCCCCGTCACGTCCCCGACCGCGTTCCTCACCTCCCTCTGACGCCCTCGGCGCTCTCTCGGGCGTCTCGGGGGCCGCGGGACGTCCGGTGCCCTCCCCGCCGGGGCGTCTACCGGACGGATGACAGGCTGGCGCGGGCACCGGAGCGGGGAAGAAACCGCACGCCACGCCGTGAGTTTGCCAAGGAGGCGGGGGAACCCGCGCGATGTGGCTACCGTTCTCGTTAGACAGACGAACACGCGCGGGTGACAACGGGCCCGCGCGGGCCGATACGGAGGTAGACACAGTGGGAGTCAGTCTGAGCAAGGGCGGCAACGTCTCGCTGACCAAGGAGGCTCCAGGACTGACCGCCGTCGTGGTCGGTCTGGGCTGGGATGTTCGGACCACGACCGGGACCGACTTCGACCTGGACGCCAGCGCGCTGGTGTGCTCGGCGGAGAACAAGGTGCTGTCGGACCAGCACTTCGTGTTCTTCAACAACCTCAAGAGCCCCGACGGCTCGGTCGAGCACACCGGCGACAACCTCACCGGCGAGGGCGAGGGCGACGACGAGCAGATCAAGGTGGGCCTGTCGACGGTCCCGGCCGACGTCGCCAAGATCGTCTTCCCGGTGTCGATCTACGACGCCGACGGCCGCCAGCAGAACTTCGGGCAGGTCCGCAACGCCTTCATCCGCGTGGTGAACCAGGCCGACAACAGCGAGATCGCGCGCTACGACCTGTCGGAGGACGCCTCGACCGAGACCGCGATGGTGTTCGGCGAGCTGTACCGCAGCGGCGACGAGTGGAAGTTCCGCGCGGTCGGCCAGGGGTACGCCTCCGGCCTGTCGGGCATCGCGTCCGACTTCGGCGTGAACGTCTGAGCGTGCGCGGCGGCCGGACGCCGGCGCGAGCGCCGGAGACGCCGTAGTCCGGACGGACGTGTCGGGGCGTCCCGGGGACCCGGTCCCCGGGACGCCCCGTTTCACGCGCCCGGGCCGGGGCCGCCCGGCCCGGGCGGTGCGGCGGTCCGAGGGAAGATCTTGGCCTGCGACAATGGGGGCATGAGCGAGCGCGGGCCCATCGACTACTGGCTGTCGGACATGGACGGCGTCCTGGTGCACGAGGGGCGTCCCGTGCCCGGCGCCGAGGAGTTCATCCGGCGGCTGTCGGCGTCCGGCAAGCCGTTCCTGGTGCTGACCAACAACTCGATCTACACCCGCCGGGACCTGTCGGCGCGGCTGGCGGCGGCGGGCCTGCGGGTGCCGGCCGAGTCGATCTGGACCTCGGCGCTGGCGACCGCGAAGTTCCTGGCCGACCAGCGGCCCGAGGGGTCGGCGTACGTGATCGGGGAGGCGGGGCTGACGACGGCGCTGCACGAGTCGGACTTCGTGCTGACCGACATCGACCCCGATTATGTGGTGCTCGGCGAGACCCGCACCTACAGCTTCTCCCAGATCACCCGCGCGATCCGGCTGATCGAGGGCGGCGCGCGGTTCGTGGCGACCAACCCCGACCCGGTCGGCCCGTCCCCGGAGGGGTCGCTGCCCGCGTGCGGCGCGGTCGCCGCGATGATCACCCGCGCGACGGGGGTGGACCCGTACTTCGTCGGCAAGCCGAACCCGCTGATGATGCGGACGGCGCTGAACGTGGTCGGCGGGCACAGCGAGCGCACCGCGATGGTCGGCGACCGGATGGACACCGACATCGTCGCCGGGGTCGAGGCGGGGCTGGAGACGATCCTGGTGCTGACCGGCGTGACCGGCAAGGACGAGATCGCCCGGTTCCCGTTCCGGCCGCACCGCGTCGTCGCGTCCATCGCCGACCTCATCGACCTGGTCTGACCCCGCGTCCGCGAGCCCGCGCGGCGGCCGTGCCCCGCCCAACAGTGGCGGGGTCAGCGAACGGCGCCGAGGGCCGCCATCAGGCCCATCGTGTCGGACACGACCCAGTACTCGGCGAACCGGCCGTCCTCGGCGCGGAAGATGTCCTGCCCGGAGAACGACACCGGGGTGCCGGGCGCGGCGGTCGCGCCGGGGACGCCGCCGCGGTACTCGCCGTGGAAGGTCCAGCCGGCGGCGACCATCCCGTCCCCGACGACGGGCCCGACGTCCAGGGTGGTGCGGACGCCGGCGAAGTACTCGTGGGAGCGGCGGACCTGCTCGACCGCCTCGTCGGGCCCGTGCACCTCCAGGCCCGGCCAGTGCCCGGTGAAACCGGGGGAGAGGATCTCCCCGGCGACGGCGTAGTCGCCGGTCCACACCTCGAACAGCCAGCGCCGGTACAACTCGTCCAGCATCTCCATCCCTCCACGCTGACCGCGCGGGGACGGCCGTGTCAAACGTCGTAGACTCGGTGCGGCCATGCGCACGATCAAACAGGCGGGGTCCCGCGAGCTGGAGATCCGCCGGTCGCGGTTCGTGTGCACCCTCGCCCGCGCCGCCGGGGAGGACGAGGCGGCGCGGTTCCTGGACCGGCACCGGCGGGCGCACCGCGACGCCGCGCACAACTGCACCGCCTACGTGGTCGGCGAGCACGGCGAGATCACCAAGAGCAGCGACGACGGCGAGCCCGCGGGCACGGCCGGGATCCCGATGCTGGAGGTGCTGGTACGGCGCGGCCTGACCGGCACCGTCGCGGTCGTCACCCGCTACTTCGGCGGGGTGAAGCTCGGCGCGGGCGGCCTGGTCCGCGCCTACGGCCAGGCGGTCGCCGGCGCGATCGACGCGGTCGGGGTGGTGGAGCTGCGCCCGGTGGTGACGGTCACCGTCGGGGTCGGGCACGCGCTGGCGGGACGGTTCCTCGGCGACCTGCACGCGCGGGGCGTCCCCCCGGGCGACGTCCGCTACGGCCGGGACGTCGAGGCCGACGTGGCGGTGCCGCTGCCGGACCTGGAGGAGTTCGAGGCGTGGGCGGCGCAGGTCACCGCCGGGCGCGCGTCCCTGCGCCGCGGCGCCCCCGGATACGTCGAGGTCCCCGTCACCCCGTGACCACGCCACCTGCGCCGGCTCCCGAGTCCGAGGGTCCGGCGTCCCCGGCATGGCGCGCGGGCGGCGCGGGCGGGCGGCGCGCGGCGACCGACCGCCCTGGGCCGGGGGTCGGTCGGCGAGGAACTCCGACAGGACGGGTGCGAGGCCGCCGGGAGGGGGGAGACGTCGTGGTCTGGCCGCCCAGGGCGCGGTGCGTCCCGTCCGGCAGGACCGCGGCCGGCCGCCGCGCGACGTCGCGCGTCCACGTCTGGGCCGGCTCCGCCGGGCAGGCGCGGTAACCGGCGGCGTCCGGCGGCGGGGCGGTGGTGTAGCGTGCCCGGCGATGACCAGCAGGTTGATCCGGACCGGCCTTGCCCGGCCCGTGATCCCCGACGTGCCCGGCGGCGCCTGCGCGGCGCCGAGGGAGGCGGCGGGTGGGACGTTCCGCCGTGAGCCGCCCGCCCCCGCGCCGCCCACGCTGGCCGCGCAGGCGGGGTGATGGCGGGGCTGGACGTTTCCGCGGTGGTGGCGCTGGCGGTGATCGGGCTGGTCGCCGGTGCCGGGATCGCCGCGGTGGGGCCGGGCGGTGTGCTGGCCACGGCGGGCCTGTTCGCGGTGACGGCGCTGCCCCCGTCGCAGGTCGCGGTGACGGCGCTGGCCACCAACGTCGCGACGGGCGTGCTGGGCGCCGCCGTCTACACCCGGTCGGGGGAGCTGCGCGAACCGGGGACGCGGCGGACGGCGGTGCTGCTGTCGGGCGGGGCGGTGGCGGGCACGCCGCTGGGCGTGCTGGTGAACGGGCTGGTGACGGGCCGGGTGTTCGGCGTGCTGCTGGGGGCGCTGATCGCGCTGGTGGCGGTGCTGCTGGCGGCGCTGTCCCCGGACTCGTCCGAGCCGACCGCCGCCGCGCCGCCGCCCACCGCGAGCCCGTCGCAGACGGCGCCGGCCGCCACGTGCTCCGTCTCGTACCGGATCGTCGGGACGTGGGAGCAGGGGTTCCAGGCGGCGGTCCGGATCACGAACCGCGGCGGCGGCGCCATCGACGGCTGGACGCTCGGCTTCGAGTTCCCGGACGGGCAGGCGATCGTCCAGCTGTGGAACGGCAGCCAGGTGCAGAGCGGCTCGTCCGTCACCGTGAGGTCGGCCGACTGGAACAGCTCGATCCCGCCCGCCGGGTCGGCCGAGTTCGGCTTCCTCGGACGCCAGGACGGCGCGAACTCCGCCCCGTCCCGCTTCACCCTGAACGGCGCCCCCTGCGAACCCTGACGCCCGCCGTTCGCGTCGTTACCCGGGGCGGACGTGGGGCGGGAGCTTCTCGGGATGGCGCAAGTGGTGGACGACGTCCCCGGCGAGCAGGACGGTCAGCCGGCGGGGATCATTAGTTCGACGCCGATCAGGGACGCGAGGACGAGGGTGCGCTGGGGCTCGGGGAGCGGGTGGAAGAGGCGGACGGTGTGGCTGCGGCGCCGCTCGCCGTACGTGGAGTGTCCGGTCTGGTAGGTGGCGATCTGGGTGCCGCCGGGGTCGGCGATCGTGCCCGGCTCATGGGGGTTCCGCAGGCCGGGGGTGGTCAGGAGCGCGGTCTGGTTCCCCTGCGCGTCCAGCAGGGCGTAGCGGCCGCCCTGCTGGCCGGACATCAGCTTGAAGATGCCCTTGACCCCGCCGGTGGAGACGGCGATGGAGCCGATATGGCCCCCGTTCGGGGCCACCACGTGGGCCGGCTGAGGGCGCATGGGGTCGTCGGTGCGGTCGATGTAGAAGTACGGCGTCTGGTCGGGGCCCGCGACGCAGAGGACGACGCGGCTCTCGTCGTGCTGGGCGTGCGGGTTGGCGTAGGGCATGGCGGCCTCGTCCGGGCGCCTGACCTGGACGCGGGTGACGTTGGCGAGCAGCTCGCCGCCGTCGTGGAAGACGTACTCGCGCGGGCGCTGCGGTTCGTCGATCGTCCAGGTCAGAGCCTCGTACAGGGTCGGCACGTCAGCTCCGGGTCAGGTCGAACGCGAGGGGCGAGGCGATGACGAGCGTGCGCAGCGGGTCGGGGAGCTGGTACATCAGCTGCAGGGAGTACCGGTCCTTGAACGTGGCCTCCTTGACGTCGGCGCGCGCGATGCGCTGGCCGTTCATGTCGGTGTAGTCGCACGCGACGGGGACCCACCGGACGTTCTCGGCCGCGCCCGTCCGCCGCATCTCCCACGCGAGCTCGCACAGGGGGCGGTCGGCGGAGTCGAGGAGGCGGTGCCGCATGGCCGCCGCCCCGGCGAGGGCGCCGAGCATGCCCCGGCCGACGCCGCCGCCCGCCATCTGCTGCGCCACGCCGACCAGGTCGTACTGGAACCGGCCGATGACGGTCCCGTCGGGGGCGACGATCGCGACGGGCGCGCCGTCCTGGCGGTCGACGTAGAACAGGGGCGCCCCGTCGAGGCCGGAGACCTGGACGACGACCCGCGCGTCCTTCAGGCCGGAGCTGAACATGCCGATGAGCCCCTTGCGCGGTTTCGGGCCCGAGACCTGGGTGGCCTGGCCGAGGGGCCGGTCGTCCTGGCCCTCGATCCGGTACTCCAGTTGCGACGACTGCTGCTCGATCTTGAGGAAGGGCGAATTCAACAAGTCGGTCATGACAGGTCAGCCTAGCGGCGGCCCGCCCGGTCCGTACGCCGCGAAGGGCGATACCACAGCCGTTCGCCGAATTGCGTCCGTGATCATTGCACATTTGGGCAGACTTGGTTTAAGTGTGAACGGGTGGCCAGCTTGGGACGAAGAATGGCCTTGTTTGGGGGAGTTTGTCGCACCTAGTGTCGGGGCGTGCGGCGGGACGTCCACCACAATTCGGCGCCCGGCCGGCCAATGCCGCAGATCGCGGCGGGCAATTCAGGGAGGAATTCATGCACATGTCACGTGCCCGTTTCCGATGGGCCGCCTTGCTGGCGGGAATGGCGGTCGTCACGCAGGCCGCGCCCGCGCTGGCGGCGCCCGCGCAGGCGAAGGAGCCGGTCGGCGCCTACCTGCTGATGGTGGCGCCCGAGCACGGTTCCGTCACCGCGGTGAACCTGTGGTGCCGCCCGGACGGAGGGACGCACCGGTCCCCGTCCGAGGCCTGTGACCAGCTTGAATCCGTCAACGGCGAGGTGCGTCGGATCGCGGAGAAGCAGGGGGCTTGCACGCTGGAGTACGCGCCCGTCCGGGTGATCGCCGACGGCAGATGGCGGGGGAAGGCGCGCCATTTCGCCAAGACGTATCCGAACCGGTGCGCGGCCGTCCACCAGACCGGCGGAGTCCTTTTCCGGTAGAGCACCCCAGGGACGCGGGCCGCCGGGCGATCGGGTGGGGTCCGTCCGGCGGCCCGCATTTTACGGAGGCGTCACGAGATGTTCGTTTTCGGGCCGGATGTTCTGGTCACATATGAGCGCACCGGAGGATTCGCCGGAATTCCGGAAAAGGTGACGGTCGGCGTTTCCGGGGCGGCCGTCGTCAACGGCAGGAAGATCACGCTCGACGACGCGGAAATGCGCGGCCTGCGCGCGGCGCTGAACGGCGTCGTGACCACATGGTCGTCCACGGCGGGATGCGACGTGGCCGACCACTTCACCTACACGCTGGCCTACCGCGGCTACCGGGCGACGCGCTGCTGGCTGCCGTCCGACTGGCGGGCGGCGGTGGAGCGGCTGGAGGCGCTCACCCGCCGGGAGGCGGCCACCAGCCGGGAAACGCTCCCAGGGCGGGAGGCGCTCACCCGGCGCTGACGGCGCGGGTGTGGAGGTCCCGCATCGCGGCCTCCAGGGACGCGACCGGGCCGTCCACCGGCAGGCCCGGCACGACCTCCTGGACCGGGATCGCGGCGACCGGGCCGGGCTCGACGCCGAGCTCGGCCCGCCACGCCCCGAGCTGCGCGGACGAGTGGACGTAGACGATCCGGCCGAGGCCCACCCAGCCGTGCGCGGCCGAGCACATCGGGCAGTGCTCCCCGGACGTGAACACCGTCGCCGCCGCGCGCTCCTCCGGCGTCAGATGAGCGGCGGCCCACCGGGCGGCCTCGAACTCGGGGTGGCGGGTCTGGTCGCCGTCCGCGGTGCGGTTGCGGTCCTCGAACAGCGCCTCGCCCGACCCGGCCACCAGCACCGTCCCGAACGGCTCGTCGCCCGCGTCCAGCGCCTCGGTGGCGAGCTCGACGCAGCGGTTCAGATGGACGAGCTCCCCGGCGGTCGGTTCGTAGGCCATGGAACGATCATGTCAGGCGGAGTCGCGGAGGACCAGGTGGGGCCGCAGGATGACCACCGGGTCGGCGACCGTCTCGCCGCGGATCCGCGACACCAGCAGCCGCGCCATCTCCCGGCCCATCTCCTCCGGCGACTGGTGGACGGTCGTCAGCGGCGGATCGGCCAGCGGCGCGGCCGCGGAGTCGTCGAACCCGATGACGGCGACGTCGCCGGGGACGCGGCGGCCGTGCCTGCGCAGGACGCGCAGCGCGCCGAGCGCCATCGGGTCGTCGGCGGCGAACACCGCGTCCACGGACGGCTCGGCGGCCAGCAGCCGCTCCGCAGCGGCGATCCCGCTGGCCTCGCCGAAGTCGCCGTACTCGACCAGCTCGGGCAGCCCCGCCGCGGCGAGCGCGTCCCGGTACCCGGCCAGCCGGTCGATGCCGACGCCCATGTCCTGCGGCCCGGCGATGGTCGCGATCCGCCGCCGTCCCGCGGCGACCAGGTGCGCGACGGCCTCGCGGGCGCCGCTGCGGTTGTCGACGTCGACGTAGCTGACCGGGGAGAGCCCGGGCGGGCGGCCGCCGAGGACGGTCGGCACGCCGTTGGCCTCCAGCTTCGCGGGCAGCGGATCCTCGGCGTGCAGGGACGTGAGCAGGACGCCGTCCACGTGCTGGGTGGTGAGGTAGTCCTCGAGGCGCCCGTACTCGGCGGGGGAGCGGGCGAGGGCGAGCAGGAGCTGCAGCCCGGTGTCGGCGAGGCCGTTGCCGATGCCCCGGATGATCCCGGCGAAGTACGGCTCGTCGAACAGCCGCTGGTCCGACTCGGCGACGACGAGCGCGACGGTGTCGGTGCGGCGGGTGACGAGGGTGCGGGCCGCGCGGTTCGGCACGTACCCGAGCTCCTCGATCGCCTTCAGCACCGCGTCCCGGGCGCGCGGGCTGACCCGCGGCGAGCCGTTGATCACCCGCGACACCGTGCCGCGGCCGACCCCGGCCCGCGTCGCGACCTCCTCCAGGGTCGGGCGCGTGCTCCTGCCCGCCATCTGGCCCCCTTCCCGTCCGTGCCGCCCGTCCCGCGCGGCCGCCCCGCGCGGTCAGCCCCGCCCGGGGAGCCCGCCGCGCTCGATCACACCGGCGTACCACCGCGCGCTGTCCTTGGGCGCGCGGCGCTGCGTGGCGTAATCGACGTGGACGAGCCCGAAGCGCTTGGAGTAGCCCCAAGCCCACTCGAAATTATCCAGCAGCGACCACGTGAAGTACCCGCGAAGCGGCACACCGCCGGAGACGGCGTCGTGGCACGCCCGCAGATGCGCGTCCAGGTAGCCGATGCGGCCCGCGTCCTTCACCGCGCCGTCCTCGTCCGGGGTCTCGTCGTAGCCCGCGCCGTTCTCGGTGATGTACAGCGGGACGGACGGGTACTCGCCGTGCACCCGGGTCAGCACCTCGTACAGCCCGCCCGCGTCGATGTCCCACCCCATCCCGGTCACCGGCCGCCCGGATGGGACGAACCGGACATGGCCGCTCCCGACCCACGGGGAGTGCGTCGCGAACGGCGACGACGCGGCCTGCGCCGCCTCGCCCGGCGTGCCCGCGACGGTGTGCCGCGAGTAGTAGTTGATGCCGAGCTGGTCGATCGGCTGGTGGATCACGGCCAGGTCCTCGCTCGGCGGGTTGAACCCGTGCCCGGAGGTGTCGGCGAGGACGTCCCACGGGTAGCGGCCGAGCAGCAGCGGGTCGAGGAACAGCCGGTTCTGCAGGCCGTCGACGCGGCGGGCCGCGTCGACGTCGGCGGGGTCGTCCGTCGCGGGCGACACCGCGTACAGGTTGACGGCCGCGCCGAACCGGTTGCCGGGGGCGTGCGCCCGCATCGCCTGGACGGCCAGGCCGTGGCCGAGCATCAGATGGTGCGCGGCGTGCAGCGACGCGGACGGGTCGCGGCGCCCCGGCGCGTGCTCCCCGGACGCGTACCCGAGGAACGCCGCGCACCACGGCTCGTTCACCGTCGTCCAGTGCCGGACGCGGTCGCCGAGCGCCTCGTGGACGTGGGCGGCGTACTCGGCGAACCGGTGCGCCGTCTCCCGCTCGGGCCAGCCGCCCTTGTCCTCCAGCGGTTGCGGGAGGTCCCAGTGGTAGAGCGTCGGCCAGGGCTCGATCCCGGCGTCCAGCAGCGCGTCCACCAGCCGCCGGTAGAAGTCGAGCCCCTCCGGGTTGAACGCCCCGGACCCGGCGGGCTGCACCCGCGGCCAGGAGATCGAGAACCGGTACGAGGTGAGCCCGAGGTCCTCCATCAGCGCGACGTCGTCGCGGAACCGGTGGTAGTGGTCGACGGCGACGTCGCCGGTGTCGCCGCCGAGGACCTTGCCGGGCGTCCGGGCGAACGTGTCCCAGATGGACGGCCCGCGTCCGCCCTCGTCGGCGGCGCCCTCGATCTGATAGGCGGCGGTGGCGGCTCCCCAGCGGAACCCGGTCGGGAACAGCGCGGCGGGAGCCGCGCCGGTGTCGTCGCTGGTGTCGTCCTGTAGGGAGGTCACGCCTTCACTGCACCTTCCATGATTCCGCCGATGATCTGGCGGCCGAAAACGATGAAAACGATGAGGAGCGGCAGGATCGCCACGCTGGTCCCGGCGAACATGAGCGTGTAGTCCTTGAAGTACGCGTTCGCCAGGTTGTTGATGGACAGCTGCACCGTCGGGTTGTCGGGGCTCAGCACCGCGAGCGGCCACATGAACTCGTTCCAGGTCTGCATGAACGTGAACAGGCCGAGGACGCCCGCGGCGGGACGCAGCGCGGGCAGCACGACGCGCCAGTAGATGCCGAACGTGGTGCACCCGTCGACGCGGGCCGCCTCGATCAGCTCGTCCGGGACGGCCTGCTCGGCGTACTGCCGCATCATGAACACGCCGAACCCGGTGACCAGGAACGGGACGATGACCGCCTGCAGCTGGTTCTGCCACCCCAGCTCCACCATGATCATGTAGAGCGGGATGATGCCCATCTGCACCGGGATCATCATCGTCGCGACGATGGTGAGCAGCAGCGCGTTCTTGCCGCGGAAGCGCAGCTTGGCGAACGCGAACCCGGCCAGCGAGGCGAAGAACACCGTCGAGATCGTCACCGCGCCGGACGCGATGGCCGAGTTCAGCAGGCCCTTGGCGAAGTAGGCCTCGGGGTTGTCGAACAGCCGTCCGACGTTGTCGGCGCCCTGCGCGCCGGGCAGCAGCGGCGGCGGGACGTCCGCGACCACGCTGTTCGTGCGGGTCGCCACGATGATCATCCAGTAGATGGGGAACAGGGACAGCGCCAGGGCGGCGACCAGCGTGAGGTACGTCAGCGGGCTGGCGTTCCAGAGCCCGCGGAACCGTCCGGGATGCCGGGCCTCCCGCTCGGAGCGCCGGGGCCCGGCCAGGAGCGTGGTCATCTCGTGCCTCCCGTCCGGCGGACCGCCAGAAAGTTGATCAGGGAGAACACGATGATCAGCACGAACAGCGCCCAGGCGACGGTCGCGCCGTAGCCGTACCGGTCGTGGCCGAACGCGTTGTCGTACATGTACATCGTGATCGTCTGGAACTGGTGCGCCGGGCCGCCGTCCATCTTGTTGGGCGTGCCGACGCTGAACAGGACGGGCTCGGTGAACAGCTGCAGCCCGCCGATCGTCGAGATGATCACCGTGAAGATGATCGTGGGCCGCAGCATCGGCACCGTGATCTGCCAGAACTGCCGGAACCTGGACGCGCCGTCGATCGCGGCGGCCTCGTACAGGTCCTTCGGGACCGCCTGCATGGCGGCCAGGTAGATCAGCGCGTTGTAGCCCGTCCAGCGCCAGTCGACCATCACCGCGATCGCGATCCAGGACCAGCCGCGGCTGCTCGCCCAGGCGATCGGGTCGATCCCGGCCAGCCCGAGCGCCCAATTGATCATGCCCCAGTCCTTGTCGAACATCTGGGTGAACACGATCGCGACGGCGGCGGTCGAGGTGACCAGCGGCGCGACCATCCCGATCCGGAACAGGGTCGGCACCCGCATCCGCCGGTTCAGCGCGTTCGCGATCATCAGCGCGATCAGCAGCTGCGGGACGGTCGCGACGACGAAGATCCCGAGGGTGTTGACCGTCGCGTGCCAGAAGTCGGCGTCCGTCAGCAGGTAGTCGTAGTTGTCGAGCCCGACGAACTCCCGCGTCCCCGACGCCAGCTCCCACTCGTGCAGCGACACCCACAGCGTGAAGCCGAGCGGGAACGCGCCGAACACCAGGAACACCAGGTAGAACGGCGAGATGAAGGCGTAGGGCGCGCCCTTCAGGTCGAGCCGGGCCGCCCGGGACCGCCACGTTCGGCGCGGTCCCGGGCCGGCCTTCGCCGAAGCGGGCGGCGGCCCGTTCCGGCTCGGGCGCAGATCGGTGGCCATCGCTACCTTGCGGCCTTCTCGGCCTCGCCGACGGACTTCGACCAGGCGTCCTCGGGCTTCTGCTCGCCCTGACCCACGGAGATCAGGACGTTCTCGACCGCGGCCCGCACGTCCTCGTTCTTCGGCCCGAGGTAGACGGGCTTCACCGCGGCGACGAGCCGCCCGAAGTTCTGGCCGATCGGGGCGTCGCTGAAGTACGCGCTCTTCGCGCCCGCGACCGCCGGGTTCTGCGCGGCCTGCGGCGAGGACGGGAAGACGTTCGCCTCCTTGAACGCGCCGACCTGCCCTTCCGGCGAGGTGAGGAACTTGGCCAGCTCGGCGGCGGCCTTCGCGTGCTTGGTCTGCTTCGGCACGGCCAGCCACGACCCGCCCCAGTAGCCGGAGCCGCCCGGGGTCGTCGCGACGTCCCACTTGCCCTTGCCCGCGGCGCCGGAGAACTCCTCGATGCCCCCGAGCATCCAGGACGGGCACGGCACCGTCGCGAACGTGTCGCGCTTGAGCGCGGTCTGCCACGGCGGTGTGAAGATCGACATGTCGGCGGTGAGCTTGCCCTGCGCGAACTTCAGCGACGTGTCGAACGCCTGCCGCACGGCCGGGTTGGAGTCGAAGACGAGCTCGTCGTCCTTGTCGAAGAAGCTGTGGCCGGGCCCGCCGCCCGCGTTCTGCAGGACGGTCGCGCGGAACACGGCGGTGGGGCCGTCCAGCCACTTGCTGCCGGGCACCTCATGCTGGAACTTCTGCCCGGTGGTCAGGAACGCGTCCCAGGTCGGCCACAGCTTGCCGACGTCGTCGCGCTCGGTCGGCAGGCCGGCCTTCTCGAACAGGTCCTTGCGGTAGCACATGGCGAGCGGTCCGACGTCGGTGCCGAGCCCGACGAGCTGCTCACCGTCCGCGCTGACGCCCATCTGCCACTTCCACGGCAGGAAGTTCTGCTCCAGCGCCTTGCCGCCGTGGTCGAAGAGGTCGACGAACTTGGTCCGCTGCTGCATGTAGAGCGGCAGGATGCCCTCCTCCAGCATGACGACGTCGCCGGCGCCGCTGCCGGTGGCCATCCACTGCTGGATGCGGGGCTTGTACTCGTCCAGGCTGGACACCTTGCGCTGCTTGATCGTGACGTTCGGGTGCGACCGCTCGTACTGCTTGTAGAGCGCGTCGTAGCCCGGCTCGCCGAAGACGTCGACGGTGAGCTCGACGGGCCCGCCGTCCGAGCCGCCCTCCTCGCCGCCGTCGCCCCCGCAGGCGACGGCGAGACCGCCGGCGAGCACCGCCGCCATCGCCGTGCTCAGGCCGCGCCGCATGATGGCCCTCATCGCGGACCCCTCTCAGGTCGTGACTGCCGTTCCGGGTGTGGGAGCGCTCCCACGAAGGAAAGACCGAACCCGGCTCAGTGTCAATGGACCGATGCATAACCGTTACAAGTCGACACCCGCGGGCGCGCGGCGTCTACGCGGCGCCGGCCCCGCGGTCGAAGACCTGTTGATCTCCATCCGGCGAAGGAGCGTGGACCGGTGACCCTCGCCGCGCTCACCGCCCGGCTCGAAGCCGAGCGCGACCGCAGTGACCTGCCAGAAGTCCCGGCGAATCGCCGTGCCGTCCACGACTTGGAGGTCCGGACGCGCATACGCTGAACCCTGAGGTGCCTCCCCTCCGTGCCACGGATCATACGGACCGTTTCACAACGCAACCGCCGCGTGCGTCCGCCACGTACCACGGGTGATTGCGAAGCCGAGGAAGGGGAGCGATGCGCGACCAGGGCATCGAGCAGAACGACATCGCGGAGGCGGATCTGCGGACACGGCGGGGCGTGTTCCGCGCCGTCGCGTTCCGGGACCCGGTCGACGGGCACGAGCACATGGCGCTCGTCCGCGGCGCCGTCCGGGGCCGGGAGGACGTGCTCGTCCGGACGCATTCGGAGTGCATGACCGGCGACATCTTCGCCGCCACGCGCTGCGAGTGCGGGGACCAGCTCGGCGCGGCGCTGGACGCGATCGTCCGCGAGGGCGCCGGTGTCCTGGTCTACCTGCGGGGGCACGAGGGGCGCGGGATCGGGCTGGTGGCGAAGGTCCGGACCCACATCCTGCAGGACGACCAGGGCCTCGACACCGTCGACTCCGCCACCGTCATCGGGCTGCCGGTCGACGTCCGCGACTACGGCCCGGCCGCCCGCGTCCTGCGGTACCTCGACGTCCGGTCGGTGCGGCTGATGTCGAACAACCCGGCCAAGGTCAGCGCGCTGGAGTCCTACGGCGTCGAGGTCGCGGCGCGGGTGCCGCTGCTCGTCCCGGTCAGCGACGACAACGTCCGGTATCTGACGGCGAAGCGCGACCGCCTCGGCCACGACCTCCCGCAGCTCGACCCGCTCGATCCGCTCGACTCGCTCGGCGGGACGACGGTCGGCGAGGTCCGCCGATGACGCGCCCGATGACCGCGCCCCGGCCGGTCGGGGTCGTCTGGCGCGCCGCCGCGCCGCCGCGGCGGAAGGGGCTGCGGCTGACCAGGGGGCCCGAGCTGGCGGGCGCGGCGGGCGTGCAGGTCGCGCTGGTGGCGGCGCTGCGGCCCGGCGTCGCGGGCCTGGCGGTGGGCGTCGTGTACGCGCTGTCGGCGTGGGCGATCCTCAGCGCGGCGTTCCGCCGGCGGCGGGCGCTCGGGCCCGCCGATCACGTGACGCTGACCCGGGTTCTCCTCACCGGCGGTGTTTCCACCCTGGTCACGGGGCATCTCCTCGGTGGCGGGCACACGTGGACGCTCGTCGCGGTCGCGTCGGCGGCGCTCGTCCTGGACGGGGTGGACGGGCAGGTCGCCCGCCGCACCGGGACGGCGTCGCGGCTCGGCGCGCGGTTCGACATGGAGGTCGACGCCTTCCTCGTGCTGGTGCTGAGCGTGCACGTCGCGTGGACCGCCGGAGCGTGGGTGCTGGCGATCGGCGTCATGCGGTACGCGTTCGGCGCGGCGGCCTGGGCGGCGCCGTGGCTGCGCGCCGACCTGCGGCCGAGCATCGCGCGGAAGGCGGTCGCGGTGGTGCAGGGCGTGACGCTGGTCGCGGCGGCGTCGGGCGTCGTCCCGTACGCGGGCGCGCTGGTGGCGGCGGCGCTCGCCCTGCTGGTGTGGTCGTTCGGACGGGACGTGGTGTGGCTGTTCACACGCCGTGAACTGCGCGCCGCGCGGCGGCTCCGGGGGAGCCGGGGGAGTCGGGGGAGGAGCACGGATGGTGCGCGAAGCCCGCGCGTTCTGGATCCGGTCGCCCGGTAGCGGGGAGATCCGCGACGAGGTGCTGCCGGAGCCGGGACCCGGTGAGGTGCTGGTCCGGACGCTCTGCACCGGCGTGAGCCGGGGCACGGAGGCGGTCGTCTTCCGCGGCGGCGTCCCGCCGAACCAGCACGCGGTCATGCGGGCGCCGTTCCAGGACGGGACGTTCCCCGGCCCGGTCAAATACGGATACCTGAACGTCGGCGTGGTCGAGGACGGCCCGTCCGGCCTGCTCGGACGCCCGGTGTTCTGCCTGTATCCGCACCAGACCCGGTACGTCGTCCCGGCGAGCGCGGTCTGTCCCGTCCCGGACGACGTGCCGCCGGAACGCGCCGTCCTCGCCGGGACGGTCGAGACCGCAGTTAATGCCCTATGGGACGCGGCGCCCCTCATCGGCGACCGCATCGCCGTCGTCGGCGCCGGGATGGTCGGCTGCTCGGTCGCCGGTGTCCTCGCCGGATTTCCGGGGTGCCGCGTGCAGCTCGTGGACACCGACCCGTCCCGCGAGGGCGTCGCGCGGGCGTTCGGCGTCGAGTTCGTCCTGCCCGAGCAGGCGGACGGCGGCTGCGACCTGGTCATCCACGCCAGCGCCACCGAGGCGGGGCTGGCGCGCTCGCTGGAACTGCTCGCCCCGGACGGCGAGGTCGTGGAGCTGAGCTGGTACGGGGACCGGCGGGTCGCCGTCCCGCTCGGGGAGTTCTTCCACTCGCGGCGGCTGACCGTCCGGAGCAGCCAGGTCGGCGCGGTGCCGCCCGCCCGCCGGTCGCGCCGCGGCTTCGCCGACCGGCTGGCGCTGGCGCTGCGCCTCCTCGCCGACCCCGCGTTCGACGTGCTGATCACCGGCGAGAGCGGCTTCGCCGAGCTGCCGCGGATCATGCCGCGTCTCGCGAGCGGTGAACTTCCCGCGCTCTGCCACCGAATCACCTACTGAAACCCCGACCGAACCCCGACCGACCGACTGGAGAACGCACCGTGTTCGCGATCACCGTCCGCGACCATGTCATGATCGCGCACAGCTTCCGCGGCGAGGTCTTCGGACCGGCGCAGCGGCTGCACGGCGCCACCTACGTGGTGGACGCGACGTTCCGCCGCCCCGGCCTCGACCCGGACGGCATCGTCGTCGACATCGGGCTCGCCACCCGCGAGCTGGGCGAGGTCCTGGCCGCGCTGAACTACCGCAACCTGGACGACGAGCCCGACTTCGCCGGCGTCAACACCTCGACGGAGTTCCTAGCCAAGGTCATCGCCGACCGCCTCGCCAGCCGGGTCCACGCGGGCGCGCTCGGCGAGCACGCGCGCGGCCTCGCCGGAATCACCGTGACGCTGCACGAGTCGCACGTCGCCTGGGCGAGTTACGAGCGCGAGCTATGACCGCCGCCCAGGAGATCTGCTTCGTCGTCCCCGGCGACATCGACGACGCCGACGTGCCGAGCGGCGGGAACCACTACGACCGGATGCTGTGCGAGGAGCTGGCGGCGTCGGGACGCCCCGTCCGGGAGCTGGCGGTGCCGGGGGCGTGGCCGCGCCCCGACTCCGCCGCCCGCGCCGGTCTCGCCCGCGCGCTCGCCGGGCTGCCCGACGGCTCCGTCGTCCTGCTGGACGGGCTGGTGGCGTGCGGCGTCCCCGAGATCGTCGTCCCGGAGGCGGGACGGCTGCGGCTCGCCGTCCTCGTCCACCTCCCGCTGGCGGACGAACCAGGGCAGTCCGATCTGAACGCCGCCGAACGCAAGACCCTGGAGGCGGCCGGCGCGGTCGTGGCGACCAGCCCGTGGGCGCGTGATCACCTCATCGCGCATCACGGCCTCGAAGCGTCCCGCGTCCACGCCGTCACCCCCGGAACGGAGTCCGCGCCGCTCGCGACCGGCACCGACGGCGCGACCCGGCTGCTGTGCGTGGCGTCCGTGACCCCCCGTAAAGGCCACGACGTCCTGGTCGAGGCCCTGGCCACCGTCGCGCATCTGCCCTGGCAGTGCGAATGCGTCGGGCCGCTACGCCGCGACCCCGAGCACGTGACGCGCCTGCAGCGGCTGATCGCCCGGCACCGCCTCGGCGATCGCGTCCGCCTGGAGGGGCCGCTGACCGGCAAACGCCTCGACGACGCCTACGCGTCCGCCGACCTCGTCGTCCTCGCGTCCCGCGCCGAGACGTACGGGATGGTCGTGACGGAGGCCCTCGCGCGCGGCGTCCCCGTCGTCGCCACCGCCGTGGACGGCGTGCCCGACACCCTTGGCTGGGACACGTCCGGGGCCGTCCCCGGACTCCTCGTCCCGCCCGACGACCCCGGCGCGCTGGCCGCCGCGCTGCGCCGCTGGCTCGTCGAACCCGACCTGCGGAGCCGCCTGCGCGCCTCCGCCCGCCTGCGCCGTGACACCCTCCCCGGCTGGGACGACACCGCCCGCCGCATGGCCACCGTCCTGTCCCGGCTCCGGAGGGAGAACCGATGAACGCGCACAGCGCCGGGGGGCTTGGGGGGTCGTCCCCCCAGAGTGAGACACCGCGCTTCGATCCGTCGTGGCTGGCGCTCCGCGAGAGTGCGGACGCCGCCGCGCGCGCCGCCGAGCTGCTCGTGCCGCTCCGCGCCGCCCTTCCGCCGGACGAGCCGCTGGTCATCTGGGACCTCGGCTGCGGCACCGGTTCCCTGGGACGCTGGCTGTCCGGGCGGCTGCGCGGCCCGCAGCACTGGATCCTGCACGACAACGACCCCGCCCTGCTCGACCGGGCCGCCGCCAACATCTACACCACCGCCGACGGGCGCCGCGCGACGATCGAGACCCGGAAGGGCGACGTCGGCTCGCTCCAGGCGTCCGACCTGGTCGGGGCGTCGCTGGTCACCGCGTCCGCGCTGCTGGACGTCCTCACCGCCGCCGAGATCGAGACCATCGCCGCGGCGGCGGCCTGCCCGGCGCTGCTGACGCTGTCGGTGGTCGGACGCGTCCGCGTGTCCCCGCCCGACACCCTGGATGCCGAGATCGCGGCTGCCTTCGACGCGCACCAGCGCCGCGGCGGCCTCCTCGGACCGGACGCCGTCACCGTCGCGACCGAGGCGTTCGGACGGCGCGGCGCCACCGTCCAGACGCGGCCGAGCCCGTGGCGGCTGGGGCCCGGGCAGTCCGCGCTGACCTCGGCATGGCTGCGCGGCTGGGTCGCCGCCGCCACCGAGCAGCGCCCCGACCTGGCCCCCGCCGCGGACGCCTACCTCCGCCGCCGCCTGGACGAATGCGCCAAGGGCGCGCTCACCGTCGAGGTCCATCACGTCGACCTGCTGGCCGTGCCCGGGAGGACGTCGTGACGCGACTCTGGCCCTGGCTGCGCCTGCTCATCGGGCTGGGCATCCTCGCCGCGCTCCTCTGGTGGCACAGCACGGACGCGTTCCTGGACGCACTCCACGCCATCGACGCGCGCTCCATCATCATCGCCCTGGCCATCGGCCTGCTGACGACCCTGTTGAGCGCGGCGAGGTGGCGCCTGGTGGCCCGCCGCCTCGGCCTCGATCTGCCCCTGACCAGCGCCGTCACCGACTACTACAAGGCCCAGTTCCTGAACGCCGTCCTGCCCGCAGGGATTCTCGGGGACGTCCACCGCGCCGTGAGCCACGGCCACCGCTCGGGCGCCAGCGGGCTCCGGGCCGTGTTCCTCGAACGGATCACGGGCCAGGCCGTGCCCGTCATGGTGGGCGTGATCGTCCTGTTCACCCAGCCCGCCGTGCTGTCGACCATGACCCCGGCGCTGATCGCGCTGGCGGTCGTCCTGAGCGTCCTGCTCATCATCGCCCGCCGGCGCCACCGCGCTCTGGCGGCGACGTTCGCGGACGCACGCGCCGTCCTGGACGCCTGGCCCGCCATCACATTCCTGTCGGTCGCCGCACTGGCCGGGCACCTGACACTGTTCGTGGTCGCCGCCCGCCTGGCAGGCTCCACAGCCCCGCTTCTTGACCTGCTGCCCCTGCTCCTCCTGGCCCTCCTCGTGATGGTACTGCCGGTGAACGTCGGCGGCTGGGGCCCGCGCGAGGCCGTCCTCGCGCTCGCGTTCGGCGCGGCCGGGCTCGGGTCAGCGCAGGGACTGACCGTCTCCGTCGTGTACGGCGTGCTCACCTTCGTCGCGTGCCTGCCCGGCGCCGCGACCCTGCTGCTGAAGCGCCGCGAGGCAGTCCCCGAACGACGCGACGAGGCTCGCCAGCGCGTCCCGGCCCTTGCCGGCGCGGGCCAGTGACGGCCGCCCGATGACGCCGGACGCGGTGTAGGCGGCCATCCCCGCGGTCAGCAGATGCCGCCGGTCATCGGCCAGATGATCGGCGGTCTCGTACCCGTCCCTGACCAGCTCCGGATGGGCGTGCAGCAGGATGGACGTCTCCAGCTCCCCGGCATGCATATCACTCACACCAGACGTCTCGATGCCCGCCGCCCTCCGCACGTTCTCCCACTCGTCCAACCCCGGGAAGAGCGCCATGGCGCCGTGCGCCTCCTGGACCACGTTCCCCAGCACGTAGTTGCCCCCGTGCCCGTTGACCAGGACGAGCTTCGGCACCCCGGCCCGGACGAGCGACTCGGCGACGTCCCGCACCACCGCGTGCAGGGTCGCCGCCGAGATGCTCACCGTCCCGGGCCAGGCCGCGTGCTCGTGCTCATGCGAGCACGAGATCGTCACGGGCGGGAGCGTCCGCACCGGGTACGCCTTCGCGATCTCCGCCGCGATCGTGCAGGCGATCACCGTGTCCGTCGCCAGCGGCAGGAACGGGCCGTGCTGCTCGTGGCTCCCGATCGGCAAGACCGCTACGGGGACGTCCGGTACCTCGGAACTCGTGTGCGTCGGCAGCATGCGTCCCACCCTGCCGCACCCGCTCCACCAGCGAAACCAGCGCCATCGCCCCGGCCAGCAGCGCGGCGGCCACGATCCCGTCCGTCCAGTAGTGGTTGGCCGTCACGACCACCACGAACACCGTGATGGGCGCGTGCATCGCGATCACCCACCGCCACCGGCTCCGCGACACCCGCACCACCGCGACCGCCACCAGGATCGCCCACCCGATGTGCAGCGACGGCATCGCCGCGTACTGGTTCGCGATCCCTTCCGCCGCCCCCGCCGGGTAGGCGGACGGCCCCACCGTCAGCATCGTGTCGATGGCCCCGATCTCCGCCAGCCGCGGCGGCGCCAACGGAAACAGCATGTGCACCAGCAGCCCCGCCGCCGTCAACGCGACCAACTCGTTCCGCACCCGTCCGTAGGACGACCGATGCCGCACGTACAGCCAGACCAGCAGAAGCGCCGTCCCCGGAAAGTGCACGCCCACGTAGTACACGTTCGCGAGGAGCGCGGTGTGATCCCACCCGAGCGCCCACTGCTGGAAGTCCACCTCGTTGGGCAGCCACGACCGCTCGAAGTCCCACAGCCATGCGGCGTTCGCCATCGCCTGGGCGGGCCCGTGCTCGACCAGCGTCCGCCCCCACTTGTAGAAGGCGAACAGCACCGCCAGCAGCCCGACCTCTGTGACCAGCGGCCGCACCACCCCGCGCCGCATCGCCACGCTCGCCATGTGTCCTCCCCGTGCCGGTCGTCGTCGTCCAATGACAACCTTCGCGTCCGACATTTCAGGAGGCACTGGCCCCAGCCACCCGAACCGGGAAGGGAAAGCCCCCACCCCGAGGTGGAGCTAGCCC
>NZ_SMKT01000141.1 GCF_004348735.1 Actinomadura sp. KC06
GCTCAGCGGGCCGGGGAGGGCGTCGACGGGGGCCTGGTATTCCATGGACTCGCGCTCCATGCGGAAGCCGAGTTCCTCGTTGACGGCGAGCATGTGGGCGTTGTCGCCGGCGTTGTCGGTCTCGATCTCGCGGACCTCGGGGCGGGCCTCGGCCAGCCACCGGAGCATCGCCGCCTTGACCCAGATGCCGATCCGCCGGCCGCGGTGCTCGGGCACGACGGCCGTGTCGTACTGGGCGGCGCGGCGGGCGTCGCCGTGCGGCACGACGACCTCGGTGAACCCGGCGACGACGTCGCCCGACAGCGCGGCGACGGTGTAGAGGTCGTCGCCGCGCTTGGCGACGACCTCCTCCGTCTCGCGGACGCGGTGGGCGTCCCAGGGCGTGCCGCCCTCGTACTCGGCGAAGTCGGCCATGGCGTGCTTGGCGCGGGCGAGGGCGGTGGCGTGCTCGTCCGGCACGACGCCCCGCCAGCGGACGAGCCGGTACCCGGCGGGCGCGGCGGCCAGCAGCCGCGCCACCCGCTCCGGCGGGACGTCGTCGAGCCGCAGCAGCATGCCGCGCAGGGTCAGGACGCACTCGAAGCCGTGCCGCTCCAGGAACGGGACGGCGGGCGTGCCCGCGAGGACCTGCGCGATCACGCTGGTGCGGCCGTCGGCGCGCAGCCCCTCGGCCGCGGCGGCGAGGAGCCGCCCGCCGAGCCCGCGGCGGCGCAGCTCGGGCCGCACCTGGATGTCGATCTCGGCGGGACGACCCGCGCCGGGCTCGCCCGGCAGCCGGAGCGCGGCCACCCCGGCCAGCCGGCCGCCGCCGGCCGCCCCCCACCGCCGCTGCCGCGATCCGGGCTCGGCGCCGAGCAGCCGCAGCGCGGTCTGCTCCGGGTCGGGGGCCGGGTCCCCGGCGGGGTCGGCGGCGTGGACGGCGCTGAGCACCTCGTGCCACTCCCGGATCTGCGCCTCCGTCGGATCATCGAGCGCGATGACGTCCATCCGACTGTTGTACCTGATCGGCGCGCCGCGCGACCGGCGGCCCGGGGCAACGCGGGGGTTTCGGACGCCGGGAACGAGGGTCAGCGGCCCCGCGAGAACGCCTCCAAGATCCGCTCGGCGGCCAGGGCGGGGGTGAGGGAGCCGTCCGCGACCTCCTTCTCCAGCAGGGGCGCGAGGCTGCGCACATCCGGGTGCGCGTGCAACTCCCCGAGCAGCCGCTCGCGGACCATCGCCCACGTCCAGCCCACCCGCTGGCGGCGGCGCCGGGCCTCCAGCTCGCCGGTCTCGCGGAGCCGGTCGTGGTGCTCGGTGAGCTTGCCCCACACCGCGT
The DNA here is from genome assembly GCF_004348735.1 of Actinomadura sp. KC06. Lineage (GTDB taxonomy): Bacteria > Actinomycetota > Actinomycetes > Streptosporangiales > Streptosporangiaceae > Spirillospora. The sequence goes on from NZ_SMKT01000141.1 coordinate 1,319, forward strand.
CCAGCCCGGTGCCCTCCTTGGCGCTGCAGGTCAGGACGGGCGTGTCCCGGACGCGCTCGTCGCTGCGCAGCAACCGCAGCGCGCCGGACAGCTCGCGGGCGGCGCGCTTGGCCTCCAGCTGGTGCTCGCCGTCGGCCTTGTTGACCGCGATCACGTCGGCCAGCTCCAGAACGCCCTTCTTGATCCCCTGGAGCTGGTCGCCGGTGCGGGCGAGGGTGAGGAACAGGAACGTGTCGACCATCTCGGCGACGGTCGTCTCGGACTGCCCGACGCCGACCGTCTCGACGAGGACGACGTCGTACCCGGCGGCCTCCATGACGACCATCGCCTCGCGGGTGGCCTTGGCGACGCCGCCGAGCGTCCCGGCCGTGGGCGACGGACGGATGAACGCGTCCGGGTCGGCGGCGAGGCGCTGCATGCGGGTCTTGTCGCCGAGGATGCTGCCGCCCGTCCGGGTCGAGGACGGGTCGACGGCGAGGACCGCGACCCTGTGCCCGGCACCGGTCAGCCGGGTGCCGAGCGCGTCGATGAACGTGGACTTCCCGACGCCTGGCACGCCGGTGATCCCGACGCGGCGGGCGTCGCCGGTGTGCGGGGTCAGCTCGACCAGCAGCTTCTGCGCGAGGTCGCGGTGGTCCGGACGGGTCGACTCGACGAGCGTGATCGCCCGCGCGATCCATGCCCGCGACCCGTCCCGCACCCCGGCCGCGTAGTCGTCCAGGCCGGCTTTCACTGCTCTCCGTGGCCGAGCCTCGCGGTCAGCTCGTCCAGCAGGCCGGCCGCCGCGTCCGCGAGGACGGTGCCGGGCCCGAAGATCGCGGCGGCGCCGGCGGCGCGCAGCTCGTCGAAGTCCCCGGGCGGGATGACCCCGCCGACGACGATCATGATGTCGTCGCGGCCGAGCGCGGCCAGCTCGGCGCGCAGGGCGGGCACCAGCGTGAGGTGCCCGGCGGCGAGCGAGTTGACGCCGACGATGTGCACGTCGGCCTCCACCGCCTGCCGCGCGACCTCCGCCGGGGTCTGGAACAGCGGGCCCACGTCGACGTCGAAGCCGAGGTCGGCGAAGCCGGTCGCGATCACCTTCTGGCCGCGGTCGTGGCCGTCCTGGCCCATCTTGGCGACGAGGATGCGGGGGCGGCGGCCCTCGGCGTCCTCGAACGCGGCGGTCGCCGCGCGCGCGTTCTCGATGGCGGTCACCTGGCCCGCTTCCTCCCGGTACACACCGGAGATGGTACGGATCTGCGCGGCGTGCCGCCCGTAGGCCTTCTCCAGCGCGTCGGAGATCTCGCCGACGGTGGCCTTGGCGCGGGCGGCGTCGATGGCGAGGGCCAGGAGGTTGCGCTCCAGGCCGGGCTCGCGGGTTCCGTTCTCGGCGGCCGCGGCGGCGCGGGTCAGGGCGTCCAGCGCGGCCAGCGTCGCGGGCTCGTCGCGGTCCTCCCGCAGCCGCCGCAGCTTGTCGATCTGCTGCGCGCGGACGGACGCGTTGTCGACCTTGAGGACGTCGATCTCCTGCTCGCTGTCCGGACGGTACTTGTTGACGCCGATGACGGGCTGCCTGCCGGAGTCGATGCGGGCCTGCGTGCGGGCGGCGGCCTCCTCGATGCGCAGCTTCGGCAGGCCCTCGTCGATCGCCTTCGCCATGCCGCCGGCCTGCTCGACCTCGGTGATGTGGCCCCAGGCGCGGCGGGCGAGGTCGTAGGTGAGCCGCTCGACGTAGGCGCTGCCGCCCCACGGGTCGATGGTGCGGGTCGTCCCGGACTCCTGCTGCAGGACGAGCTGCGTGTTGCGGGCGATCCGCGCGGAGAAGTCGGTCGGGAGGGCGAGGGCCTCGTCCAGCGCGTTGGTGTGCAGCGACTGCGTGTGGCCCTGCGTGGCGGCCATGGCCTCGATGCAGGTGCGGGCGACGTTGTTGTAGACGTCCTGCGCGGTGAGGGACCAGCCGGACGTCTGCGAGTGCGTCCGCAACGACAGCGACTTCGGGTTCTGCGGGTCGAATCCCTTCACGAGCTTCGCCCAGAGGAGGCGGGCCGCGCGGAGCTTGGCGACCTCCATGAAGAAGTTCATCCCGATCGCCCAGAAGAACGACAGGCGGGGCGCGAACGCGTCGATGTCCAGGCCCGCCTCGCGCCCGGCGCGGATGTACTCGACGCCGTCGGCGAGGGTGTAGGCGAGCTCCAGGTCGGCGGTCGCCCCGGCCTCCTGGATGTGGTAGCCGGAGATCGAGATGGAGTTGTACTTCGGCATCCGCCGCGAGGTGAACGCGAAGATGTCGGAGATGATCCGCATGGACGGCTGCGGCGGGTAGATGTAGGTGTTGCGGACCATGAACTCTTTGAGGATGTCGTTCTGGATCGTCCCGGCGAGCGCCTCCGGCTCCACCCCCTGCTCGCCGGCGGCGGCGATGTAGAGCGCCAGGACGGGCAGGACGGCGCCGTTCATGGTCATCGACACGCTCATCTTGTCCAGCGGGATGCCGTCGAAGAGCTGCCGCATGTCGTAGATCGAGTCGATCGCGACGCCCGCCATGCCGACGTCGCCGGAGACGCGCGGGTGGTCGGAGTCGTAGCCGCGGTGGGTGGCGAGGTCGAACGCGACCGACAGGCCCTTCTGCCCGGCCGCGAGGTTGCGGCGGTAGAACGCGTTGGACTCCTCGGCGGTGGAGAAGCCGGCGTACTGCCGGATCGTCCACGGCTGCGTCGCGTACATCGCCGGGTACGGGCCGCGCAGGAACGGCGCGATGCCCGGGTAGGTGTCGAGGAAGTCGAGCCCCGCGAGGTCGTCGCCGGTGTAGAGGGGCCGGACGCCTATGCCCTCGGGCGTGTCCCAGGTCTGGGCGTCGGGGTCCTGGCCGGTGGCGTCCGCGACGGCGGCGCGCCACCGCTTGGCGGCCTCGTCGGCGGGGGGCGCCGTCCCGAGCTCGATCTCGCTGAAGTCGGGGATCATTCGTTCACTCCCAGATCGCGGAGGGCGGTCTCCAGGACCCCGATCGCGTCGCATCCCGCGTACACGCCGGCGTCCACGCCCTCATAGGTTCCCTTACCCGCGAGCCAGACCTTCATTGCGCCCGCTTGACGAAGAACCCGCGCCGCTTCGGCGGCCTGCTCTTCGTACATCTTGTCGCTGGAGCAGAGGCAGGCGACGGACGTCCCGGACGCCTCGAACTCCTCGGGCGGGCCGCTGACCGTCTCGATCCCGCCCGCCTGGAACAGGTTGGCGGCGAACGACGCCCGCGCCGTGTGGACGGCGACGGGCCCGAGCGTGGCGAGGAACACCCGCGGCCGCGCGCCGGTCGCCTCGGCGTGAGCGTCGGAGCGGTCGCGGAGCGCCTCGAAGTCCTGCGCGTACGTGACGACGGGGAGCCCGCCGCCGGGCGGGCGGGGCGCCGGGGCGCGCTCGGGGAGGGGCTCGGCGAGGTCGGGGAACTCGCTGACGCCGGTGAGCGGGGCTTTGCGGCGGGCGATGTCCTCGCGGCGCCGGGCCCATGTCGCGGCGATCCGGTCGGCGACGAGGCCCGAGTCGAGGGCGGCGGCGAGCCCGCCCGCCTTCTCGATCTCGGTGAACCAGGTCCAGGCGGCGCGGGCGATGCCCTCGGTGAGGCTCTCGGCGTACCAGGACCCGCCGGCCGGGTCGACGACGCGCGCGAGGCTCGACTCCTCCAGCAGCAGCGTCTGGGTGTTGCGGGCGATGCGGCGGGCGAACCCGTCGGGGAGGCCGAGGCGAGCGTCGAACGGCTGGACGGTGACCGCGTCCGCGCCGCCGACTCCGGCCGCGAACGCGGCGAGGGTGGTGCGGAGCATGTTCACCCACGGGTCGCGCCGCGTCATCATCGCCGACGACGTCACCGCGTGGATCCGCGCGGCCGTCCCGTCAGAGGCCCCGCTGACCTCGGCGACCCGCGCCCACAGGCGGCGGGCGGCGCGGAGCTTGGCGATCGAGGCGAACTGGTCGGCGTTGACGGCGAGGCGGAACTCGATCTGCCCGAACGCCTCGTCCACGCTCAGCCCGGCCCCGGTGAGAGCGCGCAGGTAGGCGACTCCCGCGGCGACCGCCGCGCCCAGCTCCTCGGCGTCGGAGCCGCCCGCGTCGTGGTACGGCGTCCCGTCCGCGACGACGGCGCGCAGCTTCGGGAACTCGCGGGCGCACCGGACGGCCAGCGCGGCGGCGTCCTCCAGGGAGCCGGGCGTCCCGGTGCGGGCGGCGAGCCCGAGCGGGTCGGCGCCGAGGGTGCCGGACGCGTCCGCCGCGTCCCCCCGTTCGGCGACGAGGGAGAGGAACGCGTCGGCGGCGTCGGAGGTCGCCGTTCCCGCGTCGAGCGCGACGGGCGCGAGGTCGAGCAGGACGCCGCGCAGCGCCTCCCCCAGACCCGCGACCGGGAGGCCCCCGTCGCCGAGCCGCAGCCAGACGGACGTGGCTCCGTTCTCCAGGTCGGCGAGGATCGCCTCGCGGGTGACCGCGGGATCGGGATGCGCGTGGAGCTGCCGGACGTCCCAGCCCGCGATGCCTTCGCCATCGGGCCGCACCTCGCGGACGTAGGGGGCGAGCCCGGGACGTCCGGGCGGCGCGTCGTCGCGGGTGTAGAGCGCGGCGATCGGCACGCCGTCGTACGACTCGCGGGTCAGCAGATCCTCGATCTCGTCGAGCGGGGTGCCCTCCGCCGCCGCGCCGGACTTGCGCAGCACCCCCTTCACCATCTCCCGCCACCGGTCGCGTTCGGCTGGGGAGAAGGCGGCAGCCAGTTCGATTTCGTCAGGCGGCACCGTCATGCCCTGGATCGTAGGCGAGCGGCCGAACGCGCCTCTAATGCGGGTCCCGCCGACCGGAAGCCGCCCGGGACCCGCCGCGCGGCGCGTCCCGGTTAGCGCTCCGGCGGCCGGGAAGGAGCAGGCCATGACACTGGACGCGCTCCCCGGCGACCTCTACCACATGCAAGAGCTCCTCGACGAGCGCGAGAAGGAGATCGTCGGGCGGGTGCGGGACTTCCTGGAGTCGAAGGTCGCGCCGATCGCGAACGACTGCTGGGCGCGGGCCGAGTTCCCGTTCGACCTGATCCCGGAGTACGGGGCGCTCGGCATCGCCGGGCTCGCCCACGACGAGTGCCCGGGCGAGAAGCCGAGCAGCCTTCTCACCGGGTTCCTGGCGATGGACATGGCGCGGGTGGACCCGTCCATGGCCACCTTCTTCGGGGTCCACGCCGGGCTGGCGATGGGCAGCATCGGCCGGTGCGGCTCGCCGGAGCAGCGCGAGCGCTGGCTGCCCGCGATGGGACGGATGGAGAAGATCGGCGCGTTCGCGCTCACCGAGCCCGAGGGCGGGTCGGACGTCGCGCTCGGGCTGCGCACCACCGCGCGCCGCGACGGCGGCGAATGGGTCCTGAACGGCGCCAAACGCTGGATCGGGAACGCGACGTTCGCCGACCACACCGTCGTCTGGGCCAGGGACGAGGCCGACGACCAGGTGAAGGGATTCGTCGTCGCGAAGGGCACGCCGGGGTTCACCGCCACCCGCATCGAGAACAAGATCGCGCTGCGGACCGTGCAGAACGCCGACATAACGCTCACCGACTGCCGTGTCCCCGAGGCCGACCGGCTCGCCGGGGCGGACACGTTCAAGGACACCGCCGCCATCCTGCGCCGGACGCGCAGCGGCGTCGCCTGGCAGGCCGTCGGGGTCATGCTCGCCGCCTACGAGATCGCCCGCGACTACGCGGTGGAGCGCGAGCAGTTCGGACGGCCGATCGCCAGGTTCCAGCTCGTCCAGGACCTGCTGGTCAGGATGCTCGGCAACACGACCGCGTCGCTCGGCATGGTGGTGCGGCTCGCCCAGCTCCAGGACGACGGCCTGTACCGCGACGAGCACTCGGCGCTGGCCAAGGCGTACTGCACCACCCGGATGCGGGAGGTCGTCGGCTGGGCGCGGGAGCTGATGGCGGGCAACGGGATCGTCCTCGACTACGACATCGGACGGTTCGTGGCCGACGCCGAGGCGCTCTACTCCTACGAGGGCACCCGGGAGATCAACACCCTGATCGTCGGACGCGCCGCGACGGGCCACGGCGCGTTCGTCTGACCCCGGCACGCTCGGCTGACGGCGGCGCGTTCGGCTGACCCCGGAACGCCTTGTGGCGAGGGGCGTTGCTAGAGTTCGGGCGTCGAAGCCCCTACGGATCCCGCAGAGGAAGACCAACGCATGTCGACTGGCAGCCACGCCGGGCGCCCGAAGTCCTGGGTCGCGGTGACCATCATCTTCGTCGGTTTCGTCGTCGGCGGCGTGGGCCTCGTCATGGGACCCGACTGGATCGTGTTCGGGGCGGGCGCCGCGGTGACGGTGATCGGCGGGATCATCGCGCTGGCCGTCGACATCATGACCGACGTCGTCGTCGACGAACCCCGCCAGTAGCCCTGCCGCGAGGCGGGGCCACACCGGTCAACGGAGCGTCAAGGACAGCCCGCACGGCCCTTTAGCGCCCGTCCGGCAGGTGCGAACCGGACGATGGCCACGTACGGTCAAGGGGAAGCAGCCTCCTGCGTCGCTCCCGAGCCCGAGGTGGTGGGATGCCGCTGCGATTCGGAATCGAGGAAGAGTACTTCGTCGTCGATCCCGTATCCCGGGAGGTCGTCCCGCGTGCCGCCGCCGTCGTGCGGCGGGCGTCGGCGGCGCTGGGCGAGCGTGCCTCCACGGAGCTGGTCGACTTCCTCGCCGAGGCCAAGACGCCCCCGTGCGACGACCTCGACAAGCTCGACGGGCAGATCCGCGCGATGCGGGCGGCGATGGCGGCCGCGGCGGCGGCCGAGGGCGTCCGGCTCGCCGCGACCGGGACGCCGGTGCTCGGCGAGCTGTTCCCCGCCCCGATCGGCGCGGGCGCCCGCTACGCCGAGAGCCGCGCGGTCTACCGGGGGCTGGACGACGAGCAGAGCATCTGCTCGTGCCACGTCCACGTCGAGATGCCCGACCGGGAGCACGCCGTCCAGGTCAGCAACCATCTGCGGCCGTGGCTGCCGACGCTGCTGGCGCTGGCGGCGAACTCGCCGTACTGGGCCGGGCGCGACACCGGCCACGCCTGCTGGCGGGTGATGGCGTGGGCGCGGTGGCCGGTCGCGGGCCCGCCGCCGTTCTTCGAGTCGTCCGCCCACTACGAGGACGTCGTCGCGACGCTGCTCGGCTGCGGCGCGCTGATGGACACCGGCACGATCTTCTGGGACGTGCGGCCCTCGGCGCGGCTGCCGACCTTGGAGATCCGGCTCGCCGACGTCGCGCCGACCGCCGCCGACGCGGTCGTGTTCGCGGCGCTGATCCGGGCGCTGGTGCAGGTCTCGTCAGCCGCGGTGGACGCGGGCGAGCGGGCGCCCGACCCGCCGCAGGAGCTGCTGCGCGCCGCGTACTGGCTGGCCGCGCGGGACGGCCTCGCGGGGAAGGGCGTGGACGTGCGCACGGGCCGCCCCGCCGGGTTCCGGGAGCTGGCGGGCGACCTGCTCGCGCACGTCCTGCCCGCGCTGCGCGACAGCGGGGACCTCGGGCCCGTCGCCCGCGGCGTCCGCCGCCTGCTCACCGGCGGGACGGGCGCGGAGCGCCAGCGCGGCGCCTACCGGCGGCGCGGCAGGCTGACCGACGTGGTGGACGCCGCGATCCTGCGCGACCGCTGAGCCCCGCGGGGAGCGATTCGACGGCCGGGGAAGCGCTTTCGGCGTTCAAAAAGCGAATTTACGGACTTCACCCGTTTTTCGGCGGTCATCAGCGGGTAATCGTCGTGGTGACCATAGCTCGGCCGAGGCGGCCGGGGCGGCCGTCCGACCCGGGGGACGCGACGCGCAGGCCGTCTCGCAGGAGCCGCTCCCCTACGCGTACCCTCGAACCCGATGCACGTGCATAAGCCACCCGCCCCGACCGAAAAGACGGCGCGATGAGACCCAGGCCCGGGGGGCCGGGCACGCCGCGGCGCGACGCGTTCGTCCATCCTGCCCTCTTCTACCGCGACGACGAGGAGTACCTCGCGGGCACGGTGCCGTTCATCCGGGCCGGCCGCGAGAGGGGTGAACCCGTGGCCGTCGCGGTGCCGGGCGGCCGTCTGGGCACGCTGCGGGAGGCGCTGGGCCGGACGGCCGCCGAGGTGACCTGGCTGGACATGTCCGAGGCGGGCCGCAACCCCGGCCGCATCATCCCGGGCGTGCTGAGCGACTTCGCCGACCGGCACGCCGCCGCCGGGCGGGTGCGGATCATCGGCGAGCCGATATGGCCCGGCCGGTCCGCCACCGAGTATCCGGCCTGCGCCCAGCACGAGGCGCTGATCAACCTGGCGTTCGAGGGGCGCGGCGTGTCGATCCTGTGCCCCTACGACGTGAGCGGCCTGGACGACGTCGCGATCGCCGACGCCCGCGCCACCCACCCCGTCGTGATCGACCGGCACGGCGAGCACGTGAGCGGCGACTACGCCCCCGACCGCGTCATCAGCGCCTACAACCGGCCGCTGCCTGAGCCGTCCGGGGCGGTCGCGATGAGCTTCGACCTCGACGCGCTGCCCCTCGTCCGGGAGTTCGTCACCCGCTGGGCGGCGCGGCTCGGCCTCGGGCCGCGGGCGGTGGGCGACCTGGAGCTGGCCGCGAACGAGCTGGCCGCGAACTCGTGCCTGCACGGCGGCGGGGCGGGCACCGCGCGGCTGTGGTCGGAGGACGGCCAGGTCGTGTGCGAGGTCCGGGACGCCGGGACGATCACCGACCCGCTGGCCGGGCGGCGGCCCGCCGACATGAGCCCCGACGGCGGGCGCGGCATCCTGATGGTCAACCACCTCGCCGATCTCGTCCGGATGCACACCGGCCCGGACGGCACCGCCGTCCGCGTCTACATGCGGCACTGAACGCCCGGCGCTACGGGGCGATCGCGCGGGCGATCCCGGCGAGGGACTCGGCGAGCAGCGCCTCGCGGCTCGTCGACGCGGCGTACTCGGCGAGCGTCGCGCTCAGGTTCAGCGCGAGCGTCCGCGCCGCCGCCTCCCGGTCGGGCGGCACGGGTCCGTACCCGGCCAGGAACGCGGCCCGCGCGGCGCCGCCGAACCCGGCGTAGGCGAGCGACAGGTCGACGGCCGGGTCGGCCAGGCAGACGTCGCCCCAGTCGATCACCCCGGCGATGCGGCCGTCCGGAGCGAGCAGCAGGTGGCGGACGTGCAGGTCCCCGTGGACGATCACCGGATCGCCGTCCGGGACGCCGCGCCTCCGGGCCCCGGCGAGGAACTCGTCCACGGCCGGGTCGCGCTTCCATACGCCGAGCTCGGCGAGCGCGTCCAGGCGGCCCGTCGTCCTTGCCGCCCGGTTCGCCGGGTCGGCGCGTCCCAGCGGGTCGAGCGGCAGCCCGTTCCCGGCCTCGCGGACGAGCGCCGGGTCGTGCAGGGCCCGCAGGAAGGCCCCGATCCCGGCGGCGAGGGCGGCTCGCTCGCGCTCCGGCGGGCGGACGTCGGCGAACTCGCGGCCCAGGATCATCCGCGCGCCCCAGAACGGCCACGGGAAGTCGTCCGAGGGCTCGCCGGCGAAGCGTGGCACGGGTACCGGCAGCGGGAGCCGCGGCGCGAGGACGGGCAGCGCCGCCATCTCCCGCTCGATGCCCGGGACGGCGATCGCGCGGCGCGGGAACCGGAACACCCACTCCCCGCCGACGAGGAAGACCGTGTTGTCCCAGCCGGTCGCGAGCCGCTCCACCCGGGCGTCGCGCAGGCCGGGGAACCTGCGTCCGATGAGCGCGGCGGCCAGGTCCGCGGTGACCTCGCGTTCGGGGGCCCATTCGGGGCCGGGCGATCCGTCCGGTCGGGTGGTCACGTCCGCCCACGCTACCCGGATGCCGAGACTTGACCCGGCTCCAGGTGTAGCGGGCGGACGGCGGGAATGGATCCCTGCGCCCGATATCACCCGACATCAATGGGGAACGATGCGTTTTCTGGCTCGTGCTCACCAGATGCCCGCCCGGCTGATCGTGGGGGCGTTCGTCGTGAACTCGGGGCTGTCGAAGCTCAAGGGCCTGGACGAGGCGGCCGAGCAGACCCACGGCATGGCGAAGACCGCCTACCCGTTCCTGGAGTCGCGGGATCCGCGGGAGTTCACCCGCATGCTCGGCACCGCCGAGGTGGCGCTCGGCACCGCGCTGATGGTGCCGCTGGTGCCGTCGATCGTCGCGGGCGCGGCGCTCACCGCGTTCGCGGGCGGGCTGAACGGCCTGTACCTGCGGATACCCGGCATGCGGGAGCCCGGCGGGCTGCGCCCGACCCAGCAGGGCACTGCGCTGGCCAAGGACTCCTGGCTGCTCGGCATCGGGGCCGCCCTCGTCCTGGAGGAGATCGGCCGGGCCCGCGAAGAGCGCCGCGCGCGCCGCGGGCGCCGGTGCTTCAGGGACGTGAGCGTGCGCGCCCGGTGAAGATCAGCGCGTCCCCCTGGAGGCCGCGCCCATGACACACCAGCGCCCATGACGGGCACGCCCGAGCCGTCGCCGCCCGCCGTCCGCGAGGCCGCGGCGCCCGACGTCGCGGAGATCGCGGCGGTCCTCGGGCGCGCCTTCGACGACGACCCGGTCTGGTCGTGGCTGCTGCCGGACGAGGCGTCCCGCGTGCGCCGCCTGTCCGGGCTGTTCGGGATCATGCTGCGCCGGGTGCACCTCCCGCACGGCGGCACGGAGCTCGCGGGACGGGACGCGCGGACGGAGGCGGCGGCGCTGTGGGACCCGCCCGGGCACTGGCGCGTCCCCCTCCGCGTGCAGGCCGCCCAGGCGCTGCCGCTGCTGCGGGTCCTCGGCGCGCGGACGCCCGCGTCGCTGCGCGCGCTGAGCGCGATCGAGAACCACCATCCCCAGGAGCCGCACTGGTACCTGGCCGTCCTCGGCACCGACCCGCCCGCGCAGGGCAACGGCCTGGGCGCCGCGCTGCTGCGCTCCCGGCTCGACCGTTGCGACGCCGACGGCGTGCCCGCCTACCTGGAGAGCTCGAAAGAGAGCAACGTGCCGTACTACGAGCGGTTCGGGTTCAAGGTGACGCGGGAGCTGCCCCTGCCGGGCAAGGGCGCCCCGCCAATCTGGCTCATGTGGCGGACGCCCGGATCCTGAACGGCCCCGACAGGGATTCGGCAGGGCGGTTAAGGTCCTGTCATGGCCGGAAGCGGCCATTTGGACGGCGGAGCACCACGGCGGATGCGCGCTCGGCGACCTTCCGCTCGCCCGCCGCGTTCCTGATCATCCTCCCCGGCGCCGCCGGGACCCCGTGGACGCCGCCAAACGCGGCTGGCCCGATGCGGCCACGCGGCGGGCGTCCTCCGGGCGGTCCGCAGGCGGTCTCAACCTTCCGGCGACCTTCGCCGCCTACCGTCGAGGAAGAGCCACGCCCCCGCGCTCCTCTTCGTGAAAGCGACAGGTGAAGCGAATGACGACGGTCGGCACACGGGCGCCGGAGACGCGGCTCGCCCTGCACAGGCCGGGCCCCGCTCGCGTCCAGGACTACCTCCTCGGCGGCAAGGACAACTACGCCCCCGACCGCGAACTCGCGCTGCGGCTCCTGGAGGTGCTCCCGCAGGCGGCGGAGGCGGCCCGCGCCGCCCGCGAGTTCCTCGCCCGCGCCGTGCGGCTGGTCGCGGGGCGCGGCGTCCGGCAGTTCCTCGACCTCGGCTGCGGGCTGCCCACGGCCGGGAACCTGCACGAGCTGGCGGCACGGCACATCCCCGGCACCCGCATCGTGTACGTCGACAACGACCCGCTCGTCATCGCGCACGCCCGCGCGCTGATGATGGACGGCGGCAACATCGCCGCGCTGCGGGCCGACATCCGCGACCCCGGCGCGATCCTGGACAGCCCGGAGGTGCGCCGCCTCATCGACCCGGCCGAGCCGGTCGCGCTGGTGTTCTCCTCCGTCCTGCACTTCCTGCCCGGCGCGGCCGACCTCGCCGCCGCGCTCGCGGGCCCGGCCGCGCCCGGCAGCGCCCTGATCGTCTCGCACGTCACCGCCGACTTCGCGCCGCTCGCGATCACCGAGGCCGCGCGGCTCTACCTGGAGGCGAGCGACATCCCGCTGTTCCCGCGCGGCGCGGTCGAGGTCGCGCGGCTGCTGGGCCCGTTCCGGCCGGTCTCCCCCGGGCTCGTCCCGCTGGCCGCCGGGCCGCTCGGCGGGACGTTCCGTCCCGGCCACGAGCCGATCATGTACGGGGCCGTCGGGCTGCGCTGACCCGGGCCGCGCTGTGGAGTTGGTCACACCGGAGGCGGGTACGGCATGCCGTCTCCGGATCGCAGCGGCCCTGCTCCCACCCGTGCTTCCGGGCCTCCGCCGCCATCACCCTCAGTCAGCCGCCGGTGCACCGAGTTAAGAGAAATGTCATTCGCCGGTTAGAGAACGCGAGCGCGCCGCCCCTATGGTGGCCCGAATGCCGACGAACACCCTGACTCCGCCTCAAACGCAGATCGGCTCCCGTCCGGATAAGGCGCGCCGGATGGACTGGCTGGACGCTCTGCGGGGCCTCGCGGCTCTGGTGGTGGTGTTCGAGCATTCCCTCGACGTGCTCCTGCCGGAGGTCCGCGCCGCGGCGAGCCCGTGGTTCGACTTCGGCCGCTACGGGGTGTTCGTGTTCTTCCTGGTCAGCGGGTACGTCGTGCCGTTCTCGCTGGAGCGGCGCGGGAGCGTCCGGCGGTTCTGGGCCGGGCGGTTCTTCCGGCTGTACCCCGCCTGGTGCGTGTCGCTGGTGCTCGCGCTGATGCTCGGCGCGGCGGGGATGTCGTACGGGCTGCCGGCCGCGTTGGGCGAGCGTCCGTGGGCGTCCGCGCTCGCGCACATGACGATGCTGCAGGATCTCCTGGGCGTGCCGAACGCCGTCAACGTGTACTGGACGCTCTCCTACGAGATGGTCTTCTACCTGCTGGTGACGGCGATGTTCGTCGCGGGGGTGCACCGCTCCAGCGCCCGGGTCGCGCTGGGGTTCGGCGTGGGCGCGGCGATCCTGGGCGTCGCGCTGCCGTCGGGCCTGCTGGCCTCCCGGTGGCCGGGCGGGACGATCCTCGCCGCCGCGCTGTTCCTGGCCGTCGGGCTCGCGGCGATGGTCGGCCGCCGCCGCGCGGTGCGCCGGACGGGGGTCGCGGTGGTGGCGGCGCTGGCGCTGGGGCTGCTCGTCCTCGACAGCCGCATCGGCGCCATCGAGAGCCTGTGCATCATCGCCACGATGTTCGCCGGGACGGCCGTCCGGGGCATCCAGGACGGACGGCTGCGCACCTGGCCCGCGGTCGCGATGGTCGCGGTCGTCCCCGCCTTCACGCTGGTCGCCGGCCTGCGCACGCCGACCGCCCTCGCGCTGAACGCCAACCCGGCCCCGCTGGGGCCCGACTGGTCCATCGCGGTCGGAGCGGCGTGGCTGACGTTCCTCGGCGGTCTCGCGCTGCGGAACCGTCCGATGCCCCGCGCGCTGGTGTGGGCGGGGATGGTCAGCTACTCGCTGTACCTGCTGCATCCGCTGGTCATCCAGGCGATCTGGCACGCCGCCGGACGCGACCCGGGCAACCTTCCCGGCCCGATCCGGCTGATCTGGGGCGTGGTGCTGGTCACGCTCGTCCTCGGCTCGGCGGCGGTGGCGTACCGCTACGTCGAACTCCCGGCCCAGCGGCTCGGACGGCGCCTGACGGCCCGCCGCCGCCCCCGCCCGGACGCGGGCCCGCGCGCTGACCCGGGTAATGACAGCGTGCGCGTTCCTGTTTAAGGTGAGGCGGATCCGCCCGAGCCCGACCCCGCCGAACGGAACACCGGATGACGCAAGGGCCCATGCCCGCCGAGCTGCCGACCGTGCTGCGGCAGCACCTGCGGGCCGCCGTCGCCGAGATGGAGCGGGAGATCCGCGACCAGGTGCCCGAATACGGCGCCGGCGGCGGCTACGCCCGGCGGGTGGAGCGGACCGTCAGCGATACGGTCGCGTTCTTCGTCGACTCCGTCGACCACCCCGACGCCGACCCGCGCCGGCTCACCGACCTGTACGTGCGGCTCGGCGAACAGGAGGCCAGGCAGGGCCGGAGCCTGGACGCCCTCCAGAACGCGATGCGGGTGAGCAGCCAGGTCGCGTGCCGCCGGTTCATCAAGGACGCCTACCGGCTCGGCTGGTCGCGGGAGACGCTGGGCCGGCTGACCGACTCGCTGTTCCTGCTGCTCGCCAGGGTCGCCGACGCCGCCGCGCAGGGCTACGCGCGCGAGCAGGGGCAGCTCGCGACCGAGCGTGAGCGCCGCCGCGACCGGCTGCGGGACCTGCTCATCGCCGAGCCCGCGCCCGGACGGGAGGCGGTCGCGGAGCTGGCGGTCGCGGCCCGCTGGGAGCTGCCGAAGAGCATCGCCCTGGTCGCGCTGCCGTCCGGCCTGCCCGCCGGGGCGCGGATCCTGCCGCCCGCCGTGCTGCCCGACTGGGACGCGCCCATCCCGTTCCTCGTGGTGCCCGATCCGGACGGCCCCGGCCAGGACCGGCTGTGGCCGGCGCTGCGCAGGCTCGGCACGGCGGCGATCGGGCCGACCGTCCCGATCGGGCGGGGCGCCGTCTCGCTGCGCTGGGCGCGGCGCGGGCTCGCGCTGGCCGAGCGGGGGCTGCTGCCCGGCGGCGCCCCGATCCGGTGCGTGGACCACATCGCGACCCTGGCGACCCTCGCCGCGGAGGAACTGGTCGACGCGACCGCGGCGGACGTCCTCGGGCCCCTGCTGGAGCTGCCGCCCGCGCGGCGGCAGCCGCTCGCCGAGACGCTGCTGACGTACCTGCGGTGCGGCGACAACGCGGTGGTCGCGGCGGAGCGGCTCCACATCCACGAGCAGACCGTCCGGTACCGGCTGCGCCGCATCACCGAGCTGACCGGCGGCCGGTTCACCGAGCCCGACGGCCGCCTCGACGTGATGCTGATGCTGAACTGGCTCGTCCGGACGGGCCGGACCGGGGCGGACGGCGTGACCGGCGCCGTGTGACCGGCGCCGTCACAGGAAGGCGGCGACGCGGGCGGCGAACTCCTCCGGGGTGACGATCTCGACGCCGAGCCGCTCGGCCTTGGCCTTCTTCGACCCGGCCTTCGCCCCGGCGACGAGCAGGGACGTGCGGGCCGACACCGACGAGGACGCCTTCCCGCCGGCCCGCTCGATGAGCTCGTTGACCTGTGTGCGGGACAGGCCGTCGAGCGGCCCGGACATCGATCCGGTGGCGACGACCGACAGGCCCGCCAGCGGCAGCCCGGACGCGCCGTCGCCCGCGGGCTCGGCGGGGCCGGTGGCGCCCGGCTCGGTCAGCGTGACGCCGGCGGCGGCGAGCTTGTCGATCAGCGGGGCCAGCTCGGCGATCTCCTCGACCAGGATCGCGGCCCGCTCCGGCCCGACGCCCTCGACCTGCTGGAACGCCTCCGCATCGGCGGCGCGGATCGCGTCCATGGTCGCGAAGTGCCGGGCGATGCGGCGGGACATCGACCGTCCGGTGCCGCGGACGCCGAGCGCGCAGAACACCTTGTTCAGCGGCTTTGCCTTCGCGGCCTCGATCGCGGCGATGAGCGCGGCCGTGTTCGTCTCGCCCATCCGCTCCAGGGCGATGACCTGGTCGTAGGTCAGGACGAACAGGTCCGCGAAGTCGGTGATCAGTCCGGCGTCGACGAGCTGGTCGATCCGGTTCTCGCCGAGGCCCTCGATGTCGAGCTGGTCGCGCCCGACGGCGTAGCGGACGGACGCGACCGCATGGCACGCCCGCCCCCGGACGCACCGCCACCGCTGCTGCGACGCGTCCATCCCGTCGCCGCAGCGCGGGCACGCGGACGGCGCCTCGATCGGCCGCTCCTCGCCGGTCCGCAGATGCACGACCGGGGCCTCCACGCGGGGGATCACGTCGCCGGCCTTGTAGACGGTGACGTGGTCGCCGATCCGCAGGCCGCGCCGCTCGATGTCGGCGGCGTTGTGGAGGGTCGCGTAGGTGACGGTCGAGCCGTCCACCTCGACGGGCTCCAGGACGGCGCGCGGCGCGATCACGCCGGTGCGGCCGACGTTCCACTCGACGTCCAGCAGCCGGGTGATCTTCTCGACGGCGGGCAGCTTGTAGGCGACGGCCCAGCGGGGCGCGCGGGAGGAGAGCCCGGCGTCGGCCTGGTCGGCGGCGGCGTCCGCCTTGATCACGATGCCGTCGATGCCGAAGTCGAGGTCGGCCCGCAGCGCCGCGATCTCCTCGACGCGCCCGCGGACCTGCGCCATCGTGGCGCAGGTCGTCCCGGCGACCTGGGTGTCCGCGGTCGTCTTCACGCCCAGCTCGTCCAGCAGCGCCATCAGAGCGCTGTGCGGCAGCTCGCGGAGCCGTTCGGCCAGCTCAGGGGCTGTGCCCGCACCGAAACCGGCGTCGGCGGGCAGCGGCAGGATCCCGTACCCGAAGAAGGTCGTCTCCACCTGGTAGGCGTGGTACTTGGTCCGCAGCGACCCGGCGGCGGCCGAGCGCGGGTTGGCGAACGGCGGGTGCCCGGCGCCGGTGCGGGCGGCGTTGGCGGCCTCGAACTGGGCGCGGGTCATCAGCACCTCGCCCCGCACCTCCGCCGTGACCGGCTCGGCGAGCCGCTCCGGCAGGCCTGTGATGATCGCTATGCCGCGGGCCGAGACGTCTTCCCCGGCGGTCCCGTCGCCTCTGGTGACCAGCTGGACGAGGCGGCCCTCGCGGTAGCGGGCCGAGATCGCCAGGCCGTCCAGCTTCGGCTCCACGCTCCACGTCGCGACCTCGCGGCCGAGCCTGCGGACGAGCCCGGCGGCCCACGACTCCAGGCCCTCGGCCGAGAACACGTTGTCGAGGCTCAGCATCGGGACCGTGTGCGGGACGTCCCCGGCGACCGCTCCCCCGGCGACCTTGCCCGTCGGCGACTCCGGCAGCACGTGCTCGGGGTGCCCGGCCTCGTAGGCGGCGATGCCGCGGACCAGCCGGTCGAAGGCGTCGTCGTCGAGCGGCGAGTCGCCCTCGCCGTAGTAGGCGGCGGAGGCCGCGACGGCGGCCTGCACGGCGGCGGCGTAGGCGGCCCGGTCGCCGATCTCGGTACGGGCCGGTGTCTCGGTCATGACGACATCATGCCTGGTACTACCGACATTTCGGACTTATCGGCGGCCCGCGAGACGGTGCCCGAGGAAGGCGAGCTGCGGGCGCAGGAGGCGCTGCCAGTAAGCCACGTCATGGCACCCGCCGCCCATCGAGCCCTCCGGCCGGACCCGGTCGCGGAACCGGCGCGTCATGCGTGCGAACGGGTCGCTGTCGCCGCAGTCGACCCGGAGCGGGACGCCCTTCAACGCGTCCAGCGAGGCGAAGACGTCGTTGCGGGCGAAGTCGTCCCGGCCGTCGAACGCGCGCCGGTTGGCGGAGCGCGCGTCCTCGTAGGAGGAGAACAGGGCGGGGGACGACGCGACGACCGCCGCCGTCCGCGCGGCGCCGAGCCTCCGGGTCAGGACGAGCGCGCCATAGCCGCCCATCGACCAGCCGATCGCTCCGACGCGGTCGGTGCGGGCGCCTCGGTCTCCGAGGCGGGGCAGCAGCTCGTCCGTGATCATCCCGACGGGGTCGTCGCCGTCCGCGCGGGGATGCCAGTAGGAGTCCTTGCCGCCGTCGACGGCGACGAGCGCGAACGGCGGGACGCCGCCGTTCGCGACCGCGTCCGGGAGGTGGTGGTGCAGGTTGAGGCTCGCCACGAGGGACGTCGCCGTGTGGCCGGTGCCGTGCAGGGCGACAACGACAGGCAGCCCACGCAGGGAGCGGCCGTCCGCGGGCGGGACGATGGCGGCGGTGACGGCGGTCCGGCGGCGCGCGGACCGCCACGTCATGAACTCGATCCTGACGGGCCCCGGCGGCGGCTCCGGCGCGTCCCCGCACCTGCCGAGCGCGCGGTCGAGGCGCACCTTGCCGGGGAGCACCTCACGCTGGACGAGGGCGTACCCGCCGCCGCCCATCGCGGTGGCGGCCCCGAGGCCGCCGACTCCCCCGAGCAGCACCCGTCTGCTGATCAAATCGGCTCCTTAACGGCAGCGTCGGCCTCTCGCCGTGCGGCGGCCGCGGAGCGGGAGAGCAGGGCGACACCCGCGGTCAGGAGCATGGCGGTGAACGATACGGCGACGAACGCCGACGCCGTCCGCGGCGGCAGGGTGTGGAAGGCGAGCACGGCCACAAGATAGGACGCGATGGGGTTCGTCATCGTCATCGCCGTCATCGCCGCGGGCAGCGAACCGGCGGCGAACGCACGCTGCTCGATGACGAGCCCGAGCAGCGTGCTGCCGGCGAGGGCGTAGCCGGGCCAGTCCACGGCGGTCGCGGCGACGCCGTGGTCGACGAGGCTGGCGGTGGTGAGCTTGATCAGCACGGCGGTCGCGGCGAAGCAGAGCCCGGCGCAGACGCCGAGCAGCGCGGCCCGGACCGGTCCCTTGCGCAGCCACGCCGCCCGGGACAGCACGATGATCAGCGGCGCGGCGATCAGCCCGGCGAGGAACAGCCGGGGCCGGGACGGCTCGCCCTCGGGCGGGATCGCGCCCGGCACGGTGAACAGGACGGCGAGGCCCGCCGACACGGCGACGCCGCCGAGCAGGTCCATCCGGGCCGGGCGGCGGCCCGTGCCGACCGTGCCGAGCATGATGGTGAAGACGAGCTGGGTGACCAGCAGCGGCTGGACGATCGCGGTCGACCCGAAATGCAGCGCGGCGGCCTGCGTCGCGAACCCGGCCAGGTTCACGCCCCACCCGGTCAGCCACACCGGGTCGCGGATCAGCCGGCGGATCAGCCCGTGCGCGGCGGTGGCGTCCGAACCGCCGCGCACGGCGCGCCTGGCCGCGCGGTACTGGAGCGCGGCGGCCCCGGCGAACAGGAACGCGGCGAGCAGGCTGAGCCCGACCGACCACGCCATCTCACCGGACCACTCCATCACGCTGTCCCGGCCCGAGCGCCGCCGTCCGCGCCGCGCTCCCGCCCCGCGACGGCGGCGGACAGCTCCGCGAACGCCTGGACCATCCCGCCGGTGAACGCGGCCACCTCGGGCAGGAGCCTCGGCTCGGCGGTCACCGCGACGTGCAACGCTCCATTCCAGCTCAGCGCGCCGACCGCGAACGGGACGCCGTCCGCGAGCGGCAGGATCGGGTGGACCTCGCCGAGCGGGACGCCCGCCATCGACATCGGCATCGCGGGACCCGGCATGTTGGAGACGATCCCGCCGAAGAACCGGGCCCGGTAGGCGCCGCACGCGGCGCGGGCGTGCAGGCGCGGCGGCAGCGCGCCGATCAGGGCGAGCACGGCGGTGCTCGCCACCGCCCGCCCGGACCTGCGGCGCCGCTCGGCCGACCGGTGCACGGCCGCGAGCCGATCGCGGACGGGCATCGGGTCGACGGGGACGTCCAGCCGCAGCGCGGCGGTGAGGTTGCCGGGCACGGCGGTCCGCCCCCGGCCGGGCGGGGCGGGGGCGCGCAGCGTCATGGGGACGGCGGCGCGCAGGGCCCGCCCGTCCGCGCGTTCACCGCGCTGGGCCAGCACGTCGGCGACGACCTCGCCGACCAGCGCGAGCAGCACATCGGTGACCCGGACGCCGGCCGCACGCGCGGTCTCCCTGACCTGATCGAGCGGCAAGGTCACCGTCTCGAATCCGCGCTCGGGACCGAGGGCTCCGGTGACGGACACGGTCGGGGTGGCGCCGTCCAGGCCGAGCAGGACCAGGCCGGGGACGACGGCGGCGGCGCGCGCGAGCCCGCCGGGGCCCTTCGCCGGCTCCGCGTCTGGAAGCCGGGGTTCGAGGATGCCGCGCAGGATGTCGACCACGCCGATCCCGTCCGCGATGGCGTGGTGGAGGAGGATCACGATGGCGTCCGGCCCGCGGTCCCCGCCCCGGACGAGCCAGAACCGCCAGAGCGGCCGGTCGTGGTCGAGCGGCTCGGCCACCAGGCGGGCGACGAGGTCGTCGAGCGCGCGGCGCCCGCCCGGCCGGGGGAGGTCGATCTGCCGGACGTGCCAGCCGAGGTCGATCGCGTCGGCCTCGACCCACCGGGCCCGCCGGAACCGCCCGGCGGGAACGATCCGCTGCGCGAGGCGCGGCAGGTGCGGCAGGCGCTCGGCCATGAGGTCGCGCATCCGCTCGGCCGGCGGGCCCGGCCCGGCGAACACGGCGACCCCGCCGACGACCTGCGGAACGTTCTCGCTCTCGACGTGCAGGAAGAACGCGTCGGCGGCGGCCACCCGCTGCTCCCGCCGGGGCGGACGCGGCGGCCCGCCGGGGACGCTGTGCGGGGGACGGAACCGCCGCACCGCGCTCACGCGGAGCCGTTCGGCGGCGGCCGCGGCCGGGATGAGCAGCAGCCCGGCCGGGATGTCCACGACGTAGTGGGCGGCGGTGGCCACGATGACCAGGGCCGTCACGACCAGATGGAGGGCGCACAGCCAGGTGAAGAAGGCGCCGGTCCGGGCCCGCACGGCCGCCGCCCCGATCCACGCGACCCACCCGATGTGCAGGCTCGGGATCGCCGCGTACGGGTTGGCGCCCGCGGACACCACACCGGTCCCCCAGGTCGCGGGCGGATGGTGGACGGCGATGATGTCGGTGTAGCCCTCGTCCGGCAGGAGCCTGGGCGGTGTGGTCGGCCACAGCGCGAAACAGCAGATCGCGATCAGCGTCAGCCAGATCAGCGTGTTGCGTGCCCACGGGTAGACCGGGCTCTTGCGCCACCACAGGTACGCGAGGAAACCGAACGTGCCGATGGCGTACGTCGTCGCGTACTCCCAGGCGGCGATCGCGCCCAGCCACTCGTGCCGGACGAGCACGTCGTTGAGCGGGCGCTCCACGTCAAGGTGCGTCCAGCGTTCGAAGTCGAGCAGGGCCCGCCCGTTCGCGTCGCTGACCTCACGCGGGCCGGTGAAGACATGGGTGAACGTCAGGTAGACGGCCAGGACGGCGAGCGCGGCGGCGATCTCCCGCGCCGCCGACGCGGCCCGTCCCCCGCCGGCCTCCCCCGCGCCGTTGTCCCCTGTGCCGGTC
>NZ_SMKT01000142.1 GCF_004348735.1 Actinomadura sp. KC06
GCCCTCGACGGCCCGCCCCGCGCGGACGGCCGCGTCCACCATCGCAAGGACGTGGCCGCCACGGTGCGCAGCGCGCCGTTCGTCCTGCTGACCGCCGCGCTCACGCTGTCGGCCTTCACGATGTTCGCGGTGCTGATCAACCTCATCCCGCTGCTGACCTCGCGCGGGGCGGGCAGCAGCATCGCGGCCCTGGCGCTCGGCCTGGGCGGCGTCGGGCAGGTCGCCGGACGGCTCGGCTACCGGACGCTGGCCCGCCGCACCAGCGTCCGCGCCCGCACCGTCTGGATCCTGGCGCTGTCGGCCGCCGCGACCGCCGGGCTGGCCCTCGTTCCCGGCCCGGTGGGGTTGCTGATCGCGGTGGCGTTCATGGCGGGGATGACGCGCGGCATCGCCACGCTGCTGCAGGCCACCGCCGTCTCCGACCGCTGGGGCACCGCCGCCTACGGCGCGCTGTCCGGGATCCTCGCCGCCCCGATCACGACGGCCACCGCCCTGGCCCCCTTCGCCGGCGCCGCACTGGCCGCCGCGCTGGGCGGATATCCCCACATGTTCCTGGCGCTGACCGCGACCGCCGTCCTCGCCGCACTGCTCGCGATTGGCACCGCACCACCGAAGTGATCAAGCGTTTCGGGTGCCGGCGACGCGGTGGGCGGGGCAGAGCGCCACGGCGCGGTCGGTGGTGGCGAGCAGCCGCTCGGCCGAGCGCAGCGTGTCCAGCAGCTCGGGTGCGGCGATGGAGTAGAACGACTGGCGGCCCTCGGCGCGGTAGTCCACCAGCTTGCAGCCGCGCAGGCAGCCCAGGTGCTTGGACACCGTCGACTGCGCCAGCCCCAGCTCGCGGGTCAGGTCCACCACCCGGGCCTCGCCGCGCGTCAGCCGCTGGACGATCGACAGCCGCACCGGGTCGGCGAGGGCGTGGAACAGCGCGGCCGCCGGGGCCAGGTCGTCCAGCGAGACCCCGCTCATTCCAATATCAGAATCGATCGCCACACTGGAATGTTATGAGCTTTCCGTGTTCGGTCAAACCCGCTGTACCGTGCGCTCCGCTTCGGCGCGGGACGAATGGCCGGACGCGTCCGGACCCGGCCAGCGGAGCCTCCCTGCCTGCTCCGCGCCCACCCCGCCGATCACGCCTCATTGGCCCATCGGGAAGCCGCCCGCGCCTGTGCTACCTTGTGGGCCACCTAGATCTTCCAAACTTTGCCGAGGGTACGGGATCCGTGGACTCGCAATGGAGAAACCCCTTGTTGTAAGGGCGTCCCCCGCCGAGCCGCCTTCGACATTCAAGCCGTTGTCCTTTTCGTGGGTGCTGGCGCTGTTCGCGGTCACCCTCGGAATGTGGATCGGGCTTCTCGCGGCCGCGCAGGTTCTGCTGCCCAGCCAGATCGAGGTGATCGACCCGGATCGAAAGGTCTGGGCGCTGGGCGCGGTGACGGCCGCAGGAGCCGTGGCGGCGGTGCTGGCCGCGCCCCTTGTGGGCGCGCTTTCCGATCGGACCAGATGGCGGTTCGGAAAACGCCGTTCCTGGGTGATCGCCGGCACCGTGTTCTGCGCACTGGCCCTTCTCGCGCTGCCCTGGCAATCGTCGGTCATCGCGGTCGGCATCTGCTGGACGATCGTCCACGGCGGCGTGGGCGGCATTTCCGCGGCGCTGTGCGCGGTGGTCCCGGATCGCGTGCCCGTCGACCGGCGCGGGACGGTGTTCGCCATCGTCGGATTCGCGCAGCCGCTCGGGCTGGTGTTCGGAACGCTGCTGGTGTCCGGCGTCTCATTTCGCGCCGGTTATCCGCTCGTGGCCGTCCTGGTCGTACTGCTCGCCCTGCCGTACGCGTTCATCGGACGGGACGTCCCCGTCCTGACACACCGCACCGACCAGCAGGAACAGCCAGATCAGCCCACCCGGGCCGGCAAGCCGCGGAGGCCGGCGCCGCGGCGGCTGATCGCCGACGCCAAAGCGCTGGGCCCGGATTTCGCCTGGGCCTGGGGCGGGCGATTCATGGCGCAGTTCGCGACTTCGCTGGCAACCGTTTACCTCCTGTACTTTCTCCGCGATGAGATCAGGCTGGACGATCCGGCCCAGGGAGTGGCCGTCCTCAGCCTGATGTTCACCGCGGGAATCATCGTGGTCGGCCTTCTGGTCGGGCGCGCGTCCGATCGGGCCGGACGCCGCAAGATCTTCGTGATCGTCGCCGCATTGCTGATGGCCGGGGGCCTGACGGGAATGGGGCTGGTCTCCACATGGCCGGTCGCCGTTGTCGCCGCCGCGGCGCTCGGCGGGGGATATGGCGCCTACCTCGCCGTCGATCAGGCGCTCGTCACGCAAATCCTGCGGAGCGACAGCGACCGGGGAAAGGACCTCGGAGTGATGAACATGGCGGGCAGCGCCGCGGTCGCGGTCGCCCCGCTCGTCGCCGCCGGCGGAGTCGACCTCGGCGGCTACACTCTGCTGTTCCTTCTCGCGGGCGCCATGGCAGTATTGGGCGGGCTCCTCATCCAGCCGATCAAATCAGTTCCCTGAAAAGGCCGTCATGAGTTACTTCTGAGTTGTGTTCGACGGGGGTGTCGAAGGCATGGCAACAGAAGGCGTGTATTTCCGTGTGCTCGGCCCGCTGGCGGTCGGCGTGGACGGGGTCGCGGTCGCGCCGCCCCGCTCTCCGGTCCTCCAAGGGCTGCTGGGCGTCCTGCTCCTGGCGCAGGGCGAGCCGCTGACGACCGGCCGCCTCGCCGACCTGGTGTGGACGGACCGCGCCGGCGAGACGAGCCGCGAGTCGGTCCACGTCGGCGTGTCCCGCCTGCGCAAATGGCTGACCGGCCTGGAGGCGGACAGTCCTCACCGGTCCGACCCGATCAAGATCGACTACCAGGACGGCTACCTGCTGGACCGTGCCGCGGACCGCTCGGACCTCGGCCGGTTCCTGGAACTCGCCGACGAGGCCCGCACCCTGACGGAGCCCGAGCGCGTCTACCGGACGCTCTCGGCCGCCTTCGCGGAACGCAAGGGGCCGCTGCTCGCCGGCCTGTCCCGCATCGACCGGACGGACGCGCTCGTCCGCGGCCTGGAGGAGGAGATCCGGGGCGCCGCGATGGTCCTCGCCGCCGCCGCCCTGGACGCGGGCGTCCCCGAGGGCGCCGTCACGGCCGTCAGCGCGCTGACCGCGGAACTCCCGTTCGACGAGCCGCTGCACGCCGTCCTCATCGACCTGCTGATGGCGAGCGGGCGGTCGGCGGAGGCGCTGCAGACGTACCGGCGGCTCAGCGAGCACCTCGTCGAGGAACTCGGCGTCGAGCCGAGCGAGGAGGTCCAGCGGGCGCACCTGCGCGTCCTGTCCGCCAACCGCGCGCTGGACGACCGGGACGCCCCGCCGGAGCCGCCGCTGCCGCCGCCCGCCCAGCTCCCGCCCGACATCCCCGACTTCACCGGCCGGAGCGCCGAGGTGGTGGATCTGGCCGAGACCCTCATCGGAGGCGGCGGGTCGGCGCGGAACCGGACCGTGGCCGTCGCGACCGTCGCCGGAATGGGCGGCGTGGGCAAGACGACGGTGGCCGTCCACGTCGCGCACCAGATCGCGAACTTCTTCCCCGACGGGCAGCTGTATGCGAACCTGCGCGGCGATTCGGCGAACCCCGCCGACACGGCGGAGGTGCTCGGCCGGTTCCTGCGCACGCTCGGCATGTCCGGCGCGGGCATCCCGCCGTCCCTGGACGAGCGCGTGGCGCTGTACCGGAGCCGGCTCGCCGGGAGCAAGATCCTCGTGGTCCTCGACAACGCCGCGGCGGAGCCCCAGGTGCGGCCGCTGCTGCCCGGCACCCCGGACGCGGCCGTGCTCATCACCAGCCGCAACGCCCTCGTCGGCCTGGAGGGCGCCAAGCTGCTCAACCTCGACGTGCTGTCGTCCGCGCAGGCCGTCCAGCTGATCGCCACCATCATCGGCGAGCAGCGCGTCGCCGCCGAGCCGGACGCCGCCGTGGAGATCGCCCGGCTGTGCGGCCACGTCCCGCTGGCGGTGCGCATCGCCGCGGCCCGGCTGCTCGGCCGCGGCCACTGGACGCTGGCGCACCTCGCGGGCCTCCTGCGGGAGGAGCGCCGCCGCCTCGACGAGCTGGTCGCCGGTGACCTGGAGGTGCGGGCCGGGTTCGAGATGAGCTACCGGCTGCTGCCACCGGAGACGCAGCGCGTGTTCCGGCTGACCGGGCTGCTCCACGCCCCCGACTTCGCGTGCTGGACGGTCGCCGCGCTGCTCGACCGTCCCATCCCCGAGGTGCAGCGGCACCTGGAGACGCTGATCGACGCGCACCTCGTCGGCATCACCGGCGTGGACGAGACGGGCCAGCTCAGATACCGGCTGCACGACCTGCTCCGGCTGTACGCGCGCGAGCTCGCCGAGCGCGACGACCCGGAGCCGGAGCGCGAGGCGGCGCTGCGGCGCGCGCTCGGGGGCTGGCTGTCGCTGGCGGAGGAGGCCGCGGAGCACGTCCCCGGCCCGTGCTACGCCGCCATGCACGGGCCCGCTCCGCGCTGGTCGCCGCCGCCGTCCGTCACGACGCGGCTGCTGGCCGACCCGAT
Organism: Actinomadura sp. KC06; assembly: GCF_004348735.1. GTDB lineage: Bacteria > Actinomycetota > Actinomycetes > Streptosporangiales > Streptosporangiaceae > Spirillospora. The sequence continues at coordinate 4,565 of NZ_SMKT01000142.1, forward strand.
GCAGTGGTTCAAGTCCGAACGGTCCGCGCTCGTCGCCGAGGTCGGGCACGCCTGCGAGCTGCGCTTCACCGACTTCGCCTGGGACCTGGCGGCGTCCATGGAGAAGTACTGCGACATCCGCGGCCTGTACGACGACTGGCGCCGCATGCACGAGCGCACGCTGGCGCTGTGCCGGGAGACGGGCGACAAGCGCGGCGAGGCCGTGATCCTGCGCGGGCTCCTCGAGGTCCTCACCTGGACCTCGCCCCCCGGGTCCGGGACGGCCATGACCCGCATGCGCGCCCTCGCCGTCCGGCTCCTGGACCTGTTCACCGAGCTGGACGACCCGGCCGGGATCTCGGACGCGCTCGTCGCGATGGTCTGGGCCAAGGTGGCTGAGGGCGACAGCACCGAGGCGCTGGCCCTCGCGGACCGCGCGCTGCGGGTCGCGCGCGAGGCGGGCCACACGGGCGGGCAGGCGCGGGCGCTGCACGTCATGGCCATCGCGCACGGCGAGGACAACCCGCACGACGCGCTCGAATGCCTCGTGGAGGCGCGGGCGGTCGCGGAGGGGCTGGGCAACCCCCGTCTCACCGCGACGATCGTGCAGTTCCTCGGCGCCGCCCGCGCGCTGTGCGGCGACATCGCGGCCGGCCGCGAGCTGCTGGACGAGTCGATCATGATGGCGCGCAACCTCGGAGACCGCTACCTGGAGACGTTCTCGCTGCTCTACCTCGCCAAACTGTTCGTCGCGACCGGGGACGGCCGGGCCAGGGCGACGCTCGACCTCGCGCTGACCTACAGCCGGACGGGCAACTTCCGCCACCATCTCGCCGACGCGCTGGGCGTCCTCGGCGAGCTGAACCTCGCCGAGGGCGACGTCCCGGAGGCCGTCGCCTGCCTCGAACGCTCGGTGCAGGTTTGGCGCACCCGCGGCTGGATCCCGTTCCTGGCCCGCGCCCTGCGCGCCCTCGGCGACGCGCAGGCCGCCGCCTGCGACCACGACGCCGCCCGCGCCAGCTGGACGGAGGCCCGCGAGCTGTTCGGCCGGATCGACGACGCCGCCGGGCACACCTCCGTCGAGGAGCGTCTCGCGTCCGGGGACATTATCGGCTGACCGATGCGGCCCTTCGGTGTTAGCCGCCAGGTTAGCGATCGGTAAGGCCCGCCTCGGTAGCGTCGAGGACAGCACGGCAACACGGCGCCGTGCACGATAGCGATTCTCCGTCGCGGGGCCAACTGACGCGGGGGCGCAGTTGACCGTCGGGGGCTCGAGGTCGATAGAGATCCGGCATGCCGGCCGGGACCGCCCCGTCCCGGCCGGTGGCTCAGTACCGCCGGTACCGAACCCGGTTCAGGCGCCGGTTTTCAGGTACCGAAGATCGTTGCGGGATCGCCGGTGTACCAGGCGTTGTCGATGCGCATTTGCCGGATCACCCACCTTTCACCGTCGCGGACGAGTTCGACGTCGTAAGGGTTCTTCAGCAGGGCGAAAATGTCGTGGTCGGCGGTGAGGAGATGCTGGGCCTCGACCAGGGCCGTCAGCCGCGCCGAGCCGCCGCCGTCGCTGTCGCCGTTGATGGTGATGCGGGGATTGGTGACCTGGTGCGTGGTGTCGACCCGGCCGGTGAACGACGCCAGGATCGTGGTGACGATCGTGTCCCGTCCGGCCATGACCGGGGGATGTCCGCCCCACTTGGCCGCGGCCGGACGGAAGTCCAGTTCGGCGTCGGCGGCGAAAGCCGAGGCGAACAGGGCCTCGTCCTTGAGGTCCTGGCCGAGGGCGAAACGGTACAGCGCGTCCAGGATCTCCGCGCGGTCCCGCAGTTCCCGGACGACCGCGTCGCCGTCCTCTGCTGGAGCGGAGACCGCGCGCCCATCGGTGACGTACATCGCTTGCTCCCATAAAGGTCAGTAGGTGTTTCAGGCGGTTCCAGCCTGGGCGGGGGAGCGAGGCCGATCAATGCGCGTCCGGGCAAGTATCGTGAAGCTGGAATTAACGATCTGGGGGCGTCGTGCTGGAACGGCATGAGGTGGAGGCGTTCCTCACGCTCGCCGAGGAACTGCATTTCGGCCGTACCGCCGAACGCCTGCATGTGTCCACGGCCCGGATCAGCCAGACCATCGCCAAGCTGGAACGGCGCGTCGGCGTCCCGCTGTTCGACCGGACCAGCCGCCGCGTGGAGCTGACGGCCGTCGGACGGCGCCTGTACGAGGACGTCCGCCCGGCCTGGGATCAGATCAGCGCGGCGGTCGAGCAGGCCATCAGCACAGGCCGCGGCCTTTCCGGCACGCTTCGGGCGGCCTTCGTCGGCGCGGCCGCCGGGCAACTGCTCGCCGGGGTGACGGAGCTGTTCCGGAAGCGGCACTCCGACTGCGATGTCCTGCTCCGCGAGGCCCAGATCGCCGATGCGATTCCGTGGCTGCGAGCCGGTGAGATCGACGTCGCGCTCGACACTTTCCCCGTAGAAGAACCCGGCATTGTCATGGGCCCGGTTCTGGTCTCGGAAGCGCGAATGCTGGCCGTCCCGTCCGGGCATCCTTTCGCTCGCCGCGAGTCAGTTTCAGTGGAAGACCTCGCCAGGACGAAACCCCTGCGACCCGGCCCTTCGGCGTCGACGCTCAACGAGATGCTCACCCTCGTAGGCGCAGGCCACGGCGTCTTTCCGGTCGGCGCGCAGACCAGGCGCTACTACGCGCGGCCCGACGTCACCTACGTCGTCCTCGACGATGCCCCGCCCCTGCGCTGGGGGCTGCTGTGGCGGGCCGACGGCGCCACCGCACGCGTCCGCGCCTTCGCCCAGGCCGCGCACGACCTGCTCCACCCCGGAACGGCCTAGCGGCCCAGCCGGTCGAGGCGTCGGAGCTGGTCGTCGTCCAGCCGCAGGTCTGCCGCGGCGACGTTCTCCTCCAAGTGGGCGATCGAGCCGGTGCCCGGGATCGGCAGGACGACCGGAGAACGTTCGAGCAGCCAGGCCAGCGCGACCTGCGCCGCCGTGGCACCGGTCTCGGCGGCCACGGCGGCGATCTCGCCGGCCCCCTTGGACGCCGCGGGATGCACGGGCCGCCACGGCAGAAAGGCGATACCGGCCGCAGTGCACGCCTCCAAGACGGCCTCGTGCTCACGGTCGAGCACGCTGTAGCGGTTCTGCACGCTGACGACGTCGACGATCTCCCGCGCCCGGTCGACCTGGCCGACGCTGACCTCCGACAGCCCGATATGGCCGATCTTTCCCTGGAGCTGCATCTCGCGGAGCGCGCCCAGCTGATCGGCGAGCGGCACCTTCGGATCGACGCGATGCAGCTGGAGCAGTTCGAGCCGCTCGACGCGCAGCCGGCGCAGGCCCTGCTCGACCTGGTCGCGGAGGAACTCCGGCCGCCCGCAGATGTCGGCCTCGCGGGGAGGGTCCGGCGGCGCGACGCCGACCTTCGTGGCGATGAGCAGGTCGTCCGGGTACGGGTACAGCGCCTCGGCCAGCAGTTCCTCGTTGGCGCCCCACCCGTACAGGTGCGCGGTGTCGATCAGCGTCACGCCCAGCTCGACCGCGCGCCGGGCCACGGCGATCGCGCCGTCCCGGGCCTGCCGGGGTTCGGTCGGCAGATGCATCGCCCCGAACCCGAGCCGCCGCACGTCCCGCTCACCCGCGATACGGAAATCACGCGGTGTCACTTTTTCGCCCCCAACCTCAAGATCGTTCACGATAACAGCAGCGCGGGCCCCTACGCTGGGGAGAGTTCGAGCACGACCGGTTCGAGGCAGGGGGCTGCTGCGTGACCAGCGCGATCGTGGTGGGCAGCGGTCCCAACGGCCTCGCCGCCGCGCTCACGCTCGCAGCCGCGGGAGTGCGCGTCACGGTGATCGAGGCCGCCGACACCCCCGGCGGCGGGACGAGGTCGAGCGAGCTCACGCTTCCCGGCCTGATCCACGACGAATGCTCGGGCTTCCACCCCCTCCTGCTCGGCTCCGCCTTCGTCCAGCGGTTCGGCCTGACCGATGCGGGGCTGACCTACCGTTGGGCGGACGCCGAATTCACCCACCCCCTGGACGACGGACGAGGCGCGACCCTATGGCGCTCGGTCGACAAAACAGCCTCCGCCCTCGGACGTGACGCCGCCGCCTGGCACAGCGTGTTCGCCCCCCTAGCCAAGCGCTTCGACGCCATCGGCAAGGAATTCCTGCAGCCCATGCTGCACGTCCCGCGCCATCCGGTTAGCCTCGCCCGTTTCGGGTTGCGGGCTGCGCTGCCCGCGTCCGTGCTGGGCCGCCGCTGGCGCACACCGGAGGCGAGGGCGCTCTTCGGCGGCGCGGCTGCGCACGCGCTGAGCCCGTTCGGCGGCGTGCTGTCGTCCGCCATCGGGGTCGCGCTCACGACCGCCGCGCACGCCTACGGATGGCCGGTCGCGGAAGGGGGGACTGCTGCGATCCGCGACGCGATCCTCGCCCGCGCCCGCGAACACGGCGTCACCATCGAGACCGGCCGCACGGTGCGTTCCATCGACGAGCTGGACGCCGACATCGTCATGCTCGACACCTCGCCCAGCGCCGCGCTCCAGATCGCCGGGCACCGGATGCCGCCCCGCGTGCGCAGGGCCTACGGCCGGTACCGCCACGGCCCGGCCGCGTTCAAGGTCGACTTCGCGGTGGCCGGGGGCGTGCCCTGGACGCACGAGCCGTCCCGGCATGCCGGAACCGTCCATCTCGGCGGCGGCTTCGAGGAGATGGCCGCCACCGAGAAGCAGGTGACCGCCGGACGGATGCCCGAGCGCCCGTTCGTGCTGGTCGGGCAGCAGTACGTGGCGGACGGGACGAGATCCGTTCGGGACGTCCACCCGCTCTACGCCTACGCGCACGTCCCGGCGGGCTACACCGGCGACGCGACCGAGGCGATCATCGCGCAGATCGAACGGTTCGCCCCGGGCTTCCGCGAGCGGGTCCAGGCGACCAGCGTGCGCTCCGCCGCCGACATGGCCCGCCACAACGCCAACTACGTCGGCGGCGACATCCTCACCGGTGCGAACACCCCGTCCCAGCTCGTGTTCCGCCCCCGCCCGGCCCTCGACCCCTACGCGACGGGCGCCCCCGGCGTCTACCTGTGCTCGGCCGCCACCCCGCCCGGAGCCGGAGCCCACGGCATGTGCGGCTACAACGCCGCCCGCTCCGCCTTGCGCCACCTCCGCTGACCCGGCTACCGGCCGGTGTAGACCGGGTCGCGGCCTTCCTTGAGCGCGGTCAGGCGTTCGGCGAAGTCGGCCGTGTCCAGCAGCCGGTAGAGAGTCGGGATCAGCTCGGCGAAGACCTGGTGGGCGTTGGCGTCGCGGGCGCGGCGGCCGAGTTCGAGTGTCGCGCGGACGGCGAGCGGCGGATTGGCGGCGATCCTCTCGGCGATCTCGATGGCGCGCGGCAGCTGTTCGCCGAGCGGGACGACCTCCTGGACGAGCCCCAGCCGGACGGCCTCGTCGGTGCCCCAGTCCTCGCCGGTGAGGAGCCAGCGCATGGCGTTGCCCCAGCCCGCCTCCGCCGCCATCCGGAGCGCGCCGCCGCCCGCCGGGGTGGTGCCCCTGCCGACCTCGCCCTGGCCGAAGCGGGTGCCCTCGGCGGCGATGCGGACGTCCGCGGCGAGCATGAGCTCGTGCGCCATGGCCCCGACCGTGCCCTGGACGGCGACGACCAGCGGTTTCGACAGGCGGGTCGTCGTCCCGAAGGGGTTGATCCGGCCGGGGCCGTCCGCGCTGTACGTGTGTGCCTGGAGGGTGGGCAGGAAGCTCTTCGGGTCGAGCCCGGCGGAGAAGTCGGGCCCTTCCCCGTGCAGGACGACGGCGGCGGCATCGTCGTTGTCGGCCCGGTGGTAGGCCGCGCCGAGCGCTTGGAGGGTCGGGGGATCGATGGCGTTGGACGTCCCCGGCCGGTCCAGCCGGATCAGCGCGAGCCGATCGCGCCGCTCATAGTGCACCGTCTTGTTCGCGTTCATAGTGCGGTCAACTCCTGGGTGTGTCACAGGGGAGGGTGCGGCAGGGGCGGCAGCGCGCTTTCGACCGCTTCGCCGATGGCCAGGAGCCGGGCGTCGGACGAGTCGGGGCCGACGAGTTCGAGCCCGATCGGGAGGCCGTCGCGGGACAGCCCCGAAGGGATCGACAGGCAGGGGAGGCCCGCCGTGCTCGACGCGTCGGTGTTGCGGATGTAGGTGAGGAAGGTGTCGACGTCCTTGCCGTTCAGCTCGACCGTCCGGTCCTCCCCGGCGGGCCTGTGCGGACGCGCGGGCAGCGGCGTCGTCGGGACGAGGTAGGCGCCGACGTCGTTCTCGGCGAAGTAGGCCGCGAAGGCCGCACGGAGCGCCGGGCGGTGGACGGCGAGGGCCGCGCGGTATTCGGCGCCCGGCACGACGTCCTCGTCCAGGAGGGATTCGAGCGTCTCCCGGATCTGGTCGGTCGCGACCCGGCCGACCAGATCGCGCAGGGTGAGCGGCGAAGAGTGCTGGTAGAGGTAGGCCGACAGTTCCCGGCCCACCTCGTACAGGACCACGGTGAAGCTGGCCGCCTCGTTGAGCCGCTCCAGGTCGGGGACGTCCCGCTCGACGAGCACGGCGCCGCGCGCGGCGAGGGCCGACAGCGCGCTCTCGGTCGCCGCCGCGACGTCCGGGTCGAGGCCGTCGTAGAAGAACCCGCGAGGCACGCCGAGCCGCAGACCGGCCAGGTCGACCGTGCCGGCGGAGCCCGTGCCGGACGGCGCGCAGATGCCGTCGATCAGCCGGACGTCCGCCACGGAGCGGGCGAGGGGGCCGACCGTGTCGCGGGTGGACGAGATCGGCACGACGCCGCGCCCGTCGTAGCGTCCGTGCGTCGGCCGGAACCCGACGCAGCCGCACAGCGCGGCCGGGATGCGGCACGATCCGCCGGTGTCGGCGCCGAGCGCGGCGGGGACCAGCCCGGCGGCCACGCCCACGGCGGTGCCGCCGCTGCTTCCGCCGGGGATGCAGTCCTCGCGGTAGGGGTTGCGGACGGTCCCGAACACCGGGTTGTTGCCCGTCATCCCGAAGGACAGCTCGCCCAGGGCCTGCTTGCCCATGAGCGTGCCGCCGGCGTCCAGCAGGGACTGCGCGATGGGGGCGTTGCGGCGCGGGCGCGAGTCGCGCAGGGCCGGGGTGGACGCCGTCGTCGGGAGGTCGGCGGTGTCGATGATGTCCTTGAGCGCGAACGGCAGCCCGTGGAGGGGCCCCTTTGGAGCGTTCTTAACCGACTGCCGGACGAGGTCGGGTTCGTGCGAGATGTAGGAGTTCAGGCGCGCCAGCCGCTCCGTCCGCTCGATCAGCGCCTCGACGTACTCGGCGAGCTTCAGCTCCCCGTCGCGCAGCCGCCGGACGGCCTCGACGGCGGGCAGCCAGTGCAGGTCTTCAGCCATGAGTGCACCCTGCCCTAGCGCGCGACGGTCAGGGCGAACGGGACCATCCCGTGGTTGCGCAGGATCGACGGGACGATCAGCATGAGCGCCTCCGGGCCGCGGGCGCTGGTGACGTCCCCGAGGTCCTCGATCCAGTCGGCGGGCCAGCCGAGGTCGCCCAGCAGTCCCGTAACCGTCGCTTTCGCGTCGACGTCGTCGCCGGAAAGGAACGCGGTCGGCGGCGCCTTGAGGCTGTGCGGGTCGACGATGACGGTGAACAGCATGGTGTTGAGCGTCTTGACGACCTTCGTGTCCGGCAGGGCTTCCTGGAGGTGCTCGGCCAGGCTGCTGCCGGGGTGGACCAGCCCGCCCGGCATCCCGTCGGTCCCGCGGACCGTGGCGTTGGCGACGTCCACGAGGATCTTCCCGGACAGGGCGTCGCGCAGGGCGGCGAGCCTTTCCACGGAGGTGTCGCCGGGCGTCGCGTTGACGACGATCGCGGCGTTTTCGGCGGCGGCGGCCGTGCCGGTGACCGTCACGGGTTTCCCGGCCCATCTGGACGAGACGTCCGCCGGATTGCGGCTGCCGATGGCGACCTCGTGCCCCGCTTCCGCGAGTTTGGCGGCGAGGGTGCCGCCGACGCGTCCGGACCCGAGGATGGCGATGTTCGTCATGTCTTGCTCCCGTTGTTGGTCAGCCAGGTGTCGGCCGTGGACAGGGTCGCTTTGCGATCGAAGGCGTTGACTTTCTGGAGGATGTCCGGGACGAGGAATTCGTTGAGGTCCACGGAGCCGTCGGTCACGCCGGCTTCGCGGAGGAGGCTTTGGGCGTTGGCCCAGCGGTCCGGTTTGATCTCTCCGAAGTTCTGCTTGTCGAAGGGGACGAGAGTCTTGGACAGGGCGTCGAGGAGTCCTTTGGCCTGGTCAGGGTCGCTCCACTGCTCGGGGGCGACCTGGCGCGTGGCCGCTTCCGCGACCTTGGGACGTTCTAGGCCCACGTAGGTCCCCCTGGCAAGAGCCCGGAAGAACCTGACCAGCACATCGCTCTTCTCGAGCGTCTCGGCGCGCACGATGTAGCCGCCTACGGGAATGCCTTCGAGGCCCTCGGGCGTGATGTCCCTGACCGGCAGTCCGGCCTCGTCGAAGGCGAAGAAATCGGTGAGCGTCCCGGCGTAGGCGGCGATGCGCCCGGACTCCAGCGTCTGCGCGACCGAAGGGCTGCCCGGTCCGACCATCGTCGTCTTGACGTCGTCGATGCCCATCCCGGCCTTCTTCAACGCGGCGGTGAGATACGCGCGGTCCTGGTCGGGGGAGGCCAGGCCGACGTTCTTTCCCTTGAGGTCGGCGACCTTCTTGACGGGGCTTTTCTCGGGGACGACGAGGCCGATGAGGAACCCGTTCCCGCCGGTGCGCTCGTCGTAGGCGAGGCGCAGACCGTCCGATTTGAGGGCCGCGGATATCGCGTCGGTGGCGGCGACGAGCCCGACGTCCGCCTTGCTGTTCTCCACCAGCCCGGCGATCGGGATGTTGTCGCTCACCGGGGCGAGCTTCACCGTGATGCCCTCTTCTTTGAAGAACCCGAGCTTCTCGGCGATGACCTCGTTGAAGGTGAACAGCGAATTGGGCGCGGGAGTGGCGAGCGTCAGCGTGCCGTCCGCGCCGCCCGAGGTCTTGCCCGCGTTTCCGCAACCGGACAGCGCGGCGGCCAGCAGGGCCGTCGCCATTGCCCCGGCCACCAGGTTCGACGGCGTTGTTTTCATGAGACCTTCTCCTCCTGCGAAGCCGAAGGGTTCGAGGCCGCGGACTCGGCGGGCCGCGCCGGCGTTTCGCCGAGCCGCCGCCGGACGCTTCTCTCCCGGCTCCTGGTCTTGGACGTCGACCGGCCGGCATGCCGCCAGAAGACGATGGTGCGGTCGGCGAGACCGATGGCGGCGTAGAGCAGCAGCCCCATCGCGGTCAGGACCAATACGACGGCGAACGCGTCGTCCTGATTCAGCTGCGAGCTGTACCTCTGGACGAGGAATCCGAGCCCTTTCTGCGCCGACACGATTTCGGCGACGACCGCGCCCGCGAGCGCGAGCGTGAGCCCGATCCGCAGCCCCGCGAAGATCATCGGCGCGGCGGTGGGGAGCAGCAGGCTGAGGAACGTCCGCTTCTTCCCGGCGCGCAGCGACCGGAACAGCTCCTCGGCGTCGGGGTCCGGGGCGAGCAGGCCCGTGAGCGCGTTCACGAACACCGGGAAGAACGCGATCATCCCGGCGATCACGATCTTCGAGGTGTAGCCGAAGCCGAACGCCGAGATCAGGATCGGCGCGATGGACAGCATCGGCAGCACCTGCAGCGTCACCGCGTACGGGTACACCATCTGCCTGACCAGGCGCGACGACCCGGCCGCCAGCGCCGTCCCGATCCCGAGCACCGCCGCGGCGGCGAATCCGGCCAGGGTCTCGTAGAAGGTGGCGAGGAGGTGCTCCCAGACGATCCCGGTGGAGAACAGCTCATAGGTCGCGACGACGACGTCCCAGGGACGAGGCAGGATCAGGTCGCTGACCCAGCCCTGGGTGTTCGCCAGATCCCACAGGACGACGACGACCGCGAACAGGGCCGCCGGGGCGATCACACGGCCGCGTCCTGTCCCGCGCTGCCGGTTCACCGCGATCAACCCCTTTCGGCCTGGACGAGATGGAGTCCGTCGCGCACCGTCGAGGCGAATTCCTGGAATTCCGGGGAATGGGCCATGTCGAGCGAGCGGGGCCGCGGTAGCGAGACGGTCACGTCGGCGGCGACAGTTCCCGGCCTGGGCGTCATCACGACGATCCGGTCCGACAACAGGACGGCCTCGGAAACGCTGTGCGTGACGAAGAGCGTGGCCGACGCCGTCCGTTCATGGATCTTCAGCAGTTCGAGGTTCAGGAGTTCGCGCGTCAGCTCGTCCACCGCGCCGAACGGCTCGTCGAGAAGGCGCACGCGGGCTCCGGTCATCATCAGCCTGGCCAGCGCCACCCGCTGCTGCATTCCGCCGGAGAGCTGCTCGGGAAAGTGATGCTCGAACCCTTCGAGGTTGAAGAGGGCGAGCAGCCGCATGGCCTCGCGGAGGTCGCCGTCCCTGACTTTCCGGTGCATCCGGACGGGCAGGAGGGCGTTCTCCAAAGACGTCTTCCACGCGAGGAGCGCGGGCCGCTGGAACATCATGCCGACGTCCGTCCGCGGCGCGGTGACCTCCTCGCCGTGGACGTGTACCGACCCGTCCGCGCACGGCGTCAATCCGGCGATGACGCGCAAGAGGGTCGACTTCCCGCAGCCGCTCGGCCCGACGATCGAGACGAATTCCTCGGGCCCCACGGAAAGGTCCAGATTCCTGATCGCCTCGACGCCGCCGTCGAATCTCTTCCCGACCCCGCGCAACCGCACGGCGACATCCGCTCCGCTCATGCCTGGCCTCCTCTCCGGGGCCTCACCTGGGTGGACGTTCGTCGATGACGCGCCGCATCTTCCCCGCGGACCGCTCGATTCCGCCGGGGTCGAGGACCTCGACCTCGACGCCGACGCCGATCGTGTTCTTGATCAGCGCCCGCACGCGCTCCCCGGCCGCCGTCGCCGCCGAGCCCGCCGCCACGGTGCCGCGCCGCTCCACGCGGACGGTCAGCCCGTCGAGCGCACCCCGGCGCGTCAGCACGCACTGGAAATGCGGCGCCAATTCGGCCGTGCTCAGCAGCAATTCCTCGATCTGCGTGGGAAACAGGTTCACCCCGCGCAAGATGATCATGTCGTCGGTGCGGCCGGAGATCCGCGCGATCCGGCGCATCGGCCGGGCGGTCCCCGGCAGCAGCCGGGTCAGGTCGCGGGTGCGATACCGGAGCACCGGCATCGCCTGCCTGGTCAGCGTCGTGAGCACCAGCTCGCCCTCGCGGCCGTCCGGCAGCACCTCGCCCGTCGCCGGGTCGACGATCTCGGGAAGGAAGTGGTCCTCCCACAGGTGCAGGCCGTCCTTGGTCTCGGCGCACTCCTGCGCCACCCCCGGCCCGACGATCTCCGACAACCCGTAGATGTCGACGGCGTCGATGCCGAGGCGGCCCTCGACCTCCCGGCGCATTTCCTCCGTCCACGGCTCGGCGCCGAAGATCCCGACGCGCAGCGACGTCGAGCGGGGATCGACGCCCTGCCGCTCCATCTCGTCGATCAGCGCGAGCATGTAGGACGGGGTGACCGCGATGACGTCCGGCCGCAGGTCGCGGATCAGCAGGACCTGCCGTGCGGTCATCCCGCCCGACACTGGGATCACGGCGCAGCCCAGCCGCTCCGCCCCCGCGTGGAGCCCGAGGCCGCCGGTGAACAGCCCGTAGCCGTAGGCGTTGTGCAGCCGGTCGCCGGGCCGCCCGCCCGCCGCGCGGATACTGCGCGCGACGACGCCCGCCCACGTCTCCAGGTCCTCGCGCGTGTAACCGACGATGGTCGGCCGCCCGGTGGTGCCCGAGGACGCGTGGACGCGCGCCACCCGCTCCGGCGGGACGGCGAACATCCCGTACGGGTAGTTCGCGCGCAGGTCGTCCTTGGTCGTGAACGGCAGTTTGGTCAGGTCGGAGAGGGTGCGGATGTCGTCCGGGTGCGTCCCGGCTGCGTCCAGGGCCGTCCGGTAGTGGGGAACGTTCTCGTAGGCGTGGCGGACCGTCCAGCGCAGCCTTTCGAGCTGCACGGCGCGAAGCTCGTCAACGGACGCCGTCTCGATCGCTTCGAGCCCTTCTGGCGCGGCGCGCGTCGGCCGGTTCATCGGAAGATGTCCGAGATGCGGGAGTGCTCCTTCTCGTCCAGCCGGATGTCCATCGCCTCGCGGACGGCGTCCCAGTGCGCGGACGTGCGCGGCGCGACGATCGGCGCGGTGACGGCGGGATGGTCGCGGAGCCACGCGAGGGCCAGCCCGGAGACGCTCGCCGACAGCTCCCGCGCGACCTCGCGGAGCGCGGCGACCTTCTCCAGGTTGCCTGGCGAATAGAAGCCCTTGTAGTACAGGTCGCCCGCGACGGCGATGCGGCTGCCCGCCTCCGGCGGCGCACCGTCGAGGTACCGCTCGGACAGCACCCCGCCCGCGAGCGGGGAGAACGGCGTGTACCCGAGCCCCTCGCCCACCACGAGCGGCAGCAGCTCGGCCTCGTCGCCGCGATCGAGGAGGTTCAGCCGGTTCTCGACGGTGACCGGACGGTGCAGGCCCTTCGCGTCCGCCGTCCGCAGGATGTCCTCCAGCAGCGCGCGGTCGACGTTGCTGACCCCGTACGCCCCGATGGCCCCGGCGTTCTGGGCGGCGGAGAACGCCTCCAGCGTCTCGGCGATCGGCGTCCCCGGGTCGGGGACGTGCGACAGGTACAGATCGACCCGCCCGAGCCGCTCGATGCTCCGCGCCAGCCGCCGCTCGATGTGCTTCGCCGACAGGTCCCTGGCGCGGGAACCGTCCGGGTTGCTGATCAGCCCGACCTTGGTCGACACGATCGCGTCCGCGGGCCGCCGCTCGTGCAGCCAGCGGCCCACGACCTTCTCGCTCTCGCCGCCCCCGTAGGAGTCGGACGTGTCCACGATGTTGATCCCGAGCTGCCACGCCTCGTCGAGCCGCGCGAAGCCCTCCTCGGCGTCCAGCCCGAAGCCGCGCGTGCTCGTGGACGTGCCGACCCCGCCGATGGAACCGGCGCCGAACACGAATTCGCTGATCTCGATGCCGGACGCACCGAGCGGGACCTTGCGCATTTCCGGATGCCTTCCTGCCTGTGAATTCATGTGATCGCCGAGAGGGTCTGGACGGCGGCGGCGTGCAGCGTCGGGGTCGCGGCGAGGAAGTCGTCGCTGTCGAGGCTCCACGGCCGCCCGCGCGTGTCGGAGACGACGCCGCCCGCCTCGGTGACGAGCAGCGCGCCCGCGAGCAGGCCGGAGCGGACCTGGCTGAACTGCCAGAAGACGTCCATCCGGCCGGCGGCGATCTGGATGAGCTGCAGCGTCGCCGGCACCGACACCCGGATCACCATCGCGGCGTTGAGCATCGCGGTGACGGACGCCCCGATGCGGACGAACGTCTCCGCCGACTCGCCGGGCGCGGCCTGCCCCGTCCCGACGAGGGCCCCGTCGATCGCGGCCTTCGGGGAATGGCGAAGCGGCGTCCCGTTGAGAAGGGCGCCGCCGCCCAGAACCGCCGTATACGTGTCGTCGAGCAATGGCAGATGAACGGCGGTGACGACGGGCACGTTGTCGCGGACGAGCGTCGCGGTGACGCCCCAGTCCGTCATGCCGTGAACATGGTTGATATTGCCTTCGACGGGGTCGGTCACCCACCATTCCCCGTCCGGGAGGACGCCGCTTTCCAATTCGTCGTCGACCCAGCCGACGTCCGGGCGGATTCGCGTCAGCGCGGGCTTCAGGATCTCCAGGGACGCCGCGTCGTTGGCGTAGATGCCGGCCACGACCTCGTCCCGTCCGGCGAGGCGCGGCGAGGTCGAGAACCGCTCCACCATCCGCGCCCCGGCGGCCCGCACCGCCGCCGCGACGTGCGGCACCAGCTCCCTGTCCTCGGCCAGGGCCGGTCGGCCGCCGGTCAACGACGGGTTCAAGCGATCATCCGAGTGCAGCGACATCGCGGCTCTTTCCGATGGTGGACGGGTCGATGGGCGTCGTGAATCCGGCTCTGGCCTCGACGACCTCGGCGGCGGCGAACACGGCGTCCTCCTCGAAGGGCCGTCCGATCACCTGGACGCCGAGCGGCGCGCCGCCCGCGCCTCTCGGGACCGGAAGCCCGAGCGACGGAAACCCGAGCACGGGAACGGACATGAGCGGCCATTGCCGTCCCATCAGTTCGGCCGTCCGCTCGACCGACTCCGCATCAGACCCCATCGGGAACGGCGGCTCACCGGACACGGGCGTCAAGATGAGCGGATACCGATCCGCGAACTCCGAAAGCCTCCGCCGGAGCATCCCGCGCCGCGCCCACCCGGCCACGAACTCCGCCAGATCGACCTCACCGAACGCGTCCCGGTAAACGGCGAACATGAGGTCGAAGAACCGGCGGAAACCGGGGTCGCCGACACGCTCGACCTCGGCCACCATCCCGATCGCGAACTCGGTGAGCGCGAGCTTCCACCACAGCTCGGCGGCCTCGCCGAACAGCGGCTGCTCGACCTCGTCGACCTGGTAACCGGCGTCGGCCAGCCATCCGGCGGCCGTCCGCGTGGCCTCGACGCTCTCCGCCGTGGACGATCCCCGCAGCCCCGACCCACCCGGATCGGTCACGACCGCGACACGCCCCTGCTCCACCGACGCCGGAATCCTGCTGGTGTGGGCGACGGCTCGCGGATCCCTTGGATCGTAGGCCGCCATCGCTCGCAACCCCAGCCGCAGGTCGGCGACCGTCCGGGCGAGGGGTCCCTGCTCCACGAACGCCTGCACGGCCATCGGCGGATCATGCGACGGCGGCCCCGTCCACGCGGGAACCCGGCCAGGAGTGGGCCGCAGCCCGACGACACCGCAGCACGCGGCCGGATAACGGATCGACCCGCCGATGTCGTTGCCCTGCGCCAGCGCACCCATCCCGAGCGCCACCGCGACGGCCGCCCCACCGCTGGACCCGCCCGGCGTCACCGCCGGATCCCACGGATTGACCGTCGCGCCGTACAGGTCGTTCTCCGTCGTCCACCGGGTGGCGAAGGGCGGGCAATTGGTTCGCCCTACGGGAATGGCCCCGGCGTCCAGCCAGCTCAAAGCCTGCGGATCGGTCTCGGTGGCGACGTGGTCCCTATAGGCGGCAACGCCTTCGGTAGTGGGAAGCCCCTCGACATTCGTGTTCACCTTGAAGGTCACAGGCACGCCGTGCAGCAACCCCGCCGCCGGCCCGTGCCGCAGCCGCGCGTCCGCCTTCCGCGCCGCGTCGAGCGCCTCGTCCTCCCGCACCTCGACGACCGCGTTAACCGCCGGATTGACGTCGGCGATCCGCGCGAGCACCGACCGGGTGGCCTCGACCGATGACACAGCCCCGGTGCGGAGCAGGCGCGCGACCTCGGTGGCGGACAGTTGCCAGATCTCCATGCCCTCGCTCCTCGACCGGGGGTTTCGTCCTGTCCCCCGACACTAAGAGCGACCATTAATAATGGCCAGTGCATCTTTGATAGGGCTACATTTACTCTCGTGCACTTGGATTTGAACCTGCTGACCGCGCTGGACGCACTGCTGGAGCACAACAGCGTCGCGGCCGCGGCAGAGCGCCTGAACCTCTCCGCTCCCGCGATGAGCCGCACCCTCGGCCGGATCAGACGCGTCACCGGCGACCAGATCCTGGTGCGGGCCGGGCGCACCATGATCCCGACGCCGTACGCCCTGGAGATCCGCGGCGAGGTCCACGACCTCGTCCAGCGTGCGCGCGGCGTCCTGCGCCCGGAACACGACCTCGACCTGGCGAACCTCGACCGCGCGTTCTCAGTCCGCGGCCACGACGCAGTAACCACGGCGATCGGCCCGACGCTCCTGGCCACCGTCCGCGCCCAGGCCCCCGGCGTGGCCATCCGGCTCCTCGCCGAAGCCAGCAGCGACACCAACGAACTACGCCACGGCCAAGTCGACCTCGAGATCGGCTCCACCGAACCGGACGTCCCGGAGATCAACCACATCACCATCGGCCACGACCGCCTGGTCGCCGCCGTATCCGCGGACCACCCCTGCGCCGCCACCGACCTGACCGCAGAACGCTTCGCCGAGGCCGATCACGTAATCGTCTCCCGCCGTGGCAGACTCAGCGACCCGATAGACACGTCCCTGGACGCCCTAGGCCTACGCCGCCGCGTGGTCGCGTCCGTCCCAACGAGCACCGCAGCCCTCTATTTGGTCGCCGAGAGCGAACTAATGGTCGCGATCCCAGAACACATGTGCCGCCCAACCGTCAGCAAACTGGGCCTCCGCACCCGGACGCTGCCCTTCGATCTGCCACCCGTCCCGATCGTCCTGGCCTGGCACCAGCGCTACGACAACGACCGCCCCCACATGTGGCTCCGCACCCGCATCCGCGAGTCCCTGGCCTTCTACGAACAAACCACCGGTCAGGCAGGCGGAACGGGCTTGAGCGGACGCCGCAGCGCCCAGGCCTGACGCGGCGCACCGCACAGGATGGAAAGCACCTCACGAGCCCGCGCCCGACGGGTAGGCAGCTCGGTCAGCAGGCTCAACCACTCCTCGCCGTAGCGGTCCCGGTCGCCAGCAGGCAGCAGCGCACACCCAACGGCCACCAGCCGCCGCGTCAACACCCCAGGCGGCTGTGCCACACTCGCCACCTCCATGTGCGCCGGGGAGAAGCCGCTGCGTAGCGCGGTGAAAGCCAGCGCAGCCACCTGCAACGCCCGCACCGCCGCGTCCGCCACATTTCGGATTGCCTCTGCTGTCTCCGCTGCGTCCGCTGCCGCATACGCCGCCTTCGCCGCCGCCCCCGCAGCAATCGCCGCTCGCTCCGCCGCTAAGACCGTCGCATCCGCCGCCGCTTCCGCCCAGGATGCCATCTCCGCCGCTGTCGCCGCGCGTGCCATCTCCGCCGCATCTGCCGCCGCCATCGCCGCCTGTGCAGTTGCGGATGCCGTCTCCGCCACTGTCGCCGCGCGTGCCGCTGCCTCCGCCGCCCTCGCCGCGCGTGCCGCCGCCTTCTCCGTCTCCGCCCCCCTCGCTGCCTGTTTGGCCGCGGATTCCGTCTTCGCCGCTGTCGCCGCGCGTGCCGCCTCTGCTGCCGCCTCCGTGGCCCCAGGGGTAGCAGAAAGTACACGGGCGACCAATGCAGCGCACGCGTCTTGGAGCGCGCCCATGTCGCGGTCTTGGTGCGCACCTACGAGCGCTCCGCGGTGGGAACAGGTGAGAGCAGAGTTGATGTCGGAGTAGCAGGTAGGGCACGTCACGAGGTGGCTCCGGGGGCTTGCGGGCGCAGGGTGTCCCAGGGCTTGGGGGTGGTGGCGCGGTTGGCGTGGGCCTTGGCGAGCGCGAGCCGGGCACTCTCAGCACCCTCCTGGGTGAGCTGATAGTAGCGGCGGCGCGGACGGCCGAGGGCGTCAGCCTCGCGCTGCTCGCGAGGCTCCTCCCAGCGGGAGGTGATCCATCCGGCCTGCTCCAGCCGGGTGATGATCGGATACACGGTGCCGGTGGGCAGCTCGGTGGCCTGCACCATCTCCAGCCCGTACCACTCGCGGCCCGGCTCCAGCAGCGCCTGGCGCAGCACCATCTGAGTCTGCACCGTCATCCGCGGCCCCCGGCTCACTGCGACCCCCTCCTCCCATTGCGC